>CAMLHT010000009.1 GCA_946479895.1 uncultured Gemmatimonadota bacterium | reverse complement strand
ACGGCCCGCGCCCGCCTGTGGGTGATCGGCGTCCTCGGCATGCTGCTCATCGGCATCGGCGTGACCCGGTCCAGGCAGCAGGCGCTCCAGGCGGCGGCGCGATCGGCGGATATCGAGCGATTGTCGGTCGAGGCGTTGCGCGCCAACGCCATGAAGAGTGAGTTCCTGGCCAACGTCTCGCACGAGCTTCGCACTCCGCTCACGGCGATCGTGGGGTTCGTGGAGATGCTCCGCGACGGAGTCTACGGTGAGCTCGCGCCGCGCCAGATCGGGCCGGTCGATCGCATCGCGGCGTCCGCGACGCACCTTCGCCAGCTCGTGGACCAGATCCTCGACATCGCCCGCATCGCGGCGGGCCGACTCGAGGTCTCGCGCGAGGTGATTTCGCTCCGCCCCTACGTCCTCAACATCGCCAGCGAGCTGGAGTCACTGTTCGCCGAGCGGTCGCTGCGGCTCTCGATTTCCGTTCCGGCCACGCTGCCACGCCTGCGCACCGACCCCACGCACCTGCGCCACATCCTGGTGAACCTCCTCGGCAACGCCGTGAAGTACACGCCATCGGGCTCGGTTGCCGTGCGCGCGAAAGTGCTCCCGGGATCGCATCCGACCGTTCGTCGAACGCCGGATGAACCCGGCCTGCTCGCCGCCGCGCCCGACCGTGACGCCGCGTGGATCGCGCTCCAGGTGGCCGACACCGGCGTCGGTGTAGCCGATCGCGATCGCGAGCGCATCTTCGACGAGTTCGAGCAGGTGAATGCCGGTCCGCGGACCGATTCGGTCGCGAGAGGCACGGGCCTCGGTCTCGCGATCTCGCGCCGGCTCGCCCGTGCGCTCGGCGGCGACATCACGCTCGAGAGCCAGACGGGGAAGGGATCGACCTTCACGGTCTGGCTGCCGCTCGAGCTCGCGGACCTCCAGGCCAGTCCGATCGCCGCGGCGCCGGGGTCACCGCCGGAGGACGTTACCTCCGGAAGATCGACTTGACCCGGGAAAAGAGGCCGCCTTCGCTCGAGCCATTTCCGGCGGCGAGCAGGACTTCGCGAAGTCGGTTCGCGAAGTCGACGACCGACGGGAAGCGTTGCCGCGGATCCTTGCTCAATCCCTGCATGATCACCGCCTCGACCGCTGCCGGAAACCGCATGCCGGGCTTCGCCTGATTCAGCGGAATCGGCGGCTGCGACAGGAGCTGCGAGAACATCTCGCGCTGGCTCTTCGCGACGTACGGATGGCAGCCTGTGAGCAGAAAGTAGGCGATGGTGGCGAGGCTGTACTGATCCGCCTGCGGGCCCACGAGCTCGCCGGACAGCGCCTCGGGAGCGACGTACAGCAGGGTGCCGACGAAGAAGCCGGCGCGCGTGAGGCGCTCCTCCGCAGACGTGTCCGTGTCCGTCGCGATACCGAAGTCGAGCAGCTTCACGCGACGCGTGTCCGGATCGTACATGAGGTTGTCCGGCTTCAGGTCGCGATGCACGACACCGACCTGATGGGCCGCGTGAACGGCTTCGCCGATCTGCGCCACGATTTCGGCGACTTCATCCGGGGGCAGCGGGCCGCGACGCTTGGCGTACTTCTCGAGCAGCTCGCCCTTCGCCCACTCGATCGCGAGGAAGTGGAGACCGGTGCCGGCTTCCCCGATCTCCAGGGTGCGCACGACGTTCGGGTGCACGACGCGCTCGCCGAACCGCGCCTCGCGAAGGAAGCGCGCGACGGCGGTCTTGTCCGCGCGGAGCTTCTCGCGCAGCACCTTCACCGCGACGGTTCCGTGGACCGGGTGCTTGGCCCGAAACACCGCTGACGTTCCACCCTCACCGACTTCGCTTTCCAGGGCGTAGCCCGCGATGGTCTGGCCGACCAGATTCTCTCTAGGCACGGCGCGAACCTAACCGCGGCAAACACGGGTGGCAAGCAATGGAACGCTGGCGTGACGCACGACCGGGGCGTCCCGGTCGACTCGTCATCACGAGTGTGCTCGCCATATCGGCGTTGAGCGTCGCGTGCTCGACGGCCGCCGTCGCGCCGACTCCGGTGGCGGCACCGGTCACTCTCCGTGAGCCTCCGCCACCCGCGAGCGTCGAGCCGTATCGCGACGCGGGATTCCTCGTCGGCTCCGGCGAGATTCCGTTCGTCGGCCTGGTCCGCTTCGCGGCCACGGAGTTCCTCGATTCGACATCGGTCTTCGTCGCGCTGTCCCTTCCGCCTCGCTCGCTGTCCTTCGTGCGCGCGGGTGACCGCTACGCCGCGTTCTACTCGGTGCGCATCCAGATGCTGGTCGGCGGGACGATCGCGCGCAGCGAGCTGCCGTCCGGTGAGGTGCGGGTGGCCAGCTTCAGCGAGACGACGCGAGCCGACGAGGGCGTGCTCTTCCAGCGGATGCTTCGCCTTGCTCCCGGAGCCTACACGCTTCGCCTCGCCGTGCAGGATTCTCTTGGCGCGGCGACGGGCACGGTGAACGCGCCCATCGTGGTGCCGGCGCTTCGCGACGGAGCGGTGGCCGTCCCGATCCCGGTCTTTGCCGCGGATCCCCGGCGCGCGCGAAGCGATCCCCTTACCGTCGTTGCCAATCCGCGATCGACGATCCGATACGGGCGGGACTCGTCGCTCCAGTTCTACGTCGAGGGCTACGAGGCCGCGGCTCCCGACACGATAATCCTGGCCGCCTTCGCCTCCGCCGTCGCTCCAGTGGCCGCCGACACGGTCGTGCTGCCCAGGGGTGCCGGCGTTCGCTCCGCCACAGGCTCGCTTCCGGCATACCGGCTGGGCCTCGGGGCATTTCGCATCGTGGCGGGCACGACGTCGGGCGCCGAGATCGCGATGATGCCCGCAAGGGTCACGGTCGGAGTAGACCTCCCCGTCACGACCATCGACGATCTCGTCGCGTCGCTGAAGTACTTCGCCAGCGATCCGGAGCTTCAACGCATCAGGAGCGCGGCGCCCCAGGCCCGGCCCCACCAGTGGGCCGAGCTGATGCGGCGGACCGATCCCAACCCCTCGACGTCCGAGAACGAAGCGTTCCTGGAATACGCCCGCCGGCTTCGCATAGCCGCCGCCGATTTCCGCGAAGGCACGACCCCCGGTTGGCAAACCGATCGAGGAGGTGCCTTTGCCGCCCTCGGCGAGCCCGACTCACGCAGCGACCCCCAGCCGGCGGACTCCACCGGCATCGGCCGGGTGATCACCTGGGATTACCGTCGGCACCGCCTCCTGCTGGTCTTCGTGGACGCCGATGGTTCGGGCACCTGGCGGCTCTCCCCGGTCAGCGCAGCCGACTTCAGGTCCCTGCTGGCGCTTTCCGGCCTCTGTCTGGGCTGCCGGTAGGCGAGCTCGGCTTTCTTGACAAGAAGTGCCCCCCGGTCCTATATAGCCCCCCGCAAGTCAGGCACAGCTTGCACGCATACCGCAGTGCAGGGCCGATTCAACTCGTTGGGAGGCAGCGCGCATGGCCAGAGGTAAGGTGAAGTGGTTCAACGACGCCAAGGGCTACGGATTCATCGAGCAGGAAGGCGGAGAGGACGTTTTCGTGCACTTTTCGGCGATCCAGATGGACGGCTTCAAGACCCTCGCCGAAGGCCAGGAAGTGGAGTTCGAGATCCACACCGGGGAAAAGGGGCTTCACGCGGCCAACGTTACGCGAGCCTGACCCACCCGCTCGGCAGGCCTGCGAGCTGGCTGGAAGTTCGAGAACGAACGGACGAGGGCGCCGATCCACCGATCAGCGCCCTCGGTGCATGAGGGGCCGCCATATTTGAAGGACATGACGCACCCTCTCCGTCCGTGACCACGCCGTCCCGCCCCGAATCCCCGAAGCTCTTCCTCGTCGACGGCTACGCGCTGATCTATCGCGCGTTCTTCGCGCTGATCTCCCGTCCGCTCACCACCAAGCACGGCGAGAATACGTCCGCCGCCTGGGGGATCGTGAACTTCCTCCAGCGCCTGACGACGACGCACAAGCCGGATTACCTCGGCTGGGTGCACGACTCGGGACTTTCATTCCGCCACGAGCGCTATCCGGCCTACAAGGCCACCCGCGAGAAGCTGACCGAAGAGCTCCAGTCCGACTTCGATCGGGGCATGGAGCGCATCTGCCAGATCCTCGAGGCTTCGCGCATCCCGATCCTCTCGCTGAAGGGCTATGAGGCGGACGACGTCATCGGCACCCTCGCGCGCCAGGGCGTCGAGGCGGGCGTGAACGTCGTCGTCGTGTCGGGCGACAAGGATTTTCAGCAGCTCGTCCGGCCGGGCGTGTGGCTCCTGAACCCGGGGCGCGGCGGGCCGGCCAGTGTCGAAGAGAGCTGGGTCAGCGTCGAGAATGGCAGCGAGCGGCTCGGCGTTCCGCCGGTCCACGTCGTGGACTATCTCGCGATGGTGGGCGACTCGTCGGACAACGTGCCCGGCGTGAAAGGCATCGGCGAAAAGACGGCACAGGAGCTCGTGTCGTCGTTCGGGACGATCGAGAACATCCTGGCGAACGAAGAAGCGGCCTCGCGAGGCGCTGGAGACCTATCGCGCCGAAGCCCTGCTCTCGAAGGAGCTCGTCACGATCAGGGACGATCTCCCGATGACCCTGGACCTCGAGGCGCTGCGCATCCAGGCGCCCGACACGGACCTGCTGCGGCCGATCTACGTCGAGCTGGAGTTCCATGGCCTGGCGAAGGGACTCGCGCGGGCGGCCGAGGCCCCGGCTCCGGCGAACACCACGCAGGTGACAGCGACGAAAGCGGAATCGCCGAAGGTCCTGAACTACCGCACGGTGGAGAGTGTCGCCGAGATGCGGGCGGTCCTCGACAGGGCGCGGGCGCTTCCGATCGTCGGGCTCGACGTGGAGCTCGTGCGGGATACGGGGTCCGCAGAGTTCATCGATCCCCTTCGCTCCCGCGTCGTCGGCGTTTCCATCGCCACCGCTCCCGGCGAAGCCTGGTACCTGCCGCTCGACCATCGCGAGAGGCAGCCCGAGCAAGGCACCCTGCTGCTCGACGGCAGCGCCCCGGCCGTCCCGAAGAAGCGCGCGGCAAAGACCGTGACGCCCACGAGCATCGCGGCTCGGGCCCTGGCCGAGCGTGAGGATCCGATCCGGAATCTTCCGCCGCTGGCATCCGCCGACATGCAGCCGTTGCGCGCGTTCCTCGAGGATGCGGGAATCGCGAAGGCGGTGCAGAACTCGAAGTTCGCCACACTCGCGCTCCGCATGCAGGGCATCGAGCTGCGCGGCGTGGAGTTCGATCCGATGATCGTCAGTTACGTCCTGGATCCGGGGCGCCGCTCACATGGCCTCGAGCTGCTCGCGATGGAGTTCCTGGACCATACGATGACGTCGGTCGAAGACTTGTGCGGCAAGGGCAGGGACGCGATTCCCTTCGACGAGGTGCCGACGACGTGCGCGCGGGACTTCTCGGGCGAGATCGCCGACATGTCGCTGCGGCTCGTGGAGGTCTTCACGCCGCAGCTCGAGGCGCTGGAGCTCCTGCAGCTCTACCGTGAGGTGGAGCTGCCCCTGGCGCGGGTGCTTGCCGAGCTCCAGTGGCACGGCGTCTCCATCGACCAGTCGTGGTTCGCCACGCTCAAGGAGCGCTTCGCGCGCGAGCGCCAGCGCGTGGAAAAGGAGATCTACGAGCTCGCCGGCGAGGTCTTCAACATCAACTCGAATCTCAAGCTCCGTGAGATCCTTTTCGAGCGGCTCGGCTTGCCGGTGCTGAAGAAGACTCCGACCGGGCCCTCGACGGACGTGACCGTCCTCCAGCAGCTCGCCGATGAAGGGCATCAGCTACCGGTGCTGCTCATGGAGTACCGCGAGATATCGAAGCTGGAAAGCACGTACATCGACTCGTTGCCGGCGCTCGTGAATCCGCGGACCGGCCGCCTTCACTCGAACTTCAACCAGACCGTCGCCGCGACGGGTCGGTTGTCGTCGAGCGACCCGAATCTCCAGAACATTCCCATCCGGCGCGAGCTCGGCCGCGACATCCGCCGGGGCTTCGTCCCGGAGAAGGGCAACGTCTTTCTCGCCGCCGACTACTCGCAGATCGAGCTCCGGCTGCTCGCGCACCTGTCCGGCGATCCCGCGTTCGTCGAGGCGTTCAACGCCGGCGGCGACATTCACCGGCAGACCGCCGCGCTCATCTTCGACGTCCCTCTCGCCGAGGTGACAGGGGAGATGCGCGCGCGGGCGAAGACCATCAACTTCGCCACGATCTACGGCCAGGGCCCGCATGCGCTCTCGAAGCAGCTGAAGATCGCGCACGCGGATGCAAAGGAGTTCATCGAGAGATACTTCGAGCGCTTCGCCAGCGTGCGCGCGTACCTCGACTCACAGGTCGAGCACGCCCGGACGCATGGATACGTCACCACGCTGTTCGGGCGGCGGCGCTACATCCCGGAGATTCGCGACCGCAATTTCAACATCCGCGCATTCGGTGAACGCACGGCGGCCAACTCGCCGATTCAGGGATCCGCGGCCGACCTGATCAAGGTCGCGATGATCCGGATCGATGGGGCCCTTCATGACAAAAGTGTAAGGACGCGGATGCTTCTACAGGTTCATGACGAGCTAGTTTTCGAGGTGCCGAAAGACGAGCTCGAGTCGATATCGGCGCTCGTCCGTCATGAGATGGAGCACGCCGCCGACCTGCGGGTCCCCCTGGTCGTCGACATGGGAACCGGCGTGAACTGGCTCGACACGAAGTCGGAGTAGCGCAAGTCAGACACCGGGTCCGGAATCGGGCCCGCCCACGAACCCGCTGGCCAGCCTTCCGAACTCATGATGAATTCCCGACGCAGGGGCTTCACCTTGATCGAGCTGATGATCGTCGTGATGATCATCGGTCTGCTCGCGGCCATCGCGATTACCCGATTCACGACGGTAAAGCAGAAGGCGAACGTCGCGACGATGCAGAATGCGCTCAGGAACCTCGGTCAGGCGGAAGAGACGTACTTCGCCGAGCATGGCGAATACACGGCCATCCTGGACAGCCTGAACTTCGCTCCGTCGACCGAGATGACGCTGACGGTCGTGGAAGCGACCAATACCGGCTGGTCGGCCACCATCACGCACCCCCGGGCGGTTCCGCGCAAGTGCGCGTTCTACCTCGGTACCGCTGCCCCGGTGCCTCCGGCATCCAACCAGGGATCCCTCGCCTGCGAATGACGGTCGTTCGTGGCTGATCTGGTCTACCAGGAGTTCCGGTCGCGGCGGGACGGGATGATTCACGCGATGGACGGAGGGCTCTGGCTTCACCGCCATGTCTGGTTCGGCCGGCCCATGGCGCACCTCGTCTCGGTGGATCGGGAGCGGCTGCTCCGGTACGGCGCATCAGTCGGGCTTCCGCCGGAGCGGCTTCAGTTCAAGCCGCTGAAGGACCCGCGGACGGGTGTTCGACGGCCCGCATGGCACTGGGACCTCGTCGGCCGATTCCTCCCGCCCCGTGGTTGATCAGGCGCGCGAGCCCGCGCCGCTGACCTCGTAGAGCGCGAGGGCTTCCGCCCGCAGCCCGTCGGCCTCACGGACGAGCTGCTCGTGCAGGGCCGGCCGGGCCCGGAAGAACAGGTAGGTGCGGGCTCGCCGCAGCGCGCGGCGAAGACGCTCGCGCATGCGAAGGTTGATGTCGGCGGCAACGGGAAGGCTCGCGACATAACCCAGCCCCCACCAGGGCCCGAACACGAGCGTCACGACTGCGCTCTGGACCATGTACATCATGAGGACGAATGCCGCGCCGGCGACGATGGTTCGCATCGCCGGATCGGCGGCGCTGTGGCGCACGCGCCCGCCGGCGGCGAGCGCCGCTCTGAACGGCAGGAAATGATTGATGGATCCCCAGAGGGCCACAGGACCGGCGAGCAGCACCATCGCCGCCTCGCGCGCCACGAACATCACCCCGGGCCCGACGCTGCGGGAAATGGTCAGGTCGTCGAGCGAGATGCGGTGCGCGCGCAGGCGTTCGTCCAGTCCATGGAGGGCGGCGTCGAGCGCCATCGCCCGCTCCCGGTGCGGCGAGCTTTCCTTCAGCAGGTCGGCGCGCACGCGCGGAAGCAGTCGGGCGATCTCCGTGCGCGACCTCAGGTCGCCGGGATCGCCAACGGACGGCGCGTCGAAGCGCACGAGGGCGGCGAGAATCCGCGAGACTCGCGCGTCGAGCAGCGCATCATCGATCGTGCGATAGTTGAGCGTCAGCTCACGAAGGCGGGCGTCGATGGTCGCCGTGAGATCACGCACCGCGTCGGGACTCGCCGCGATCAGCGGATCGACGTCGATGGGGGCGCCCACGAACGCCATCGCGCGCGAACGAGGCCGGTCCTTGCGCTCGAAGATCAGGCCGATGGGCAGGACGCGAATTCCGGTGACGCCAAAGCTCGTTAGCGCGTGGAGCGCCATGCGTGCCGCGCCCGTCCGAAGCGGCGCCATGGCCGGCTCGTCGTGAGACTTGCCCTCGGGAAAGATGAGGATGGCCCGACCGTCGGCGAGACTCGCGGCGATCGCATCGAATACCTGAGCGTTGCGTGAGGGATCTGCGCCGCCGGCGCCGGCTTCGTCGGTAGCCCGCCGGAGTGGCACCACGCCCAGCCACCGCAGGATGGCCGCTGCCACCGGGTTGGCGAACAGGGTGGCCTTCGCGGTAAAGCGGAGTCGTCGCGGGACGGCGCGTCCCGCGACCAGCACGTCCACGAGCGCGTTCGGGTGGTTCACGGCCACGATCAGGGGTCCGGCCAGCGGGACGCGCTCACTGCCGACGATCGTGACGTCCGCGTAATACCACCGCAGCGCGACCGCCGCCGCCGTGCGAAGGAGGGAATAGATCACGAAGTGACGGGATCAGGCGACGTACGTCATTGACCGGGCACTCACCGAGAGCAAATTACGACCAATGAGCCATCGGCGCCGCACGACCCTCGTGGCATGTCTGGCTCTTGGGGCGTCGTGCACCTCGGGAGATTCGACGCCGGATCGCGCGGCGTCCTCGCCCTCGCGGGCCGACAGCGCGACAGTCACCGCGGGCGGCATACCCTGGTTCCCGGATGCGGATCTTCTGCTCCTGGTGCCGGCGCACTCGAACGATCGTGCCCTCGTGATTCCGGCGGATTCGACGTCGCCCGACCCGGAAGAAGGACCGCTTCAGCGTCCAGCGACCTTGTTCCGGCTCGATGGATCGTCGATCTCCGCCAGGCTCGCCCTGAGCGCCGGCTCCGAGGGCTGTGTCGACGGCGCGCTCGACCCCTCGCCGGATCGCGGCTGGGGGGTGGGTTTCGTCGGCGGGGCTCTCGGTCCAGTCGTGGCGGATTCGCTGGAGGGAATCGCCCGGAGTGATTCGGCCAGGCTCGCCACCATCGTCTTCCGCCTCGCCTCGACGGTCCCGAATGCAGCCGGTGGCCGATTCGCTGGACTGCCGTTCACGCTCGTCGACATGTGGCGGGTCCCCGTCGGCGACGGGCGAATGGCGATCGTCGCGACGACGAGACGCCAGATCAATCAGGAGGACAGCCCGCTCGAGGAGCGAACGCTGCTGGTCGCCGAGCTGGATTCGGCAGCCAGCACGACTCCGACGCTCGCCTGGTCGTCGCGATCCACCGGCCCGGAAGAGACGGTCGAAGGCAGCGAGCTCCTTGCGGCGCTGAGGTCGCGGTCCGGCGCGCTCGACCTCGTGTTCTCGCATGACTTCGGCGACCAGACGTCGTACAGCATCGTCGAGAGGGCGGGTGGCCGCCAATGGAAGCTGCGCTGGATGAGCCGACGATTCAGTTGTTGAGCGGGCGGAATACCGGTTTGCCGAGGGCCGCCGGCGCCCGCACCCGACCCGCCACTCCAGCGAGCGCCGCCAGCGTAAGGACGTACGGCAGCGCGAGTACCACCTGATAGGGGATCGCGAGCCCGAGGGCCTGTACCCAGTACTGCGCGGCCATCGCTGCCCCGAAGATCATCGCCGCGATCGCCGCGCCAATCGGACTCCAGCGGCCAAGAACCACGACGGCGATGGCGATGAACCCCCGTCCCGCCGACATGCCCTCGGCGAACGTGCCCACCTGCGCGAGGACGAGGGTAGCCCCGGCAAGCCCGCCAAGCGCACCGCCGAACGCCAGGGCCGCCAGGCGATAGCGCGGCAGCGATACGCCGGAGACGACCGCCGCCTCCGGTGACTCTCCAATGGCGCGCAGTGCGAGTCCGCCATGCGTGCGGTACATCCACCACCAGACCGCCGGCACGAGCATGAACGCGAGGTAGGTGGTCGCCGGCTGGTGAAAGAGCGCCGGTCCGATCCACGGAATCGCCGAGAGTCCGGGAATGTCGATCGGGGAGATGGTCGTGATCGAGAGCGCGGCCCCGGTGGTTCCGTACATGGTCCGGTACAGCGCGCCGGTCAGCCCGAGGCCCAGGATGGTGATCGCGGTCCCCGTCACGATCTGGTCCGTCCCCAGCAGGTCGACGAATGCATGAAACAGGAGGGCCAGCAGGACGCCGGCGAGAACTGCAACGACGAAGCCCGTCATCGTTCCGCCGTAGGTAGCCCCGACCAGTGCGCCGAAGGCGCCGCCAATCACCAGGCCCTCGAGCCCGATGTTGATGATGCCCGCGCGCTCGACGACCGTCTCCCCGAGCGCGGCAAGGAGCAGCGGCGTTCCCGTTCGCACCGAGGACTCGAGGAAGTTCTCGAAGGCCGCCATCGTCAGGCTCCTTCCACCCTGGCCCGCTGCCCCGCGAACAGGTGCAGGCGTGAGGCGGCAAGCAGCAGGATCAGGGTCGCTTCGATGATGGACACGATCGATGCGGGGACCGATGCATCGCGTTGCATGGACGCCGCGCCGGCCTCGATGGCCCCGAACCCGATGCCGGCGACGATCACGCCCGCCGGGTTGAGGTTCGCGAGGAGCGCGATGGCGATGGCGGTGTAGCCGTAGCCCGGCGAGATGGATTCGTACAGCGCGTAGGTGACGCCGCTGACCTCGACGGCGCCCGCCAGTCCGCCGATCGCCCCGCTGATCAGGAACGCGCCGACCGTCACCCGGCTCACCGAAACCCCGCCGGCGATCCACGCCGCGTTCGCGTTCGCCCCGACGAGTCTCAGCCGGAAGCCCGAAGACATATGGGCCCGAACGTACCAGGCGACGGCGCAGGCGATGACCGCCAGCGCGAAGCCGGCGTGCAGTCGCGTTCCGGGCACGATCGCCGGCAACCAGGTCGATGGCGGCAGCGACGGGCTCTGTGGGTAGATGCCGTTGGGATCTCCGAGGGGGCCGTGGACGAGGTAAGCCACGAGCTGAATGGCGACGAAGTTCAGCATGATCGTGCTGATCACTTCGAGCACCTGATATTTCACCCGCAGCCACGCGGCAATCGCTGCCCACCCGGCTCCCGCAGCCGCTCCCGCCACCATGGCCAGCGCCGTCGTCAGCAGCCCGGCCGAAGGGCCGCGCAGGACGACCGCGGTCGCTGCCGCGGCGCCGACCAGGAACTGCCCTTCGACTCCGATGTTGAACACACCGGCGTTGAAGGCCCAGGCAACGGCGAGGCCGGTGAGTATCAGCGGCACCGACCGCACGAGTGTCGCCGAGAAGATCGCGTACGACGAGCCAAGCGACCCTTCCACCATCGCGCGGCCAGCCGTCGCCACGTCGAGCCCCGCGGCAAGAAGAAAGAGAGCCGTCAGCGCGAGGACCGCCACCGGCACCGCCGCGAGAATGAGCCACCGCGGGACGCGGTTCATGTGCCTCGAGCCGCCGCTGCGGTTCGTGATCGCACCAGGGCGCGAATCGACGCCACGCCGGCGGCGGGGCCCAGCGCCAGCAGCGGAAAGGCCCATCGCCACCCGATGCTTCCCACCAGCGGCGGAATCAGCTGAATGGACACCATGGTCAGCAGGAACCCCGCCGACGTCTGGAGGGTCAGCGCCGTGCCGACGGCGTGCGGTGGCACCGACTCCGTGACCAGGGCGCTGAATTGCGCGGAGTCCGCGACCACGAAGAATCCCCACACCACCGCGATCACGATCAGCGCGACGGTCCCTCGGCCGAACACGAGCGGGGACAACAGCGCGCATGTACCGCTGCCGATCATCGCCACGGTGACCAGCCACTCGCGACTCCGCCGGTCGGCGGCGATCCCGCCCCAGATGCTGCCGATGCCGCCGGCGGCGATTGCCAGGAACGCGACGATCGAAACGAGCGGCCCGCTCGCGCCGTGCGTGATGGCGAGGCTCGCGGCCGCGAAGGCGGCGATCCAGGTCCAGAACGAGTAGAGCTCGAACATGTGACCGAGATATCCGCCGGTCGAGAGACGCCACTCCCGGCTCGACCAGACAGACCCGACCAGCCCGAATGAAAAGGGGCGCGCCGGAAATGCATAGGGCCCGTCGTGGTACGATGCGGCGATCAACAGGGCCGCCGCGACCGCTCCGAGGGATGCCGTGATCACCACGGCGGCGGAAGTCGCGTGCGGCAGTGCGTGAATCAGGTACGGCGTGGACTTTCCGATCACCAGCGCGCCGACCACGGTGCCGATCGCCAGGCCGCGGCGCGCCCGGAACCAGGTGGCGGCCATCTTCATCGCCGGTGGATAGACGCCCGCCAGGAACAGGCCGGTCGCGAAGCGCAACAGCAGTGCGCCCTGATATGTCTCGACGACGAGAAGTCCCGCGTTCGCCAGGGCCCCGGCGAGCGCCGCCCCGGCGAAGTACCAGCGAGCGGGAACGATGTCCGCGAGGTTGAGCAACGCCGCGAGCGCCGTGCCGACCACGAAGCCCAACTGCACGACGGACGTCAGCCAGCCGAGCTGCGACGTATCGAGCGACCACCGCGCGCCGAGCTCACCGGCGACCGCGCTCGCGCCGAACCACAGCGACATCCCCAGCAGCTCGGCGAGCGAAAGAATCGCGAGCATGCGCCATCGGCGGGGATCGACGTCCTCCCGCGGCAACGTCACGCCGGAAGCCCCAGCATTGCCGCTCCGATGAGCGAGGGATCACGAGGCACCTCGGCCACGACGC
Organism: uncultured Gemmatimonadota bacterium; assembly: GCA_946479895.1. Next base: position 13,575 of record CAMLHT010000009.1, on the reverse strand, counting down.
CGGCGTGCACGACGAGGACGCGGTCGGCGAGCTCCATCAGCTCGTCGAGGTCGGAGGAGTAGACGACCACGGCGATACCGCTCTCGCGCGCGGCCCGCAGCTGGCCGCGCACGAACTCCGTCGCCCGTATGTCGAGGCCCCGCGTGGGATTCTCGGCCACGATCGCTTTCGGATTTCCATCCAGCTCGCGCGCGAGAACGACCTTCTGCTGGTTACCGCCCGAAAGCGTGGCCATACGGTCACGACGCCCGCGTGCCCGGACGTCGAACCGGCGAAGCAGCTCGTCCGCGCGTCTGGAGATGCCGCGCCACGGCACCCGCCCCTTGCGGGCTCCCGCGCCGCGGATCGCCACGTTCTCCTCGAGCGTGAAGTCCAGGACCACCGCATCGCGGTGACGGTCTTCCGGGATCAGTCCGATGTCCGCCGGCGCGCGCACCCTGCCGCTCGCGGCGACGGCCCGCCCGGCGAGTCCGAGAAGCAGGTGGTGGTGTCCGGATCCTTCCACTCCCGCAACGCCGACGATCTCTCCGGCGTGCACGTCGAACGTGGCATTTCTGATCGCCGGCAACCCGCGCTCGTCGCGCACGGTGAGGCCTTCGACGGCGATCACCACCTCTCCTGCTGGCTTTTCGACGGAGGGCTGTCCGCGAGTCGTGAGGACGTCTCCGATCATCGCGCCGGTGAGTGCTTCCGTGGTCGTGACCGCGGTCGGCTGTGAGAGAACCGTGCGCCCTCCGCGCAGCACCGTGAGATCGTCGGTGTGCTCCCGCGCCTCCGGCAGCTTGTGCGTGATGACGACGACGGTGCCGCCCCGGCTCGCGAACCCTCGAAGCCAGACGTACAGCTCGCGGGACTCGACTGGGGTGAGAATGGCCGTCGGCTCGTCCAGCACGAGGATTCGCGCGCCACGACTCACAGCCTTCAGGATGTCCAGGCGCTGCTGCGACGCGACCGGCAGGTCCGAGGTCAGCGTGTCGGGATCCAGGTTGAAGCCCAGCTCTGCTGCCAGCCGGCGAACCCGGTCGCGCCCTTTCGCCGGCTTCACGATGCCTTTGCCGCCGAGCAGCACGTTTTCCCAGACGGGCATGGCTGGCACGTTGGCCGGATGCTGCTGGACCATCCCGATTCCGGCGGCGATCGAATCGCTCGGCGAGCGAAAGTGCCGTTCGGCCCCGTCGACGAAGATCGCTCCCCTGTCAGGCGCGATGACGCCGTACGCCACGCGCATCAGGGTGGTCTTTCCCGCCCCGTTCTCGCCGAGCAGCCCGTGGATCGTTCCGCGTCGCACGCGCAGGCTCGCGTCGTCGAGGGCGACGAGTGCTCCGAAGCTCCGCGTGATCCCGCGCAGTTCCAGAGCGAGCGCGTCGCTCACAGACCCGTCGGCGCTTCTATGAAGGAAGCCTTCACGCCGAAGCGTCCCGCGAGCTCCTCGGCAATCGCGGTGACCCCGAGCGTCTCCGTCGCGTAGTGGCCTGCGTACAGGATCGTCAGTCCGGAGTCCATCGCCTGCACCGCCGTGTGGTGCGGTCCTTCGCCGACGATGAGTGTGTCGAGCCGGAGCTCGGCCGCCTCGCGCAGCGTGTCGGCCGACGCGCCGGCACCGGTGCACATGCCCCACCGGCGTGTAACCTGGCCGTCGCGGAGGGGCGTCGTCAGCAGCGCTCCACCGTGGCGCCGGGCGAACGCGCTCGCGCGATCGGCAATCGCGCTGGTCGGCACCTCGGCTTCTCCCATGACACCGACGGCCACTCCACGGAGTTGAGCGAATCCCCCCGATGGGACGAGCCCGAGCTCGCGCGCGAGCAGGACATTGTTCCCGAAGCGCGGGTGCAGGTCGAGGGGAATGTGCGAGCTGTACACGGCGATGTTGCGGGCGAAGATCGTCGCCGCTCGCCGGTAGGCGTGACCCGTCAGGGGAGCGGCACCACCCCAGAACATGCCGTGATGAACCAGCAGCAGGTCCGCCCCCCGCGCCGCGGCGGCATCGACCGCCGCGCTCGAGAAATCCACCGCCGCCGCGACGTGCGATACGGATCCGTTGTTGCCGACCTGCAACCCGTTGAGCGCGCCGGGATAATCCGGAACCTCGCGAGTGCGGAGCTCCTCATTGAGGAACCGAACGATGGCGTCGAGGCTTGCCACGGTCAGCGTGTCGCGGCGGGTAGCTTCGCCGGGAAGCGGCCGGCCAGCATCTCGGCCTGGAGCGAGTCGACACGCGCCAGCATCGCCGCGGGAATCCGCGCGCGAAGCGAGTCATTCAGGACCAGCATCACCACGCGGCTCTCCGTGCCGAGCATGATCGGTTGCGGCTTGAAGGTCTTGTCGACGACGGACCGCGCCACGGTGAGAAACGCGTGCGGCAGGTCGATCACGACGCTCCCGATCGTGATCTCGGGCGCGACGGCATTCTGGTTCGAGTTCGATCCGATCACGAGCGTCTTCTTCGATTCGCGCGCGGCCTGGAACACCCCCAGGCCCGCGGCGTCGGCATTCTGGAAGATGACGTCGGCTCCCTGGTTGATCTGCGCGGTGGCCTGCTCCTTTCCCGCGCTCACGTCGTCCCAGTTGCCGATATATGCGCGAAGAACGCGGACACGCGGGGCTGCGTCGCGCACGCCGGCAGCGAAGGCATCGAAGCTTTCGCGCACGGGCGGGATCTCCGTGCCGCCGATCGTGCCCACCACGCCCGTCTTCGTGACCGAGCCAGCGACGAGTCCCGCGAGATACGAAGCATCGGCAAAGGCGAAGCCGATGCCGGCCACGTTCGGGCTCTGACTCAGGCCGGCCGACGAGACGATGTAGACCGTCCGCGGGTATTCCGGCCCGACGCGCCGGGCCGCGTCCTGGAATTCGAAGCCGTGGCCGAAGACGATGTCGTACCCCTGCGCCCCGTACTGGCGGAAGTTCTCCTCGAACTCGGCGGGCGTCTTCGTCTGAACGTGACTCACCTTCGCCCCGAGGCTGTCCCTGATTCGCTCGAGACCGGCGTAGGCGCCCCCGTTCCACGACTGGTCCGAGATGGGGCCGGGTGTGAGCAGGGCCACACGAAGGGTCGCGCTGTCCGTCTTCGATGGTGTTTCGCGACCGCCGGCACAGGCGGTTAATGCAAAAACACTCATGTGGAGACTGGTGGATAAGACTGCGCGAATTCGATTCATATTTCTCTCAAGCGAATACGCTACAAGCGGTTGGCCGATTGTGGACAGACGCATTTTGAATACAAGCCAGCCAGGCTCGACCTTGGCCCGAAGCTCACTTGTGTACTTGCCGCAAAACTGCTGCTAGAATGCCGCTTAAGTGTCGCGAAAATCAGGAATTATGATGTCCATAAGGCGCTCGAGATCCTCATGAGAGTAGAACTGGATCTTGAGGGACCCCTTTCCATCCGCCGTGGCGGACAGCTGCACGTCGGTCTGTAGCCGTTTCCTGAATGCACTCTCGATCGCCACGGCGGCACTGTCGGCCCTGGCAGGCGGGACGGCGGCCGCATCTTTTTTCTTCCGGTCGGATAGGCCCGGCCCGCGCGCCTTTTCCTCGACGGCGCGAACCGACAATCCGTGGGCGACGATCTCGCGGGCCAGGTTGATGGCGGCCGTGCCCGGCATGGACGCGAGCGCTTTCGCGTGACCCGTCGAGAGCTGACCGTCCGCTACCATCCGGATCACCGCGTCCGGCAGTGAAAGCAGGCGGAGCAGGTTGGAGATCGTGGCGCGGTCCTTTCCCGTCGAGTCGGCGATCTGCTGATGCGTGAACCCGAATTCGTCGACCAGTCGCTGGTAGCCGCGCGCCTCGTCGATCGGATTCAGGTCGCTCCGCTGGAGGTTCTCGACGAGGGCCATCACGAGGCTCGACCGGTCGTCGAGATCCTTGATGATCGCGGGGATTTCCTCCCAGCCCAGGTTGGTGGCCGCGCGCAGGCGACGCTCGCCGGCGATGAGCTCGTACGCGTCGCCAACGCGCCGCACCGCGATCGGCTGGAGCAGGCCACTCGCCGCCAGGGACGCCTCCAACTCAGCGAGCTCTTCCGGGTTGAACGTCTTCCGGGGCTGGAAGGGGTTGGGACGGATTCTGCTCAGCGGAATACGGACGAGCTCGCCTCCTGACGGCGTCTCCTCCGGGACCGAGATCAGCGCCTTCAGGCCGCGGCCGAGCCTGCGTCCGCCAGCGCCCTCAGCCGACATGGGCCGAGCCGAGTAAACGAATGTTTGCGATCATTTCACCACCCGGTCAATGAGCTCCCGCGCGACTCCCACATAGGCCTGAGCGCCAACCGACGCCACGTCGTAGAGAATGATCGGTTTCCCGAAGCTCGGCGCCTCGGCCAGCCGGACATTTCTCGGAATGACGGACTCGAAGACCTTCGCCCCGAAATATTCACGCGCCTCGGTCGCAACCTGGCGCGAGAGATTCAGGCGGGAGTCGAACATCGTGAGCAGGACGCCATCTATTCCCAGGCCAGGATTGGAGCTCCGCTGGACCAAGTGGACCGTGTTCAGCAGCTGGCTGATCCCCTCGAGCGCGTAGTACTCGCACTGAAGCGGGATAAGCAGGGCGTCGGCTGCGGTCAGCATGTTCAGGGTGAGCAGGCCCAGCGACGGTGGGCAGTCGATCAGGATGAAGTCGTATTCCTTGCGGACCGACTCCAGCCCGTCGCGCATGGCCCTTTCGCGGTTCTTCCGGCCAACCAGCTCCACCTCGGCGCCGGCGAGATCAGGCGTCGCGGGAAGGACGTCCAGATGGTCGAAGTGCACCGAGCGAATGATGGCGTCCTTCGCTTCGCGGTCACCGACCAGCACGTCATAGACGTTGGCCTTGATCCGCTCCTTCTCGATGCCGATCCCGCTCGTCGCATTGCCCTGAGGATCGCCGTCCACGAGCAGCGTTCGCTGTTCCGCCGCCGCGAGGCTGGCGGAGAGGTTTACTGCGGTGGTCGTCTTTCCGACGCCCCCTTTCTGATTCGCAATCGCGATGACGCGGCCGATCGGCAACAGACCCGGATTGAGGGAGGGAAGGGTGGGCCCCAGCGGGGCAGTTCGGGCCGAATATAGCTCTCCCAGGACCAATACGTAGGTCCATTTCGACCCCTCAACCTCTTTTCACAGTTCCACGTGGAACGTTTGTGGAGAAGTGTTCCACGTGGAACCAGGCAAAACCGGCTTTTGCTAGCGGGATCCGCCGGGGACGAACTGCCAGATAACGGAGACGTTGGCCATCAGCACCTGCTCTCCGGGCTCGATCGGCGTCTGGACCCGATCCTTGGCCATGGCCATCGAGACCTCCCCGAACATCGGGCGGATCGGCGGTGCGTTCGCCGTTATCTCGATGATCGAGTCGACCGTGCCTCCCGCGGCGCGCGCGATCGCTTCCGCATCGGCCTTCGCGTCCCTGACCGCATCGGCCATCGCGGTTCGCCGTGCCTCGGCGGCGGTCGAGGAGTAGAACTGGATGCTGTTGATCTGGTTCGCGCCCTTGGTCAGGGCCGCGTCGATGACCGGTCCGGCCTGGTCGACCTTTCGGAGCTCGACCTTCACCACGTTGGAAACGGTGTATCCGATCACCCGTCCCACTCCCGTGTTCGGCTCGTACTTCATCTCCGGCGATACCGAGTAGTTCTGCGTCGCGAGCTGGTCCGGACCAAGCCCCAGTGCCTTGAGGGTGTCGAGAATGGCCTTCTGGCGCCGCGCGTTGTCCGCCGCGGCCGCCGAGGCGGTCGTCGCCCGGGTCTGGACGCCGATAAGGATCGTCGCTCGATCGGGAGCGACTCGGACCTGCGCCTCTCCACTCGTGATGATTCGCGGGGTCGGGGCCGGCATCATCTGGGCGCCGAGGGACGGGGCAGTGGCGACTGCCGCGAGGGCAATCAGCTTCATCATTCTGTTCATTGGTCTTCCTTGCAGGGATTCAACGGGGATTCTACCCGGATCCAGCGTGCAAGTGGCGTGACAGCGGCCTCGGCTCGGCCGAAGCCGGCGGGGGGTCCCGGGTGGTCGTCGGATCTTCAGGCCCCAAGCCAGGGCCGGCCGGCATCGCGTGCGCGGCGGCGTCAGCGCGCTGTCAACCGCCGGCGCTTTTCAAGTTCTATAATGAGATTTTGTAGATCGACCGGATTCACGCCGGGAATTCCCGCGGCCTGCGCCATCGTCGCCGGCGCGAGGGCCGCGAGCTTCTGGCGCGCCTCCACTGAAAGCGACTGGAACTCGAGGTAGGGAGTCGCGGGATCGAGCCGAACGTCGCCCAGCTTCCGCAGCCGGTCCGCCTGCTCGCGCTCGCGCGCGAAATAGCCCGCGTACTTCAGCTCCAGCTCCGCCGTCACCAGCGCGTCGCGATCGAGCGTTGCCAAGACGCCAGCGGCGCCGAAGAGCGATTCCAGCGAAACGCCATTCCGCCGGGCCAGCTCCTCGACCCGCACCGCGTGCGGAATCGGGCTGCTCCCCGCGGCCTCGAGAATCGGGGCGGCCAGCTCCGGGCTGATCGACGTCGCGCGCGCCGCTCGCAGCACCGCATCTTCCGCGGCCAGGCGCCGATCCACGATCTCTCGCTCGGTTGCGCTGAGCAATCCCGCCGTCGCGGCGATGGGCCCGAGGCGCCGCAGTGCGTTATCCTGACGAACGGTGAGCCGAAACTCGGATCGCGAAGTGAAAAGCCGGTAGGGCTCATCCACACCGCGGGTCACGAGGTCGTCGACGAGCACGCCGATGTACGAAGTCTCGCGGCCAAGGATGACCGGATCGCGTCCGAGCACCCGCAGCGCGGCGTTCATCCCGGCGATCGATCCCTGGCCGGCAGCCTCCTCGTATCCAGTGGTCCCGTTGATCTGGCCGGCGAAGAACAGGCCGGGCACCGCCTTGACCTGGAGCGTCGGATCCAGCTGCGTCGGCGGGTAGTAGTCGTATTCGATCGCATAGCCCGCCCGCGTCATGCGGACGTTCTCGAGGCCCCGGATCGTTCGCAGGATTTCCAGCTGCACCGTTGCCGGCAGCGACGTGGACATCCCGTTCACGTACAGCTCCGCTGTGTCGTGTCCCTCCGGCTCGAGGAAGATCTGGTGTCGCTCGGCCGCGGGAAACTTCACGATCTTGTCCTCGACCGACGGGCAATAGCGCGGACCGCGCGATGCGATGGCGCCGCCGTACATCGCCGACTTCGCGATGTTGGTCGTGATGATGTCCTTGCCCGGGCCCTCCAGGTAGGTGACCCAGCAATGCATCTGGTCGGGATGCCGGGTCCATTCGCCGCGCCGGCGCGGAGAATCCCAGAAATGCGACCAGGAGTAGTCGAACTGCTCGATCTCGCTCGACTGGATCTCGGTGCGGTCGAAGTCCACGGATCGTCCGTCGACCCGCGGTGGCGTTCCCGTCTTGAACCGCGCGACCGTCAGGCCGAATTCCTCGAGCTGAACGGCGAGGTCCACCGAGGCCTTCTCGCCGGCGCGGCCGCCGGAGAACGAAGAGGAAGTCCCGATGTGAATCCGGCCACGGAGAAACGTCCCGGTCGTGATCACGATGGCTCGCGCGCCGAACGCCCTGCCTTCCACCGTCTCGATGCCGGCGACCAGGCCGCCGTCGAAGACAAGCCGCGCGACGGTCCCCTGGATCGTTTCCAGAGTCGAATGCTCTTCCAGCAGTGTCCTCACCGCGCGCCGGTACAGCCCGCGATCGCACTGCGCACGCGGGGCCCACACCGCGGGTCCCTTGCCGCGGTTCAGCATCCGGAACTGGAGCGTTGCGAGATCCGTCGCCCGCCCCATGATCCCGCCGAGCGCGTCCACTTCGCGAACGACGGTGCTCTTGGCGACGCCACCGATCGCGGGGTTGCAGGACATCTGGCCGATTGACTCGAGCGCGCTCGTGACGAGGCCGACGCGGCAGCCCAGCCGGCTGGCGGCGACGGCCGCCTCCGTGCCGGCATGCCCGGCGCCGACGACGATGATGTCGAAGCTCTCCTCGAAGCGCTGTGAGCCCATCACGGATAAGCTAGACGGACGTCGGACCGGCGGGCATTGCCACCGATCCGCCTATATTCGGAACGCCCGCCTCGAGCCGAACCCATGCCGCTGCGAATCTCCGACGCCGCTTCGACCCTTCTCATTCGCCGCCAGGCTTTCGAGTCGGCGGGACTCGTTCGCGCCGACATCGACCGGCTCCTGGGGCTCACGGACGAGGAGTTCAGGGTGGAAGGAGACGTCATCGCCATCGGGCCGGTCTTCGACGGCGATGCGCTCAGTGCGCTTCTGGCCGAGCTCGAGGAACGCGGGCTGACGTTCTTCGACGACTTCTTCGAGTTGAGCGGAAACTGGCCGGGCTGGCTCGCCGTCTTCGCGATGGGCCGACCGCAGAGCTGAGTCAGCGGCGGGCAACGGTCTCGTCGCGCGTGCGGACGGGCGTGGTCGGACCAGCGCGCAACAGGCCATGCCAGCCGCAGTCGAGACACCAGCTGGTGCGAAACCAGGGAAGCAGCGTGTTCCATCCCTTGTTCTCGACGCGGAGTGTCACGCCGTCGCAGATGGGACAGCGGTCGCCGTCCGGGAGCAGGTAGATGAAGACCACTGTCGCGGCGATCGCGCGAAGGATGAAGAATCCGCCGATCACGCCGGCCGCTACGACTGCCTCCAGCATGCGATCCTCCTACAGCCGCTTTTCCACCGCCGCCCAGTCCTCGACGTACGCGACGCCATCCTCGATACGCTCGATGACGACCTCGGTTCCCACAGCCATCATCTGGTCGTCGATCGAGCGGGCGGGCATCACCTGCTGATGCCCTGAGCTCTCCAGGGTGATCTGGCCGGCAGCGTCGCGTCCGATGGCCGCGACGACACGCCCGAGACTGCCCAGGAGCACGTACCGCTCATCGTCCACGTCATGCTCGGGCACGACGGTCCACCATGCGGCGATGATCCGTGATGCCGCGAATGCCGCGACCGCCCCCAGGCCAAGCGAGGCAAGCCATATGGAGGCGGGCTGGAGGCCCATGCGGATTGCCGAGTAGCCGACGATGCCGGCAACGACGCAGAAGGTCGCGATCAGTGCCGGCGCCGCCGAGAAGCTGCGCGGCGCCTGGTCGCCTGCCGGGCGCTGACGCTCGACGCCATAGAGCATGACGCGGACGGCGGCGAGCAAACCGACGAAGACGAGGCCAACGAATACGTAGGTCATTTACCCAGATTCTTGCGGAGAAAAGCGATCGCGCGCGGCCATGCATCGGCAACCGCGGCGACATTGGCCGGACCGTCGGGCGAGGGGCCGGTCGGAGTTGGATCAGCCTGCGCGCGAACGAAGCCGTGAATGGCGCCTTCATACACACGGCCCTCGTAGGACTTCCCGTTCGCCTTCATCGCCGAATCGGTCGGAGGGACGTTCAGCGTCTGCCGCGCATCCTTCGAGCCGTACAAGCCGAGGACGGGAACACCCACTCTCGAGACGTCGCTCAGGGGCGAGGGCGACGGTCCATAGAAAACGACCGCTGCCTTGAGGCCTTCCGGATGATACATGGCGTGGTTGAACGCGTTGCCCCCGCCCCAGCAGAATCCGATGATGCCGTACGACTTCTCCGCCGCCGGAAGGTTCATTCCGTACTTCGCCACTTCCGCGAGCTGGCGATGAATGTCGGGCTGATGAAGCGTCCTGATCTCACGGGTGGCGACGCTATATGGAAGAGTGTCGCCTTCGAGGGGCGCCTTGCCGGTCAGGAGATCGGGCGCGATGGCGATGTACCCCTCCGCCGCCATGTGATCGGCGACGGACCGGACCCAGGTCGTCAGGCCGAAGATCTCGTGGAGCACGATCACGACCGGCGCCCGGTCGTTGCGACTTGGCCAGACCACCCATGCGCGAACGCTGTCGTTCGGCCCGGTCCTGATCATCGCCCACTCGCCGTGGCGCGGGGACGCCAGCAGTCGCGCCGAGGCACCGGCGGCGCTTGGCGGAAGCGCCGGCGACTGGAACGCGACCTCGCCACCGGCGGTCGACACGGTCGCAGGCGCCGCGTGGTCGTGCTCGGAGCCTGGCTGACGCGCTGAGCAGGCGCCGACCGCGACGAGAACGATCAACGCCGTCGAGCGGATCACAGGATTCATCGGTCTCTCCAGTGTGGGATGCGCTATCTAAGGTATCGAATCAGAAAACCGCCGTGGTCGCGGACGGTTCCTGCGCGTAGCCCTCGAAGAACCGCATGAGCCTGTCTTCGGCCCAGTGCACCGGCCGGAACGGCACTGCGCCCGACAGAAAGCCGACGTGGCCCCCATGCTCCGTGAATCGGACGGTCAGCTGCGCGTTGGCGGCGGCGATCTCGGCGACTCTCCGCAGGACCTCCCTCGGAAGAAACGGATCGTCCTCCGCGCTCACCAGCAGCGTCGGGACGGTGATGGCGCGCAGGAAATGGATCGAGCTGGAGCGCGTGTAGTAATCGTGCGAGCCCTCGAATCCATGCACCGGCCCCGTGACCGCATCGTCGAAATCCTCGATCGTTCGCGCGCGCAACAATCGCTGCCGGTCGAACAGGCCGGGATGCTGCTCCAGCTTCTGAAGGGCCTTGCGACGAAGGCTGCGCAGGAAATGCCTGTCGTAGACCCGCGCGAAACCGCGTTGAAGGTGCCGGCATCCGGCCTCGAGATCGAAGGGCACCGAGATCGCCGCCGCCGCGGCGACCTGCCGGGGCACGGCCGCGGGCGCTTCGCCCAGATACTTCAGCAGCACGTTGCCGCCGAGAGAAACGCCGGCGAGGAACAGCCGCTCGTCGGGACGCCGGCGCGTCTGCTGGTCGAGCATCAGCCGGAGGTCGCCGGTCTCGCCGGAGTGATACATCCTCGGCGCGGTGTTGAGCTCCGGCCCGCACCCGCGGAACACCAGCACGGTGGCGCTCCACCCGCGTCGCTCGGCGCGCTCGACGATACCCTGGACGTAGTGGGACTCGACGGATCCCTCGAGGCCATGGAGAAGGACGACGCGCGGCCGCCCCGGCGCGGCATCCCGGCGGTACAGGTGCAGCCGGTCTCCATCGGGAGTGGTCAGCCGCTCCAGTCGCATCGGAGGGAGGCGACGGCGACGAAAATACTGCGACCACAGCGTCTGGGCATGCGGTCCGCGCAGCCACCACGTGGGGCTAAACTTATGGTCGTCGGATTGGGACACGATCCGCTTTTCGTTCGAGTGCTGCGAGGCGCGGCACCAGTTCTCACAAGCTACACCTCCGCGGCACGGTACATGGAAGTCCAGATCTTCGGCGTCCGTAAGAGCGCTGATACTCGCAAGGCCCTGCGCTTCTTCGCTGAGCGGCGGATACGAACGCACTTCGTCGACCTGCAGGAGCGGGCCGCGTCGCTGGGCGAGCTGCGGCGGTTCGCGCAGAAGTTCGGCGTGGAGGCGATGCTCGACCGGGAGTCGAAGCGTTTCCTCGATCTCGGCCTCCGCCAGGCGATGTACTCCCCCGACTACTGGCTCGGCAAGCTGGTGGAGGAACCCCTGATGCTTCGCATGCCGCTCGTTCGCAACGGGTCGAAGCTCACGATCGGGTCCGCCGAGTCCGAGTGGAAGGCGTGGTTGACGCCATGACGCTGCTTGCCGTGACCAACGTGGGCGTCGACTTCGGCGCGACCACGCTCCTCAAGGACGTCTCTTTCACGGTCGCCGAAGGCGACCGCTGGGGCATCATCGGCCGCAACGGAACCGGAAAGACCACCCTGTTCCGCCTCATCACGGGCGAGATGCAGCGGACGAGCGGAGTCGTGTCCCGGCCCAACGCGACGCGGGTATCGATGCTCGAGCAGCATCGCAACTTCGGCAACGCCACCACGGTGTGGGAGGCGGCGGCGGGAGCCTTCGCCGATCTCTTCGCCCTCGAGAAGTCCATCACCGAGCAGGCGAATCGCATGAGCGAGTCGTCCAGCGAGGCCGACCTCGAGCGCTACGGTCGGGATCTGGAACGATTCGAGCAACAGGGCGGGTACACCATCGCCCCGCGAATCGATGCAGTGCTCGACGGTCTCGGCTTCAATCCTGAAAAGGCCCGCGTGACGCCCCTCGCCGGACTGAGCGGCGGAGAGCGCGGGCGTCTGGCTCTCGCCGGGCAGCTCGTCGCGCCGGCGGATATCCTGCTGCTCGACGAGCCCACGAACCACCTGGATCTCGATACCACCCGCTGGCTCGAGCAATATCTCCGCGACCTCCAGAGCACGGTCATTCTCGTCAGCCACGATCGCGCGTTCCTGTCCGCGGTGGTGGACCACGTGCTTCACGTCGAGGGGCAGACGGCATTCGCCTATACCGGCGGCTACGAGGCCTTCGTCGAGCAACGCAACCTCCGCCGGCTGACTCAGCTGCGGTCGTTCGAACAGCAGCAGCGGGTGATCGCGCAGGAGCAGGACTACATCGCGCGGAACCTCGCTGGGCAGAACAGCAAGCAGGCCAAGGGCCGGCGGAAGCGACTCGAGCGCATGCCCCGCCTGAGCACGCCGATCGGTGGCGAGCCGGTCATGTCGCCCGCGTTCAAGGCGCGCGAGCGCGGCGGCGACCGGGTGATGGCCGCCGAGCACGTGCGGATCGACGTCGGCGATCGCACGCTGATCAAGGATTTCACCGCGACGCTCATGCGCGGCGACGTCGTCGGCCTCATCGGCCCCAACGGCGCCGGCAAGACGACCCTGATCCGCGTGCTGCTCGGCGAGCATCCGATCGCGGGAGGCGAGATGAAGCTCGGTGGAGGGATCGATGCCGGATACTACCGGCAGGATCTCTCGCAGCTTCCGCTGGACTACACGATCTACGACACCATCGCCTCGCTCCGGCCGCTCTGGGAACGCGGCGCGATCCAGGGGCATCTGGGCCGCTTCGAGTTCTCGGGAGACGAGGTCCAGCGTCGCGTGGGGTCGCTCTCGGGTGGCGAGCGTGCGCGCCTGGCGCTGGCGATCCTGATGCTCGGTGGGGCGAACCTCCTGATCCTGGACGAGCCGACCAATCACCTCGACGTCGAATCCATCGAGGCGCTCGAGGACGCGGTCGAGGACTACGACGGCTCCGTCCTTCTCGTCAGCCACGACCGCGCCCTGCTTCGCGCCCTGACGACGCGGGTGTGGGTCCTTCACGAACAGCGCATCATCGACTTCGACGGCGGCTTCGACGAGTGGGAGCTTGCCGCGGCCGAACGGCTGCACGCCGCGCGAGTGCGCGCGTCCGAGTCGGAAGCGCGCCACCGTGTTCACGAGCGACAGGCCGTCGAACGCCCGCATCGCCCCGAGCGGGACAAGCGCGCCGCGGCGCGGAAGGCCCGTGAGCGCCTCGCGAAGGCCGAGACGCGCGTCGCGGAGCTCGAAAAGGCGGTGGACGACCTGACGACGACCCTCGACGACCCGGTCCTGTACACGACGCTCGATGGAAGCCAGCGCGCGACCGCGCTGGGAAAGCAGCTCGAGACGTCGAAGGCGGCACTCGACGCGGCCATCGCCGAGTGGGAGCAGGCGAGCGTCGAGGTCGACGCGTCGACGGAGGCGTAGAAATGCTGGGCGCCCTGATCGTCATCGCGCAGATCGCGGCGCCCATCGGCAGGGTCGATTCGACCTACGAATCGGCGGCGCTGCGGGCGACC
>CAMLHT010000008.1 GCA_946479895.1 uncultured Gemmatimonadota bacterium | reverse complement strand
TGAACGACGCGGTGCCGACGTGGCTGCCGCGGCCCGGCCGGTTCGGGCCCATGGTGGCGCTGCCGAGGATCTCGCCGTCCTCCTCGAGCACGACGGTCTGGCGGGGCGGTCGCATCGTCCAGAGGTCGCACGCCTGCTCGGACGTGAGGTCGAGCGGGTAGGCGTAGGTCTCGCCGGCCCGCACGATCTCGTCGAAGAACGGCCAGACGGACGGCCAGTCCGCCTCCGTCATGGGTCGGATCATTCCCCGGTGGCCCCGTCGATGGACTCGCGGATCAGGTCGGCGTGGCCGTTGTGGCGCGCGTACTCCTCGACGAGGTGCAGCAGGATCCAGCGCAGGCTGAACGGCTCGCCGGTCTGCCGGGACGGCCGGGCGGACAGGTCGTCGAGGCCGGCGCCGGCGAGCACCGCGTCGGCGTCGTCGACCGTGGCGTCGTAGAGCGCCCACAGCGCCGCCGGGCTGTCGTCCCGCGCGCTGTGCCAGTCCCAGTCCTCGTCCGCCTCCCAGTCGACCGAGGCCCACGGCTCGGCGTACTCCTCGCCGGAGAACACCCGGCGCAGCCAGGAGTGCTCGACGAGCGCGAGGTGCTTGACCATGCCGCCGAGCGTCATGTCCGACGGCGGCAGCGCGGTGGCGAGCAGCGCGGCGTCGAGGCCGCCGGCCTTCTGCCGCAGGGTCTCGCGGTGGTAGTCGAGGAAGGCCAGCAGCAGCGTCCGCTCGTCGCCCTGCACCGGCGGGTCGACCCTCGTCATGCCGGCTTCCTCTCGGTGATGCAGTACGTCGTGCCGACCGGGTCGGTCAGCACGGTCCACTCGTCGTTGGTCGCGCCCGCGGTCGCGCCGAGCGCGACGTGGCGCGCGGTCTCGGCGGACCGGTCGGTGCAGCTGAGGTCCAGGTGGGCGCGGACGGCAGGCTCGTCGTCGTCGAGGAGCTGGAGCAGCCAGCGCAGCGCCTGCTCGTCCGGCGGCGCCAGCCGGGCGAACTCCTCGGACACGTCCGGGTCGAGGTCCCAGCCGGTGAGCGCCTGCCAGAAGGCCACCTCCGCGTCGTACGCCGAGGGCGGGATGTCGAGGCAGACCTGGTCGACCTGCGAGCGGCTGCCGTCGGGCCGTTTTCGCGACGCCTCGGGATCGCCGCTCGCAGAAGAAGCCGAGTCGTTCGGGCTGGGCGCCAAGTTCGTCGACCTGAACGGCGACGGCGCGCCGGACCTGTACGTCGCGAACGACTTCGAGGACACCGACGAGCTGGGGATCAACGATGGCGCCGGCGGCTTCCGCCGCGCCGGCGGGACGGCGCAGCGGCAGATGAGCAACTCGGCGATGGGCGTGGACGTCGCCGACGTGAACGGCGACGGACTGCCCGACATCTTCGAGGTGGACATGCTCAGCCGGGACTCGCGCCGGCTGCGGACGCAGATCCCCACGCACACGCCCATCCCGAAGAAGCCGGGAGACGAGGAGCTCACCCTCCAGCAGCAGCGGAACGCGCTGTTCGCGAACCGCGGCGACGGCACCTTCGCCGAGGTCTCACTCGCCGCCGGCGTCGAGGCGAGCGGGTGGTCGTGGTCCACGATGTTCATGGACGTCGACCTCGACGGCTGGCAGGACATCCTCGTCGCCAATGGCCACCTGTGGGACGTGATGGACGCCGACGTCCAGGAAAGGCTCCAGAACAGGCTGACCGGCGTGAACTGGCGGACGACCCGATGGGAGTTTCCGCCGCTCCGCCTGCGGAACGTTGCCTTCAGGAATCGCGGGGACATGACCTTCGAGGACGCCACCGAGCGGTGGCACTTCGGACCGGAGGAGGACATCTCGCACGCGATGGCCGCCGGCGATCTCGACGGCGACGGAGATCTGGACGTGGTGGTCAACCGCCTCCGGTCGCCCGCGCTGGTCATGCGCAACGACGCCTCGGCGGCGCGTGTCGCGGTGCGGCTGGTGGGCGACGCGCCCAACACCCGCGCGGTCGGCGCGCGCATCACGCTGCATGGCGGCGCCGTCCCCCTCCAGGAGCGCGAGATCGGCGTCGGTGGCATCTACCTGTCGCACAGCGATTACGAGGCGTCCTTCGCGATGGGCAGCGCCGACAGCGCCACGATCGTGGTGGACTGGCGTGACGGCCGGCGCTCCACAATTGCCGGCGTCCGCCCGAACCGCGAATACAAGATCACGCAGTCGACCGCCGTCGCGCGGACCCCGGTGGACACGGCGCGCGGCCGGCCCGCCGCGCTCTTCGAGGACGCCACGCCGCAGCTCGGTGGCCACAGGCACGTCGAGGACGTCTTCGACGACTGGGATCGCCAGTTCCTGCTGCCGAATGCGCTGTCGGCACTCGGCCCCGGCGTCACCTGGTTCGACCTCGACCGCGACGGCGATGAGGATCTCATCGTCGGCGCGGGCAAGGGCGGGCGGCTCGCGTGGTTCCGCAACGACGGCGGGCGGCTCTCGCCGCAACCCGCGCGCGCGGGCACGACGGCGAACGACCTGACGACGATCCTCGGGCTCGCCGACAGCTCGGGAAGCCGCCTGCTGATCGGCGTCTCGACCTGGCAGGCGCGGGCGATCGAGGAGATGACCGGGCCGCCGGCCGTCGCGTCCAGCCGCGTCAAGGGCGGCCAGCCGTCGGAGCCCGCGCCGCTGGTCGGCTCCCACGAATCGGCCACCGGTCCGCTCGCCCTCGCCGACTACGACGGCGACGGCGATCTCGACCTGTTCATCGGCGGGCGGGCCATCGCGATGCGATACCCGGTCGCCGCCTCGTCCGGATTCTTCCGCAATAACGGCGGGACGTTCGAGCTCGATCGCGCCAACACGGCGCTGGTGGACCGGGTCGGGCTCGTCTCGGCGGCGACCTTCGCCGACATCGATGGCGATGGCGACGCCGACCTGCTGCTCGCGCGCGAGTGGAATTCGATCGCGCTGTTTCTCTCCGACGGCCATGGCGGGTTCACCGCGGCGCCCGACTCGTGGGGGCTGGGGCGGTGGACGAGCCGGTGGAACGGGATCGCGACGGGCGATCTCGACGGCGACGGCCGGCTCGACATCGTCGCGACGAGCTGGGGCCGGAACACCGTCATGCAGGCCGACAGCGCCCGTCCCCTCTTCATGATCCACGGGCCGTTTGGCGCGGTGGGCGAGGAGGAGATGCTGATGGCGCGCTTCGATCCGCGCATCAAGGGCCTCGCGCCGCTCAACAGCTACGCGCGGGTGCGCACGGTGATGCCGTCGCTGGTGCAGCGCATCGGCACGTTCGCCGCCTACGCCGACGCGACCGTGGAGCGCATCCTCGGCCAGCCGGCGCCGCCGACCGAGCGCCTCCAGGCGGTGTCGCTCGACCACATGGTCTTCCTCAACCGCGGCAACCGCTTCGAGGCGCGCCCGCTGCCGGCCGCGGCGCAGCTCGCGCCGTCGTTCTATGCCGGCGTCGCCGATTTCGACGGCGACGGCTTCGAGGACGTGTTCCTGAGCGAGAACTTCTTCCCCACCGAGATCGGCGCTCCGCGCTACGACGAGGGGAGGGGCCTGCTGCTGGCCGGTGACGGCAAGGGCGGCCTGCGTCCTCTGTCGGGTGAAGCATCCGGCGTGATCGTCCCGGGCGACCAGCGCGGCGCCGCCTACGCCGACTACGACCGCGACGGGAGGCTCGACCTCGCCGTCTCGCAGAACGGCGCGGCCACGCGCCTCTTCCACAATCGTGGCGCCCGTCCCGGACTGCGGGTGCGGGTCCAGGGACCGGCGGCGAATCCGGACGGCGTCGGCGCGCAGCTCCGCATCGTGTATGGCGAGCGGATGGGCCCCGTGCGCGAGGTGCAGGCGGGCTCGGGATACTGGTCGCAGAACGGCGCCGTCCAGGTGTTCGGGCTCTCGGGAACGCCGACGGCCGTCTGGATGCGCTGGCCCGGCGGCAGGGAGTCGCGGACGCCCGTTCCCGCCGGCGCGCGGGAAGTCGTAGTCCGACCCTGACGCTTCTCGGCTTCGCCGCGCGCGCTACCGTGCCGGCGGCGGGGCCTGGAGCAGTTGCCTCGCGCGCGCGAGATACTCGCGTGCCTCGGCGTGCGCGGAGTCGAGCTGCAGCGTTTTTTCGAAGTGCGTGAGGGCTTCGGCGTACCGGCCCTGCCGCGCCAGGGCGACGCCCCAGTTCAGCTCCGCGTCGGCGAGGTCAGGCCGGATCCACAGGGCCCGCCGGTAGTGCTCGATCGCCTCGTCCGTCCGTCCGCCGCGCACGAGCGCGTTGCCCCAGTTCACTTCGGCGTTCGCGTTGTCGGGGTTGGCGGCGAGCGCGCGGCGGAAGTGGGCGATGGCGCTGTCGAGCTGTCCCTGCTGGGCCAGCACGATTCCCCAGTTGGCCTCCGCTTCGTCGAAGCCCGGCTTGAGCGCCAGGGCCTCCTGGTATCGCGAGACCGCTTCGGGGATCCTCCCGATCTTCGCGAAGCCGACGCCAAGGTCGTTGTGTCCTTCGGCAAAGCCGGGCGCCGCCTCGATGGCCCGTGCGCTGTGCTCCATCGCCTCGTCGACGCGGTTCTGCCCGTACAGGATGTTCGCCCACGCGCTGTGCCCCAGCGGCGAGTCGGGCTCGATCTCGAGCACCCGCGACCAGAGCGTCCGGGAGTCGTGCCATACGCCGGTCTGGCGCCAGGTGAGCGCCGCGAACGCGATGACGATCGTCGCCCCGAGCGTCATCGCGCCGCGCGACGACCAGCGCCGCACGAGCATCGCCAGGCCCGCGCCCGCGAGAATGGCGAGCGCCGGAGCCGCATGGTAGGTGTACCGGTCGGCGGCGATCTGCGGGCCGTTCTGGACCACGCCGAGCATGGGCAGGCTGATCGCGAGGAATGCGATGAGGGCCGCGATGGCGCCGGGATACCGGCGCCGCATCACCCACGCGATGGCGGTGATGACGACGAGCGCGAAGTACGACGCCAGGAACCGGGCAGCGAAGGGATTGACCTCATTCGGCAGTCCGTAGAGAGGGGAGAGGCGCGCCGGCAGGAGCGTCTTCTCCAGGTAGAAGACGAGGCTGTACGCCGAAACCGCCAGCTTGCCCGCGAGCGACAACTGCTCCGGCGGATGCAGCGCGACGATGGACAGGACGGAGACGGCCGCGGCAGGCACGGCGAACGGAACCATCTCGGCGTAGACCCGGCGCGCGGGCGCGCTCCACCATCCCGCGGCGCCGCCGAGCCGGCGCGCGGGATACACGTTGAGGACGAGGAGCACGGCCGGGATCGTCACCGAGGTGCCCTTGGAGAGGAGCGCGCACACGAAGAGAGCGACGGCAATCCAGCAGGAGGCCTTCCGCTCGACGTCGTCGAGATAGCGCAGGTACCACAGCACCGTCGCGAGGCCGAAGAATCCGGAGAGGACGTCGCGCCGCTCGGTCACCCAGGCGACCGACTCGACGCGCAGCGGATGGACGGCGAACGCCAGCGCCGCGAACGCCGACGCCATCGCGATGTCGCCCGGCCGCGCGTCGCGTGTCGCGGGCAATGCGGCGCCCAGCACCCGCCGGGCGACGAAATACAGCAGCACCGCATTCGCCGCGTGAATCGCGAGGTTCGTCGCGTGATAGCCGCGCGCATCCATGCCCCACAGCGTGTAGTCCAGCCCGAGCGTCATCCACGACAGCGGGACGTAGTGGCCGAGGAGGAAGGTGCTCCACATCCAGCGGAGCTGGGTGACGCCGAGGCCGCGGTAGTGCGGGTTGGTGAGGAAGTTCCGCTCGTCGTCCCAGCTCACGAAGCCGGCCCGCGACGCCGGCAGGAACGCCGCGATCGCGACGACGGCGACGACGAGCGGGAGGAGCCGTTCGGCGCGACGGCTCAGGGTCGTTCCTTCCGCTTGGTCCAGACGACGATGGCGCCGCACTGCACGGTGCCGGCGGCGGCAAACTGCGGTGGCGTGGTGGCGGTGCCGCGGTAGATCTCGATGCCGTGGATGTCGGCGGACCGGATGTCGTCGATCTCGAGCCCCGGCGCCGCCTGGCCGTCCACCCAGATCGTCGGCTGGCATTCGCCGCCGCGCGCGTTGCGCATGCCCTGGGTCGAGGTGAAGCGGACCCCGTTTCCGCCGGACACGCGCACCACCCGCATGCCGGCGAGGCCGCGGAAGACATCGCTGGCGTACGACGAGTTGAGCCGGGCGATCTGGTCGGCGGTGATGTAGGTGCCGATCCCCCGCGCGCGCCGCTGCTCGAAGCCGGCGAACATCGGGTTGAGCGGGGCGGGGGCTTCGATCTCGATCGCCGTGAGCCGAATAGGCTCGCCGTACATGATCACGCGAACGCCGTCGCCTTCGCCGTTGATGAGCGAGACGCGGACGAACTGGACCTGATAGCCCAGGCGACGGACGGCGAGGTCGACGACGCGGTCACGGATGCCGAGGATCTGGAACGCGCCGGCGGCGTCGGTGCGAACGAGGCGGTCGAGGGCCAGGATGCGGACTTCGGCGTTGGAGATCCCCCTGCCGGCGGAGTCGGTGACGACGCCGCGAATGTCCCGCGGCTGGGCATGAGCAGCGGGCGGTGTCACCGCGAGGGCGAAGGCGCCGGCGAGCACCGCCGTGAAGGCCAGGGAGGGGAGACTCATTCGTTGTCCGCCAGAGTCGGGCCGGGCGGCAGACCTCAAGATATGGCTGGAGGCCGGGAGGCGACAGCCGGGCCGCTTCAGGCGCGGCGACCATGATACCCGCGACCCGGGTCCAGCGGTTCCCTCAGGGCTGCTACTCCATCCGGAAGCGTATCTCCGGAAGGAACTGAGGCGTCCGGCGGGCCTGCACGAGCTGCTCGAAGGCGAACGCCAGCGAAAGCAGTCGCGCGTCGCTCCAGGCTGCGCCCATGAACAGGATGCCGACTGGCAAACCCGCAACGTCTCCGGCCGGCACGGTGATGCTCGGGTAGCCGGCCGCCGCCGCGGGCACGTAACTCGTCAACCCCGCGTTGTCGCCGAGCAGCAGGTCGGTCAGCCAGGCCGGCGACTGGGTGGGCGCGACGATCGCGTCGAGGTTGTGCTTCTTCAGGGGCGCGTCGAGCCCGTCGTCGCGGGCCATCTTTCGCACGAGCTGCAGCGTGTTCCGGTACTCCGCGCTGTCGAGGCCTCGCCGGGACTGGGCGTAAATGAACGTCTCCTGGCCAAAGCGCTCGAGCTCCCGGTCGCTGTGCCGGTCGTTGTACTCGATCACGTCCGCGAGTGAGCGAACCGGGGACTTCGGGCCGAGGCTCGCGAGATATTCGTCGATGCCCGCCTTCAGCTCGTACGACAGCAGCTCGGCGTCGAAGGCCCAGACCGCGTCGGCCGTTTCGATCTCCACGTCGACGAGCGTCGCGCCGGCCGCCCGCATGGCCTCGAGGGCGCGATTCGCGACGCGATCGGCATGCACGCTGACGCCAAAGTAGTTGCGGGCGACCCCGAGCCGGGCCTTCGACAGCGACTTCGGGTCGAGCGACTTCGTGTAGTCGACCGCCTTGTCGGCGCTGTCAGCGGTGACGGGATCCCGGGGGTCGGGGCCGGCGATGGCCGTCAGCAGCGTGGCCGCGTCACGCACGGTCCGGCAAACCGGTCCCACCGTGCTCTGCGTTTGCGAGATGGTGATCGTCCCGTCGCGGCTGACGAGGCCGACCGTCGGCTTCATCCCGACGACGCCGCAGAGGGAGGACGGTGTCACGATGGAACCCATCGCCTCGGTGCCCAGTGCCGCCGCCGTGAGATTGGCCGAGACGGCGGCCGCCGTTCCCGAGCTCGACCCGCCGGTGCTGCGATTGAGCACGTACGGATTCCTCGTCGCGTGTCCGCGTCCGCTCCATCCGCCGGGCGCGCCACGACCGCGGGTATTCGCCCACTCGCTCATGTTCGTCTTGCCAAGGATCACGCATCCGGCCTCGCGCAGTCGCTGCACGACGAAGGCGTCACGCGGCGCGATGGATTCGGCCAGCGCCAGTGAACCCGCACTCGTATGCATGCGGTCCGCGGTGCCGATGTCGTCCTTGACCAGAATCGGAATCCCGTGCAACGGTCCGCGCGCCCCTTTCTCCATGCGCTCGGCGTCGAGCGCCTCGGCGATCGCAATCGCGTCCGGATTGAGCTCGAGGATCGAATTGAGGGTGGGTCCGGAACGATCGATCGCCGCGATGTTCGCGAGGTACCCCTCGACGATGGCGCGCGACGTCAGCCTGCCGCTGCTCATGGCCTCGGCCAGGTCGCCAAAGGAGGCCTCTTCCAGCTCGGTTGCAACCAGGGCTCGCGCCCGCGTGCGGGGAGATGCGGCCCGGGCGACCGACTCGGGTAACGCCAGACCGGCAAGGGCCAGCGCCCCCGCTCCGAGAAATGCGCGGCGCTGCACGACAGAGGTCGAGCGTTTTGCTTCAGCTTCAGTCATGCAATGTTTACTCGGAAAAGCGGCTTCGCGTTGGACCGCGAAGCAGGGTCGTGCGTGTCCTGACCTTGCAGGCAACAGCGCCGTTACTCTGTGGTTCTGCCTTCGATGGAGAGGCGGCGAGCGAAACCCGGGCGAGCGCTCGAACTCCCAGGGCGATACCGTTTGGGATCCCGAGCGCGAGACAGCGATCGCGACTCGTCCGCTACTTCGCACGATGCTTCGACGGTGTCTCGCACGAGGTGTGTCGCACGCTGTCTCGCACGGTCCTGAGCCCAAACGCGTCAGTTCTGCTTCCTGCCTGCCTTCTCTTCGGTGAGCTGTCGGTCGAGATAGACCAGGTAGCCCGCGAGCAGCCGGTGAAGATGCTGGACGTGCTCGAGAAGGATGGTCTGGGCGCTGGCCGGGATCAGGTCGGCGTGCCGCGCCACGGCCATCTGGGTCTCGACGAGCAGGAGGTCGCGCTTCGCGGCCCGATAGACCTCCTGCTGCTCCAGATTCGTGTACCGGGCGTGGCCGTCGGCGATCTGCTCGGCGATCCCGACCGCGGTGAGCATCATCCGGTCGGTCAGGGCCTTGGTTTCCCGGCGGGTGGACTGGCGGAGGGCCCGCGTGAGGTCCCCGGCGAGCGCGACGCTTTCCTGCCAGAGCTTGAGATCCCGGATGGAGGAGGCAGCCATGGGCGCGAATATGGCCGCCGACCGCCGGAAGACAGGAACCATTCCTACGGGGACCGGGTCGGAATCCCGCGGCTTGCTGGTGCCTCGTGGTGTTCTTGCGGGTCAGGGGGCCGGGCGGAGAGTCCGACCATATATTGGGCCGGCAATGTCGACCATGCGCGATGGCCCCACCGCTGATTCGGCTTCGTCGCGGCAAAGCCGAAAGCCTGCCTCGGGGCGCCTTCATTTCAGCCTGGCCGTTCTCGCCGTCGTCGGGTACGTCGTGCTCGCGATGCATGGCGTCGCCGCCAGGAGCGGAACGTCGGACGAGTTCGCGCACGTTACCGCCGGCTACGCCTATTGGACCTACGACGATTACCGACTCCAGCCCGAGAACGGCAACTGGGCGCAGCGCATCATCGCGCTGCCGGCCGTCGTGAGCCGCCCGAGCTTCCCGTCGCTCCAGCAGGAGGCGTGGCGTTCCTCGAACTTCTGGCTTGTCAGCGAGCAGTTCTTCTTCGACAGCGGCAACGATGCGGATGCGATGCTGCGGCGGTCGCGGATGATGGTGGCGGCCGTTGGAGGGCTTGCCGGGCTCCTGGTGTTCGCCTGGTCCACGTTTCTCTTCGGCCGCCCGGGTGGATGGGTGAGCCTCACGCTCTTCATCTTCAGCCCGACGATGCTGGCGCACGGCGCCCTGACGACGTCCGACATGATCGCGACGGCGTTCTTCCTGGCGGCGACCTGGTGCCTCTGGACCGTGCTGCACACGCTTACGCCGCGAACCATCGTCTCGAGCGTCCTGGCCACCGGTGGGCTCTTCCTCGCGAAATATTCCGCGGTCATCATGGTTCCGGTCGCGCTGAGCATGCTGGCGGTGCGGATGTTCTCCTCACGGCCGCTCGCCATCCGCGGAGCGGGTCGCCACGCGAGTGTCCCACGTTCCGCCAATCGCAACGCGATCCTTGGCGCGATCGCAATCGTTCACGTGCTGGCGGTTCCCGTCGTGATCTGGGCGTCGTACAGTTTTCGCTACACGGCATTCGCGGCCGCCGTGACGGGAACGGAGCAGTTCATCGATCCCTGGCGCGACGTGCTCGATTCATCGGCAGTAGGGAGGACGGTCGCGTGGGGACGGAAGCACGAGATACTTCCGGAAGCGTACCTGTTCGGCATCGCCACCGTCGCGGCCTATTCCAGGAACCGTTCGGCCTTTCTCAACGGCGAGGTGTCGCAGGCGGGAGGATGGCGCTGGTTCTTTCCGTATGCGGCCCTGGTGAAGTCCACGATTCCGGAATTGCTGCTGCCGGCCATCGCGGCGATCGTGCTTCTCGCGCGGCGACGATCCGCCGGGGGGTCGCCGCAACGCGACGACATCCGGATGTACGATCTCATCGCGCCGTCGCTCCTGGTCGCGTGGTACTGGGCCTTCTCGATCACGTCGACCCTGAACATCGGGCAGCGGCACCTGATGCCGGCCATGGCGGGAACCATCGTGCTTGCCGGAGCCGCCGGCCTTCCTCTCACGCGCGCATGGCGGGCGATGCTTCCGCTTCCCAGGTCATGAGACCGACGGCCTTACCAGTCCGAGCGCAGTGGCGCACCGTGGCGGCGGGTGCAATGGTGGTCGCTCTGCTGGTCTGGCATGCGGCAGAGGCTCTGCTCATTTCACCGGACTTCCTCGCATACTTCAACCGCCTCGCCGGAGGGCCCGACGAGGGCTACCGCCATCTCGTCGACAGTTCCCTCGACTGGGGCCAGGACCTTCCGGGCCTCAAGGCGTGGCTCGACCGCGAAGGGTTGCAGGGCCGGGATCACCCGGTGGTCTACCTCTCGTACTTCGGCAGTGCGCGCCCGGATCACTACGGCATCGAAGCCGCGACATTGCCCGGCTTTCCGGAGCGGTGGACGCCGCGGTTTCCGCCGCCGCTGACGGGCGGCGTGTATTGCATCAGCGCAACCATGCTGCAGGCGGTCTACGTGCTCGAGGCGCCCGGGGAATGGACGCCGGCATACGAAAAGCGCTACCAGGACGCGCTGTACAACCTCCGGCTGTTCGACAGCACAGGGGCCGATCCGTCCGCCCGCGCGGCGCTGCTCCGCCAGACCGGCGAAGCGATGTGGGTGCGGATGTTCCGGGTGTTCGAGCAGCTGCGCTTCGCGCGGCTCGCGGCGTTTCTCCGTGCCCGCGAGCCGGACGCGAACGTGGGCCATTCGATTCTCATCTACCGGCTGAGCGACGACGACGTGGAGGCGGCCGTCGCCGGTCCGGCGCCGTACGGGCTGCGCAGCGGCCAGGCGCGGACGTCAGTCGACCCCGTACGAGCCCCGAACGATGTACAGCGGCCGCCGCTTGACCTCCTCATAGATGCGGCCGATGTATTCCCCGAGAATGCCGATGCAGATCAGCTGCACGCCGCCGAGGAACAGCACGCACACGATCGTCGTCGTGAAGCCCGTGATCGGCTTGTTCATCGTGAAGAAGGTGACGAAGTAGAACACTCCGAGGATGAGCGCGACAAGTGAGGTTCCAAAGCCGAAGTAGGTGGCCGCGCGCAGGGGCTTGTAGCTGAAGCTGATCATGCCGTCCATGGCGTACTTGACCAGCTTCGCCAGCGTTTGCTTGGGCTTTCCCATTCCGCGGTCCGCGCGGTCGTACGGGACGCCGGCTTGCCTGAATCCGAGCCAGGCGCGCAGCCCCGGTATGAACCGGTTACGCTCCTCCAGCCTGTTGAACTCGTCCACGGCGGCACGGTCGATGAGGCTGAACACCCCCGTCGGTTGCGTCAGCGGATATTCGCTGATGATTCGCAAGAGGGGATAGAACAGCCGGAATCCAAGGGCTCTCACGCCGCGGTCCTTGCGACTCCGGCGCTCGCCGAACACGATCTGGTTGCCCTCGCGCCATTTCGCGACCAGCGCCGGAATCGCTTCCGGAGGATCCTGCAGGTCACCGTCCATCACCACTACGCAATCGCCGCGTGCCTTGCTGAGGCCGGCGCTGAGGGCCTGCTGGTGCCCGAAGTTCCGCGAGAGCTCGATCACCTTGATGCGGGACTCCGCGGCGCGCAACGCGTGCATCAGCTGACGGCACTCGGCGCCGCTCCCGTCGTCGACGAGAACGATTTCCCATTGCTCGTCGAGCGCATCGAGCTGGTCGGTGAGGCGCCGGCACAGCTCGCGAAGGGTCTCCTCCTCGTTGAAGATCGGGACGACTACGCTGATCATTGGATCGTTGGATGGGTGGTGGTGACCGATCGGCCCCTCTCCGAAGCACACCCGAACCTGGGTGCCGGGCTCCCCTGGATGACACCGGCGCGACTCGCCCCGGAACGGCGGAGTTTCCACTGCCCAAGGTATGGAACCTTCTCCGCGCCTGACAGACGGCCCGGTCCGGAACCGCCGGGCGGCAATCGGGTCGGCGCAAGCGCGTCAACCGCGCTGTCGCCGCCGGCTGGTCGGCCGGCCCGATCGGTTCGCGGTCAGGAAGGGGGCATGTCCTCAGCCCTGATCCACGGAGAGCCCGACATCGGTCTTGCGGCTCGCCTTCCGTCAGTTGCAGAAGGCCATTGCCTTGTGATATTTTTCACAAGCTAGGTTCTTTCCTCTTGTACACGCCCTTTTTCGCTCGCTCCGAGCAAGCTCTTTCCTGAATCAATAGCATGGCCACTGATACGACGCTCCGCCCCGGCGAAATCAAGGACATCCTGCTCCGCGAGATCAACGCCGCCGACCTCCGCGACTTCGACGTCGAGCAGGTCGGGACCATCCTCGAAGTGAAGGACGGAATCGCCCGCATCTATGGCCTCGGCAAGGCGATGGCCGGCGAGATGCTCGAGATCACCTCCTCCGAGACCGGCGAGAAGATCACCGCCCTCGCCCTCAACCTCGAGGAAGACAACATCGGCGCCGTCGTCCTCGGCGACTATCTCCGCCTCAAGGAGTCCGACGAAGTCCGCCGCACCGGCCGCGTGCTCGAGGTCCCGGTCGGGCCCGAGATGGTCGGCCGCGTCGTCGACGCCCTCGGACGCCCGATCGACGGCAAGGGCCCGATCAATACGAAGCACACCCGCAAGGTCGAGTCCGAGGCCCCCGGCATCATCGTCCGCCAGCCCGTGAAGGAGCCCCTCCAGACGGGCATCAAGGCCATCGACTCGATGATCCCCATCGGCCGCGGCCAGCGCGAGCTGATCATCGGCGACCGCGGCATCGGCAAGACCGCCGTCGCCGTCGACACCATCATCAACCAGAAGGGCCAGGGCGTCACCTGCGTCTACGTCGCCATCGGCCAGAAGGCCTCGACGGTCGCCTCGGTGGTGCAGCGCCTCGAGGAAGCGGGCGCGATGGAGTTCACCATCGTCGTCGTCGCCTCGGCCTCCGATCCGGCCCCGATGCAGTACATCGCCCCCTACTCGGGCTGCGCGATGGCCGAGTACTTCATGTACAACGAGGGCCAGCCGACGCTGTGCGTGTACGACGACCTCTCCAAGCAGGCCGCCGCGTACCGCCAGCTCTCGCTCGTGCTCCGTCGTCCGCCGGGCCGCGAGGCGTTCCCCGGCGACGTGTTCTATCTCCACTCGCGCCTGCTCGAGCGCGCCGCGAAGCTCAGCGAGGATCCGAGCGTCGTGGACGGCAAGAACATCCTGAAGCCGGGTGGCTCCCTCACGGCGCTGCCGCTGATCGAGACGCAGGCTGGTGACGTGTCGGCGTACATCCCGACGAACGTCATCTCGATCACCGACGGCCAGATCTTCCTCGAGTCCGACCTGTTCTTCGCCGGCGTCCGCCCGGCCATCAACGCCGGCATCTCGGTGTCGCGCGTCGGCGGCTCGGCCCAGATCAAGGCGATGCGCTCGGTCGCCGGTCGCCTCCGTCTCGACCTCGCGCAGTACCGCGAGCTCGAGGCGTTCTCCGCGTTCGCGTCGGACCTCGATGCCGCCACGCGCCGCCAGCTCGACCGCGGCGCCCGCACCGTGGAAGTCCTCAAGCAGCCGCAGTACTCGCCGCTCCCCGTGGAGCAGCAGGTGATGATCATCTACGCGCTCACCAACGGCTTCATCGACGACGTGCCGGTGAACCAGGTCCGCGAGTGGGAGAAGAACTTCCACGAGTTCATGAAGACGCAGTTCCCGCAGGTGGGCGACTCGATCCGGAACGGCAAGGTGCTGTCGAAGGAGATCGAGGCCGACCTCAAGCGCGCGATCGAGGCGTTCAGGAAGACGGCGAAGGTCGAGAGCCCGGCGGGAATCACCAAGGCCGATCTCTAGACCGGAACTGATCGGATCGGGGAGGGGGAGGGGGAGGGTTCGAACGCCGAACCCTCCCCCTCGTCGTTTTCACCGGATGGCGTAGCGGGGCGCAGTACCGGCCCTGACCGTTTGCGCATGGCATACGCAAACGAGCCGGGCGACCGGACGCTGGTGCTTCTGGCGGTCGCCCACGGCGTCGTGTGCGCATGCATCGCCGTGGCCGCATTCAAGGCGATCGGCGGATGGCACATGCAGGACCTGCGTCTGTACTTCGGCGTCTCGCGGGACGTGATGCGCGGCCTGGTGCCGTATCGGGACTTTCCGCTCGAGTACCCGCCGCTCGCGCTGCTCCCGCTCACGCTGCCGGCGCTGGTCGCACCGGCGCGCCCGCTCGGCATGAACGGCTATCTCTGGTCGTTCGTGGCCATGAACGCGATCTGGAGCTCGCTGCTGGCGTACTGCGTCATGCGGCTCGCGCGCGCGCGGACGGATCGGTCCGGCGTCCTCGCCACGTTTGCGATTCATGCCGCGCTTGGCGTCATCGGGGCGCCGCTGTTCCTCTGGCGCTTCGACCTCTTCCCGGCTCTCCTCATGGCGCTCGCGGTGATCGCCGTGCTCGACGATCGGCCGGGGCTCGCGGGCATCCTGACCGGAGCGGGCATCGCGACCAAGATCTATCCCGCCGTGCTGCTGCCCATCGTGTGGGCCTGGTATTCAGCGGCCGGTGATCGGCGCGCGATCGCGCGCCTGACCGTGGGAGCCGTCGCCGTTCCACTCGCCCTCACGGCGCCATTCCTGATCCTCGCGCCCGATGGCGTGCTTGCCTTCGTCGCCTATCACCAGCAGCGCGGACTGCAGCTGGAGAGCGTCGCATCGGGAGCGCTGATGATCGGCCGGCTCGCGGGGCTTACGGATCTCTCCGCGGCTCAGAGCCATGGAGCCATCCACCTGGTTACCGCCGCCGGCGAGGCGATCAAGGGATGGCTCATCATCGCGCTCATCGCCTCGATGGCCCTCATCACCTTCTGCGCGTCGAGGCGGTTCAGGCGCGCCGGCGGCCGGGACGGCGCGACGCTCGTCGCCTTCGCTCTCGCGGCAGTGCTGGCATTCATGGTCACGAACAGGGTGCTCTCTCCGCAGTATCTCGCATGGCTGCTGCCATTCACGCCGTTCCTGAGACGCGGCCAGGCAGTCGCCGCGGTGGCGGCCTTCGCGCTCACCATCTTCATCTTCCCGTACCACTACGAGAGCCTGATTCGCATGGAACCCCTCGCGGTCCTTGCCATCAATGCGCGCAATGTCCTGCTCACCGGGCTGGCGCTCTCGCTGGTACTTCGCGCCGGAAGAGCGCCCGAGGTCGATAATGGCCATTACCATACTGGTGACGAAATGACGTAGCGGAGCGCGGGCACCTCCGGTCCCTTCGCCGGAATGTCTGCCCCCGGAAACGTAGGTCACGCGCCACGAGTGGAACGGTCCGGCCGCGTCTCGCTTCTCGAGCTGGTCGCGGTGTTCGCGGGCCTCGTCGCGCTGGTGGGACTGGAGCTGGCCGCGTCCGGATCGTGGAGCCTCCTTACGCAGGCTCCGTGGATCGACGAGTGCCTGACCCATCTCGTCGTCAACGATCCGAGCTTCCGTCACGGGCTGGCCGCGATCCGTGGAGGCGTCGAGAACACGCCGCCGGCCTTCTTCACGGTGATGTGGCCCGTCGCCCGCATGTTCGGCGGCCTCTCGCCCCTCGCACTGCGACTCATGGATTGCGCCTTCATCCTGCTCGCGTGCGTCGCCGTCTACGGCACGTGCCGGCTGTTCGTCGAGCGCGAGCGCGCCGCGATCGGCGCCCTCGTGGTGGCCATCCATCCGGCGGTGGTCGTGCAGATGTTCCAGGTCCGGTTCTACGGGTTCTGGCTGGCCGCTACCGCCTGGCTGGTGTACCTCACGGTGCGCAGCGTCCGCGAGCCGGAGCGGCGCCAGCTCCTGTACGCGCGCTGTGCGCTGGCCGTGCTCGTCGCCGGCTCGCACTGGTTCGGGGTGATCGGCGTCGGCCTGATCACCGCCGGCGACCTGATGGCGCGGCGCGGGGCGCGCCAGCGACTGATGGCGTCGATCCCGCTGGCGGCCGCGGTTCTCGCGCTGGGTCTGTGCGCGCCCCTGCTCAGGGCGCAGCGAACGGGCCTCTGGGTGCCGACCTGGATCGAGCCGCTGACGCTCGGGGACGCGGCGATCCAGGCGCGCGCGATCCTCGGACCGGCGCCGATGCTGCTGCTCGCCGCGTACGGACTATGGCGGCTGGCGCGGCGAATGTCTCCGAGGTCCGACGCCGCGGGCCTGCCCGCCATCGCCCCGGGAGTCGCGCTCCTTCTGTTCCCCGTCGTTCTCGGCGTGCTGTCCCTGATCATGCAGCCGGTCTTCCGATCCCGGTACATGATCCCCGCCGTCATCCCCGTGGGCATGCTGGCGGCGATCGTGAGCCTGCCCCTCACCGCGCGGGGTGGCCGGCTGCTGGCCGCCGCCGCCGGCGTGGCGCTGGTCGCCGTCGGCGCGGTGGAAATGGGTCAGCTGCGTCGCGCGTCGGCCGGCAGCGTCGCGGCCATCGACCGCGCGGTGGCGGCCGCCGACTCGCTGCACGCGGCAGGCCCGCCGGCGCCCATCGTGTTCCTGCGCCGATTCGAGCAGCAACCCGTTCTTCAGCAGCGGCCGGAGCTGGCGTCGGCATCGGCGCTCGTCGACTTCGACGGAGATGGCGGCGGACTTTCGCGGCTGTGGGTGTTCGAGAGAGACATGGGCCGCCGGGTGGCCCGTGCCTACCCGCAATACCGGATGGCATCCGTCGACGATCTCGGGCGCCTCGACCACTTCTTCGTCATCGCGAGGTCGCAGGACGAGGTCGTCCTCCGCCGGCTCTTTCCCGGGTATGACATCCGGCCCCGCAGCCTGAGCGTCTACGCGGCGGTGCGCCGTTGACGGTGGCGCCGCGGGCAGCCACCCGGCGCGATTACCTGATCGTCGCGCTGGTCGCCCTGGCGGTGTCGGCGCCCGGCCTGATGAACGACTTCGTCTACGACGACCTGCCGATCATCCGGGACAATGTCCGCCTGCATGATCTGTCGCACTGGCGGGCGCTCCTCACGATGCCATACTGGCCGCCTCCGTTCGTCGAGCAGCTCTACCGGCCAATCGCGCTCCTGCTGCTCGCTCTCGAGTACGCCGCCGGGGCGGGGAACGAGATCGCATTCCGCCTGACGAGCTGCGCCCTCTACGTCGCCTGCGCGACGGGAGTGCTTGGCCTTTCGTCGCGGCTGCTTCCGCCGACTGCCGCCCTCGCGGTGGCGGTCCTCTTCGCCGTGCATCCGGTGCACGTGGAAGCCATCGCGCTCGGCGTGAATCAGGGGGAGATCATCGTCGGGCTGATCGCGGTCGCGATGACCGGCCGATACCTCGATGCCCGTCGCAAGGGCGCGATGGGCCCGGCGGACTGGGCGCTCCTGGCCGTTCTCTACGCCGTGGCGGCGCTGACCAAGGAGAACGGGTTCGTCCTTCCGGGCCTGCTCCTGTGCGCCGAGGCGACGCTCGTTCCGGCGCGCGAGGGCCGATCGCGCGCCAGGGAGTTGTTCGCCGGCTACGCCCTGCTCGGCGCGGTGGGCATCGCGGTGCTCGCGATGCGTGCCGTTGTGCTGCCTGGCGGCGCGGTGGCAGTCATACCCACCCGGGACCTGGCGGGCCTGAGCCTCGCGGGGAGGATGGGCGTGGTGCTGGAGCTGGTGCCGACCTGGTTCCGGCTTCTCGCGTTCCCGGCCGTTCTCCGGGTGGACTACCACCTGCCGGCGATCGCATGGCAGCGCGTGGCCGTGGGGCTGGCGGGGCTCGCGATCGCATGCGGTGCCCTGGTGCTCATGTTTCGCGCGCGACACGAGGCTCCGGCCGTTTCGTTCGGAATCGCCTGGTGCATCGTGGCGCTGCTTCCGGTGAGCAACCTCATCCCGTCCGGTGTCCTCGTCGGCGAGCGGACGCTGCTTCTCCCGAGCGTGGGATTTCTCATCGCCGCCGGTGGGGCGGCGGTCGTCGCGCTGGGGAGGTGGCCGGGTCCCGCGGCCCGGCGGCGGGTCACGGCCCTGGTGACACTTCTGGCTGTCGTGGGGGCGGTGAAGAGCGTGGTTCGGCTGATGAGCTGGAACAGCGCGCACGTGCGTGTGACGGGGCCGCGCGGGAAGGATTGAGGGGGGTGGTCCGGCTTGCCGGACGGCGGAGCCTTGTGATATTTTTCACAAGCTGGAGCGACCACGCCCGCGGCTCCGCAGCCACACCTTTCAGGTCGAGATTTCAGGCTCGCGTTCCGGAAGAACGGCGAACCCCTACATATGGCAAAAGGCAGAGAACTCAAGGGCCGCATCAAGAGCGTCGAGAACACGCGCAAGATCACGCGCACGCTCGAGATGGTGGCCACGTCGAAGATGAAGCGGACGCAGGACCGCGTCGCCGCGGCGCGCCCGTATTCGGAGGCGCTGCGCGAGGTGCTCGCCGGCCTGTACTCGCCGGAGCTCGCCGACCGGTTTCCGCTGCTGCGCCAGCCGAAGGAAGTGAAGAAGGTCGCGGTCATTCTCATGACCGCCAACCGCGGCCTCGCCGGCGCGTTCAACGCGAACCTCATCAAGGAAGCGCGGGCAACGATCGCCCGGCTCGAGGGCCAGGGGGTCGCGGTCGAGGTGCACGCGGTCGGCAAGAAGGGCCTCGGTTACTTCCGCTACGTCGGGCGTGAGGTCGCGTCGAGCCGCACCGACATCAGCGACAAGCCGACCGCCGACAACGGCGCCGAGATCGTGAACGACCTCGTCGCCCGGTTCTCGGCGGGCGAGCTGGATGGCGTGTACGTCATCTACCCGCAGTTCAAGTCGGTGCTGACGGCGCCGCCGGCCACCGTGCAGGTGCTGCCGGTGCAGCCGCCGGAAGCCTCGAAGACGCAGATGGACTACATCCTCGCTCCGGACGCCGAGACCATCCTCGGGGCGCTGCTGCCGCTCTACGTCCGCAATTCCGTCTATCGCGCGCTCGTCGAGCTCACGGCGGCGTTCTATGCCGCGCAGCGGACGGCGATGAAGAACGCGACGGACAACGCGAGCGACATGCTGAAGGTGCTCGGCCGCACGTACAACCGCGCGCGACAGGCCAACATCACGCAGGAGATCGCGGAGATCGTGGGCGGCGCAGCGGCACTGGAGTGAGGACGACCTGAAGCTCGCCGAGTCCGGCAGATTCGCATGGGGACGGCTGATCGCCGTCCTCATGTTCGTTATGGCGCTGTTTCCCGTGATCGCGGGGCGGAACCCCTATCCGGCAGGCGCGCTGTGGTACTGGAGTGTCGGCACGGCGGCTCTCCTGATCATGATCCTCGCGCCGGAGCGGCTGACGCGACCGCTCTCCGAGCGGTATGCGCGCGCCGTGGAAGCGCTGCCGGCAGTGACCTGGCCGCTCGCGGCGGGGCTGCTGGCGTTTGTGGCTTCGGCAACCGTGGCGCTCGTCGTTTTCCGGGGGGCGGCAAACACACCCGACGAGATCGCCCAGTA
Source organism: uncultured Gemmatimonadota bacterium (assembly GCA_946479895.1). The sequence goes on along the minus strand of CAMLHT010000008.1, from coordinate 7,104 downwards.
CTGGCATGCCCGCGTGCTCGCCGCCGGGATGCTCTCGCTGCCCGTCGACCCGAATCGGGAGTTCTTTGCGCTCGAGACGATCGTCGACGTCGGCCGCTGGTATTCCCAGTTTCCCATCGGTGGGCCGGCCAGCCTCGTGCCGGGCGCGCTGATCGGCACCCCGTGGATCGTGAATCCGGTGCTCGCCGGGATCGCGGCGGCGCTGCTGTTCGTGTTCGCGCGGGCCGTTCACGGTGCGCCGGATGCACGGCGTTCATCACTGATTTTCGCGACGCTGCCGATGACCGTCTTCATGGCCGGCACGTGGATGAATCACGTTCCGACGATGCTCCTCGGCATTCTCGCGCTCTGTTCCCTGGCGGGCTGGGATGGAAGCGACCGCCCGGTCCGCCGACGCGTGTTCGCGGCGGGTATCGGGCTGGCTCTCGGACTGATGGCCACGATTCGGCCGCTCGATGCCATTGCCGCGGCGGCACCCATCGGGCTGTTCCAGCTCTTCCGCCTGAAGGATGATCGAGCGCGCTCCGTGGATCTGGCCGTCCAGGTACTTGCCGGCGTGGTGGGGGTCCTTCCGTTGCTGATCGCCAACGCGTTCACCACCGGTGGGCCGCTGACTTTTGGCTACGACGTCCTGTGGGGCGGGGGGCACCGCGTCGGCTTCCACACCGACCCATATGGCAATCGCCATACTCCGACGGCCGCCTTTCGAATCGTCGTGGACTACATCGCCGATCTCGACCTGTACCTTGGCGCATGGCCGTTTCCGGTCATGCTCGCGCTCTCGGCGAGCATATGGCTCATCCGTCGCAACCGGTGGGATGCCCTGGCGGCCGGCCTCCTGCTGTCGCAGCTCGTCGCTTATGGGCTCTACTGGGGCGAAGGAGCGTTCCTTGGGCCACGCTTTCTCTATACCGCCGTGCCGGCCATGGCGCTTCTCCTGGGCCGCCTTCCGGCGAACATGTCGGCAGCCGCAGGGGAAACCGGCGGCAGGCGCGCGGGGCGACTGCTCCTGTTGAGCGTCGTCACGGCGTGGCTGATCCCCGGTGTCGCATTCAACGCGCTTGGCCTCGCGCGTCAGGCCGCGAACGCGCGGGCAAATCTTCGGGTGGACTATGCGGAGGTCGTCCGCCGTGCGGGCGTCCACAACGCGGTCGTGACGCTGCGGGAGCCCTTCACGGCGCGGCTGGCGCGGCGCCTCTGGGGCGTCGGGTCATTGCGAAGCGACGCGGCGCAGCTCGTGAGCTCGCGCGATGCCTGCGTGCTTCACGACAGCCTGAGCGCCGTCGAGCGCGATGGCAGGCGGGGCGCGGCGGCGGCCGCGGCCATCATCGGCATCCCCCCATTCGACGGGTCAGGCGGACGAGTGCCAACGACCGATGTCCGCGCGCTGGTGGCTCCGGCCCGTATCTCGGATTCGTGCCGGCAGGAGCTCGCGGATGATGACCGCCTCGGGTTCACGCCTTTCGGCCCGGCCATCCCGCTGGAACCGATCACCCCGGACGGGCGCGTCGACGGTGACGTAGTCTACGTGGCCGATCTGGGTTCCCATAACGCGGCACTCGCCGCGCGCTTTCGGGATCGGCGATGGTACCGACTGGTTCTGTCGCGGGACGGGGAAACCCGGCTGACCGGACGCCTCATCGAGTACTGAGCGTCCGAGATGGGACGAGCCGTTCACCGGCGCTGCCCGCGGATTCCTCCTCGTGGTACTCGGCGTCGGCGTTCACGCGCCAGACGTCGTGGGCCCGGCCGGTCAGGATCTGGTCGACGGTGAGCATGGCGGTCATCATCGCATGATCCTGGTTGTTGTATTTGTGCATTCCGTTCCGGCCCACGGGGTGGAAGCCCGGATAGCGGCGTGCCAGCTCATCCCGAATCACCGAAACGTGATTCTGATAGTCTTCGTCGTAGACGGGATACGCCTTGGCCTGGCGCACGACGCAGCCATCCCGAACGTCCTCGCGGCGGCCGAGCCCGAGCTTCACCAGCTCCGTCGTCGCGAGCTCGATCAGCTCCGGATCGGTGGACGCCCACAGCCCGTCCCCCTCGAAGCAGAAGTATTCCATGCCGAGACAGGTCATCGCCGGATCAGGCACCATCTCCGGAGACCAGGACTTGAAGACCTGGATACGCCCCACGCGAACGTCCGGATCATGGACGTAGATCCAGTTGTCGGGTATGGGTTCCCGATCGTGGAGGATCAGGGCGATCAGGATGAAATCCCGATAGCGGAGGGCGAGCGCAGCGTTCCGCGCCTCCACCGGGAGCGGCGGCGTAAGCCTGGTGCCGAGGAGCCGCATCGGGGCCGAGGAGATGACGTGTGGTGCCTCCACGACTTCGTTTCCGTTCGCCGTGGTTGCCGTGACGCGCCACCGGCCCGCGGTGAGCTCCATGGCATCGACGCGACGTCCCATTCGCACTTCGCCACCCCCGGCGACGATGCGATCCCTGGCGGCCTCCCACATCATTCCCGGGCCGAGGCGGGGATACCGGAATCGCTCGATCAACGTCTTTATCGACTTCGCGCGGGACCGGCGGCGGGGCCAGAGCGCGCTGACCAGGGCGGAGGAGAGGGACAGCCCCTTGATGCGTTGGGCGGCCCAGTCCGCGGAGATTTCCGAACACCGCATGCCCCACACCTTTTCGGTGTAGGTCCGAAAGAACATCTCGTACAGGCGGCGGCCGAACTGGTTGGTGACCCAGTCTTCCACGGATCGCGGTTGCCGCACCGGCAGGAGCCGCGCGCGCAGGTAGGACGCCACGCAGCGCGCGGCCTCGATGACTCCGAGGTTGCGCAGCACGTTCCCCGGCCGGATCGGATAGTCGAAGAAACGCTTCCGGTAGTAGATGCGCGAGAGGCGCGGCCGATCGAGCAGGTCCGGTCCCAACAGCTCGGTCCAGAGTGCTTCGACCTCCTGGGCCTTGGAGAAGAACCGATGGCCGCCGATGTCGAAGCGGTATCCCTCGTACTCAACCGTTCGTGACAGCCCGCCGACATATGCCTCGTCGCTCTCGAGGACAATCACGCGCTTGCCGGCCCTCGTGAGGAGGTACCCTGCGGTGAGCCCGGCCGGCCCGGCGCCAATGATGATGGCGTCGGCGCTGGGCGCGGCGACGGCGGGTTGGTTGGCCGTCAGGAGCAGTGTCGCCTCGCCGCGCCAGCGCTATGACCTTTACATTTGCGGGGATGAACGTGCTCGTCACCGGCGGGGCCGGCTACGTGGGATCGCACGCCGTGAAGCGGCTTTGCGAGGCCGGACATCATCCTGTGATTTACGACAGTCTGCTCCGGGGCCACAGGGCCGTCGCTTCCATTCTCGACGTTCCTGCCGTTTACGCGGACATCGGCCATACGGAGCGGCTCGTTGATGCGCTGCGAGCGAACCGGATTGACTGCGTGATGCACTTTGCTGCGCTGAGTGAGGTTGGAGAGTCCGTCGAGCGGCCACTCGAGTACTTCGACAGCAATGTAGCACGCGTCATCGACCTTCTGACAGCGATGAAGCGGACTGGCGTGCGGCGGCTGGTGTTCTCCTCCACCTGCGCGATCTACGGGACACCGGCTCGGCTTCCCGTAACGGAGGACCATCCACCGTCTCCAGGCTCGCCGTATGCGGCTGCGAAGCTTATGAGTGAACGTATCATCTCCGACTTCGCGGTATCTCAAACCGACTTCGCGTACGCGACTCTACGGTACGTGAATGCCGCGGGTGCAAGTGGCGATGGATCGCTCGGGGAGGCTCACGACCCCGAAACTCACCTTGTTCCCCTGCTCATACGCGCGGCCACGACTGCTACGCCGATCACAATTCATGGTGTGAATCTCCCTACCGAGGACGGCACGGCAATTCGGGATTATGTCCATGTGGAGGATATTGCCGACGCCCATTTGCGTGCCTTGGAGATCCTTGAGCCATCGACAAGGCTGTCCGTAAATCTCGGGACGGGGCATGGTTGGTCGGTTCTCCAAATGCTCGCGGCTGTCGAGCAGGCCGCGGGCGCCAGGATTCAACGACTTGCCGGGCCGCCCCGGATGGGAGATCCCGCGGTTGTGTTTGCATCTGGGAGCACCGCCAGGGAGGTACTTGGCTGGCGTCCCAAAGCGTCCAGCATAGAACGCATTGTCGAGACGGCCCTCCAGTGGCACAGATCACACCCGCGAGGCTATGGCTAGACGAAGATGTAGGAATCGCCGTTGCGAACCGAAAGATCCCGCTCAACATTCGTCTGGACGACTGTTTTGCGGGCGATGAGGCTTGCGAGCGACAATTACCCACGGACGCTCCAATGCCAAGAATCCTTTGGTGCGGTGACGCAAGCGGTTTTCGCGCGGTGGATGCAAATCTGAACGGCACCGTGGTGTCGTTCGCGCACAGCGACCTGCAGCAGAACGTGCTATTCGCTGAGTGCGATTGCGTCGTCATCGACCTTCGCGCCCGGCCCTCCCTTGAATGTCTGCGTTTCCCTCGATTGGCGCCTCCCGCCGTTCTGCTGACAGGCGGCTCCGATCCGTCGTGGCTACGTCAGATGCCAGAGGCCTGTGCACTCATTGGCCGCGGTTGTGTCTCGCTACGAGGTCGGGATGACTTACGCATCGACATCGCAACCCTCCTCTGCGAGCACCGTTCCCTGGGCCCGGAACTTCGATTGATCAACGCTGTCCCGAGCCGGTTCAGCACTGCCCTCAGAAGCATCTTGATCGCCGGATACATACTTGGCCGCCGGAGGGCCTTGGTGGGCGAGTTGGCTCGGCAGTGCGGCTTGCCCGTTCGTACGCTTCAATCACACCTTGCAAGCGGGCTCGGCGTGACGGCCAATGATCTCTTGGGGTGGAGCCTCGCCATGCACACTCTATGGAGGTTGGACATTCGCGGGCAAACGCTGAAATCCGCAGCGCTGGAAGCCGGTTACGACAGCCCGACATCAATGGCGGATTACATAAAACGTCACGTGGGAGAACGCCCCAGGGCCTTGGCAGACCGAGGAGGATTCGAAGCCCTATTGGAAAGGTGGCGTGGGCTCGTTACCCGGGGAGAGCTCCAGACATGCTGATCCCCTTGCGCGATTTGCGAGAAACCAGCGGCCCCTAAGGATTCCAAAGCCTTGATCAGCCTCCTGAACTTGATGGGAGCAAACGGCGACGCTGCCGCGACCATCCCGACTCACCCAGGAGCATCCATGTTCACGGCACTTCGCAAACGCGCCTCACAAGTTTTGCTGTTCCCTGTTCTCATGCTAACCATGAATCCGACAGGCCTTCGAGCGAACCCTGCACATTCGAGTGTAAGCTCGACGGATTATCCGGCGCCTGGAGGTCTACGCTGGTACAAGTATTACGACTCGGACTGCATAAATGACGGCGGCGCTCCGGACGCCTACGTCAGATACGAAGAGTATTGGAACGAGGACGGGAGCTTCAACTACGACGTCGCTCGCGGCCACTCTACATACTGGTGTCAGCTTACGACCAACGTCTGGGACTATCGGGGCGGGGACGCGCCGGTCTACTGCAGCAGCTACTCTCCCTGGAACTGTCAGGAGCTAACGACCGTGGAAGACTACCATCCGTAGCCGTCCGGGACGGTCCGGCGCCCAGCGATGGCGGAGCGATTCCCCGCCAGGGCTGGGCGTTTTCCGTCCGCGGCGGGCTTGGCAATTGGACGTGTCCCTTCGCGGCTTGCCGAAAGGGTGGCTTGTGATAAATTTCACAAGCGAAGCTATCCAGTTCCCGACCCCAGTCATCTCGCTCCATGGCTACCGCCACCGCGATCCACAACATCGGCAAGGTCGTCCAGGTCATCGGACCGGTTCTCGACGTCGAGTTCGAGGCCGAGCACCTGCCGGAGCTCTATAACGCCCTCGAGATCAACGCGAAGTCCGAGACCGGCGACGACATCCGCGTCACCGTCGAGGTCCAGCAGCACATCGGCCGCAACCAGGTCCGCGCGGTCGCGATGTCGTCCACCGACGCCGTCGTCCGCGGCATGGAAGTCGTCGACACCGGCGGCCCGATCATGGTGCCCGTCGGCGCCCCGGCGCTCGGCCGCATCCTCAACGTCCTCGGCAACCCGGTGGACAACGGCGCGCCGATCCCGAAGGACGCGCAGCGCTGGCCCATCCACCGCAAGCGCCCCGATTTCGTCAACCTCGAGCCCAAGACCGAGATCTTCGAGACGGGCATCAAGGTCATCGACCTCATCGCCCCCTTCGTGAAGGGCGGCAAGATCGGCCTCTTCGGCGGCGCCGGCGTCGGCAAGACCGTCGTCATCATGGAGCTGATCAACAACGTCGCCAAGGGTCACGGCGGCAAGTCGGTGTTCTGCGGCGTGGGTGAGCGCACGCGCGAGGGCAACGACCTCTATCTCGAGATGAAGGAGTCGAACGTCCTCCCGAACGTCGCCCTCATCTACGGCCAGATGAACGAGCCGCCGGGCGCGCGCCTCCGCGTCGGCCTCTCCGGCCTCACGGTCGCCGAGTACTTCCGCGACCAGGAGAACGCGGACGTGCTGGTGTTCATCGACAACATCTTCCGATTCACCCAGGCGGGCTCCGAGGTGTCGGCGCTCCTCGGCCGCATGCCGAGCGCCGTGGGTTACCAGCCGACGCTGGCGACGGAGATGGGCGACCTCCAGGAGCGCATCACCTCGACGCGTTCGGGCTCGATCACGTCGGTGCAGGCCATCTACGTCCCGGCCGACGACATCACCGATCCGGCGCCGGCGACGGCGTTCGCGCACCTCGACGCCACCGTCGTGCTTTCCCGCGCGATCACGGAGCTCGGCATCTACCCGGCCGTGGATCCGCTCGCGTCGTCCTCGCGAATCCTCGACGCCCAGTTCATCGGCGCCCGCCACTACAAGGCGGCGACCGACGTCCAGAAGATCCTCCAGCGCTACAAGGAGCTCCAGGACATCATCGCGATCCTCGGCATGGACGAGCTCTCGGAAGACGACAAGAAGATCGTCGGCCGGGCGCGCCGCCTCCAGCGCTTCATGTCGCAGCCGTTCTCGGTGGCCGAGCAGTTCACGGGCATCCCGGGCAAGTACGTGAAGCTCGAGGAGACGATCTCGTCGTTCGAGCGGCTCGTGGCCGGCGAGTTCGACA
>CAMLHT010000007.1 GCA_946479895.1 uncultured Gemmatimonadota bacterium | reverse complement strand
GATTGGCCGCCGTGAGGATGCGCTCGACGCCGCGTGACGAGAGCGCGACGGGGCGCTCGCACAGCACGTCCTTGCCGGCGGCGAGCGCGGCGAGCACGTGCGGCTCATGGAGGTGATTGGGCGTCGCGACGATGACCGCGTCGATCTCCTCGAGCTCCAGCAGGTCCTCGATGTCCGTGGAAGTGTCCGGCACCCCGAATCGGTCGGCAACGGAACGCGCCTTGGCGCGGTCGTTGTCGCAGATCGCCACGACGTCCACGCCCCGCATCTTGCTCAGCGCGGGAAGATGCGCGACCTGTGTGATCGCGCCGGCGCCGATGATCCCGATACGCGTCGCCTCGCTCATTTCGTCACCGCCGCCCGCGGCTCGCCGAAGTAATAGCTGCCGGTAGCCATCCACTGCATGGACCGGAACCCGCTCAGCAAATCGCCCCGGATCGTCCCCTCGAGGAGGATGCGCCGCAGCAGCCGCGCGCGAATGCCCGCCTCCCCGAAGACCCCGGCGGCGATGTCGTCCAGTGCCCGCTCGACGAAGGTGCCCTTGATGAAGTCGCCCTCGGCGTTGATCACGTGCCCCGCGATGCCGGCGCTGAAGAACGGCGTCACGTCGGCGGAAGGCACGAGAAGCCGCCGGGCGCCGAGGCCGAACGCCGCGTCATAGATGGAGATCGGCGACCGCTTCACGGTCGTCGCGTCCGGGTCCTGGAGGTTGCGCTGGAGCGTATCGGCGAATGCGTTCACGACCGAGGCCTTGAAGTGCGATTCCCAGTAATTGATGCGGAACTGCAGGCGCCAGGCCGGCGAGATCTGCCCGTAGTCGGCGCTGAGCCCGAACACCTTCGTGCGGTCGACCTGGGCCGGAGCGATCGATCCCGCGCCGAGGCCGAGCGACACCAGCTGCAGCCGGTCGAGCTGGAGCTGCTCGATGACGGATTGCGCGCCGGCGGCCGGGACGGCCGCGAGCGCCACGATCAGCATCGCCGCCCAGCGCCTCACGATCGCGCGCGGCTCATCGCGCCGGGCCGACCGTCGTCCCGGGATAGTACGTCGCGAGGATGGTGCGGTAGTCCTGCCCCGCCCGGGCGCGTCCGATCGCGCCCCACTGGCACATCCCGACCCCATGCCCGTATCCACCGCCGCGCAACGTGAGCCTCGTGAGATAGCCATCCCGCTCCTCGGATGAATCGACGGAAAAATAGGTGCTGCTGAGGATCTCGCCACCGGCACCGCGCAGGACGTACCGGATGTCGTTGCCGTGAATCGTGAAGTTCCCGCGGTCGGTCGTGATGGTGAGGTCGCCGACGCGGCCCGACGCCGTGCGCGACGCGACCGCCACCGCCTTCGGACGGCCGGCCGCATTTCCCGGCACGTTCACGACGGTCGAGAGATAGCGATTGATCGTGGCCGTGAGATCCGTCTGGTCGAACGTCCGCGTCCAGGTGAATCGCGGCGCGATGTCGCAGTAGAATCGGTCGCTGCCCGGAATGCGGTCGCTCACGCGCTTCAGGTAAGGCTCGTCGGATGACTTCCACACCTCCGAGGCTTCGGCCGTCGAGCCGCCACAGGTGGATGAATACGGGGCATTCACCACGCGACCGGCGAACTTGAGGACGAGGCCGCGCGTGCTCGCGATGGCGCGGGTCGCCGTCGCCGTCTCGACCTCCACTCCGCCGTACACCTGGTCGGCCACCGTCGCCGTCACGTCGTAGCCCCGCGGATCGCCGGGGTTGAGGTGAGTGAACGCGTAGCTCCGGGCGGCGATCGCCTGGGCCTGCACCGCCGCCGATTCGGCCGCCGGCCGCGCCCCGATCTCCAGCGGCACCACCCCGGCGAGATAATCGTCGATGCGAATGCGGTTGACGACGAGGATGCCGCCCGGCATCGCGCGAAACACCACTTCGCCGCGATACCGCTTCCCGTTGTAGCTGAGGAAACCGTCGGACGTCATCGCCGCCGTGATCGGACCATCTACCCAGCCGGTGCGCACCGTGCCTCGCACCCCCCGCAGCCGATCGCCATCCCGCTCGATCCGCCACCGGTCACCGGTCCCCACGCGCGCCATGAGCCTCCGCTCCGGGTCGAGCATGAACCAGGCGCCCGTCGCGAAGATGTCGGTGGGTCCGGCGTTGGTCGCCAGCATCACGCGGTTGGCTGCCGTCGCTGCGTCGTCGGCCGTTGGCGCGCGCCCGGTCGTGCGCGGCGCCGCGCAGGAAAGCGCCAGGGCCGTCATCCCGAGCGCAGCGAGGGACCTGCTCCTTCCCTTATCCATCGAGTGACGCTCCAAGCGCGTCATCGAGCCGCTCCAGCGTCATCGCGACGTCGTCGTCCGAATGGGCCGCGGACATGAAGCCCGCCTCGAACGCCGAGGGCGCGAGGTAGACGCCCCGGTCGAGCGCCGCGTGAAAGAACCGGCCGAACAGCGCCGTGTCCGACTCCCGCGCGTCGGCGAACGATCGCACCGGCTCCCGCCGGAAGAAGAACCCGAACATCGAGCCCGCGGAGTCCGCCGAGAGGCCGACGCCCCGTCGCGCTGCGAGCTCCCGGATGCCCTGGACGAGCGTCGCCGTGCGCGCCGCGATCCGGTCATGCAGCTCGCGCGTCAGGGACGTGAGGGTCGCGATCCCGGCCGCCATCGCCAGCGGATTGCCGGACAGCGTGCCGGCCTGATAGACGGGCCCGGAGGGCGCGATCATCTGCATCAGGTCGCGGCGGCCGCCATATGCCGCGACGGGCAGGCCGCCGCCGATCACCTTGCCGAGCGTCGTCAGGTCGGGGACGACGCCGAACCGTTCGCGCGCGCCGCCGTAAGCGATCCGGAAGCCGGTCATCACCTCATCGAAGATGAGGAGGGCGCCGGACGCATCCGCCAGTCGGCGGAGGCCCGATAGGAACGACGGGTCCGGCGGGATGAATCCTCCATTCCCCACGACCGGCTCGACGATGATCGCCGCGACCTCGTTCTGCTCGAGCAGTCGCTCGACTTCCGCCAGGTCGTTGAAGGTCGCCGTCAGGGTCATCGCCGCGAGCGCGGCCGGCACGCCCGGCGAATTCGGCAGGCCAAGTGTCGCCACGCCCGACCCCGCGCGCACCAGGAACGAATCACCATGCCCATGATAGCAGCCGTCGAACTTGAGGATCGCGTCGCGGCCCGTCGCGGCGCGCGCCAGGCGAACGGCGCTCATCGTCGCCTCGGTGCCGCTCGAGACGAATCGCAGCATCTCGACGTGGGGCATGCGCGCCACGACCAGCTCGGCCAGGCGGATCTCGAGCTCGGTGGGAATGCCGAAGCTCGTGCCCGACTGCATCGCGCGTTCGACGGCGTCCAGCACGGCCGGCGCGGCGTGGCCGAGGATGAGCGGCCCCCAGGAGAGGACGTAGTCGATGTACTCGTTGCCGTCGACGTCACGGATGCGGGAGCCCGCGCCGCTCTCGACGACGAAAGGCTCGCCGCCGACGCCGCGGAATGCCCGGACCGGAGAATTCACGCCGCCGGGGAACAGCTCGGCGGACCGGCGGATCAGCTCGTGCGACCGCTCGGTGGCCCGCCGCGGCGACCGGGACGACGTCACCGGCCGAAGCTGCTGATGGACGCGCCGGTCGCGATCGGGAGGTTTCGCCGCCGCGGTGCCGCGCCCATCGGCGCGCTCACGACGCGGATCACCGACGCCTCGAAGCTCACGTCATCCAGCAAGTCGTCCACGGAGACGTCCACGATCGTGCCCGGCACGAGTCCCTCGGCCTTCCGGAGCAGGGTGATGCCGTCGATGTCGTCCGCCTGCCACACCGTTCGCGCCTCGACGCCGGCGTCCGTGACGCGGTCGACCATCGCGCGGGTGTGCTTCCCGATCCGCGCCGTGTACCGGTCGGCGGTGATCAGCCGCTGGATCTCGTTCAGCCGCTCGAGCCGCTCGAGCTTCACGTGCTCCGGAACGTCGTCCTCCAGCTCCGCCGCCCGGGTTCCTTCCTGCGGTGAGTACGTGAAGGCCCCCACGCGGTCGAACGCGGCCTCCTCGAGGAACTCGAGCAGGCTGTCGAAGTCCTGCTCGGTTTCGCCGGGGAAGCCGACGATGCACGTGGTGCGCACGTTCACGTCCGGCACCGCGGCCCGCATGCGCGCGAGCTTTTCGAGGATGGATGCCCGCCGCTCCGGCCGCCGCATGCGCTTGAGCACCGTATCCGATGCGTGCTGGATCGGCGTGTCGAGGTACGGGACGATCCGGCTCTCGGTCGACATCAGCTCGAGCAGCTGCGGCGTGAGCCCCGCCGAATAGAGGTACAGCAGCCGGAACCAGGGGATGTCGGTCTGCTCGATCAGGGCGCGGAGGAGGTCGTGCAGTCCGAGCGCGTCGCCGCGGCGGTCGCGACCCCAGTGGGCCAGGTCCTGCGCGACGAGGTTCACCTCGCGGGCGCCCTGCGCCTCCAGCAGCTGCGCCTCGCGCACGACGTCGTCGAGCGTGAGCGACCGATGCTTGCCGCGCATGAGGGGAATGGCGCAGAAGGCGCAACCGTGGTCGCAGCCTTCGCTGATCTTGAGGTAGCGGATGTGCGGAAGCTCGCCGCTGAACGTGCGGACGCCCGGGTGCGCGACGGGCAGCTCCACGCCGTCGAGCAGGCCGCGCTCCTCGAGCTCCGGCACGAGCCGGTCCATCTCGGAGGCGCCGAGGAACAGGTCCACCTCCGGCAGGGCGTCCACGAGCTCGGACTTGTGGCGCTCGACCATGCATCCCACCGCCACCACCGCCTGGCAGCTCCCGCCGGTGCCCTTCCGGGCTCCGGCTTCGACGATGGCGTCGATCGATTCCTTCTTCGCGGCGTCGATGAAGCCGCAGGTATTCACGAGGATGACGTCGGCGTCATCAGGGTCGGCCGTGAACCGGGCGCCGCGGTCCTCGAGGTCCGCGATATAGCGCTCCGAATCGACCGTGTTCTTGTCGCAGCCCAGGGTGACCAGCGTGAACTTCACCGGTAGTTCCCGAACTTGAGCTCGACCCCGAAGTCCTTGGAGCGCAGCAATGCGATCGCATCCTGGAGGTCGTCCCGGCTCGGCGACGTCACGCGCACCTGGTCGCCCTGGATCGCCGCCTGCACCTTCTTGAGCTTCGCTTCCTTGATCGCCGCGGCGACCTTCTTTGCGGTGTCGCCATCGAGCGCGGTCTTGAGCTTGATCTCCTTGCGCACCGTGTCGCCGCCGGCCGGCTTCGTATCGCCGACGTCGAGGTTCTTCACCGGGACGCCGCGCTTGATCAGCTTCGCCTGGAGCACGTCGAAGAGGGCCTTCATCCGGAAATCCGAGTCCGCCGAAAGCACGATCTGCTCTTCGGCGCGCTTGAAGTCGATCTCGACGTTGGCGCCCTTGAAGTCGTAGCGCTGGGCAATCTCCTTCTGCGCCTGGTTGACGGCGTTGTCGACTTCCTGCATGTCGACGCCGGTCGTGACGTCGAAGGAACTGGAGGTGGCCATAGGGATCCAAAGTTAACGGCCGAGCCAGCGTTTCGAGGGGGGACACGCGGATCACGCAGATCTGGCGGAGAACACGGATCAAGTCAGAGCGCCGGTACGGACTCACCGTACCGGCGCTCTGTCTTGATCCGCGTGCTACGCCAGATCTGCGCGATCCGCGTGTCCTCTTGTCTCAATCGTGCCTGAGGCCGGTCGAGAGCCCGAGTGATCCTACCCGAGATAGCTCTCCAGGGCCCGGGCCCGCGAGACGTGCCGCAACCGGGACAGGGCCTTTTCCTTGATCTGCCGGACCCGCTCGCGCGTGATCCCCAGCAGCGCCCCGATCTCCTCCAGCGTCATCGGCTCGTTCCCGTCGAGGCCGAAATACAGCCGCAGGATCTTCGACTCGCGCTCCTTCAGGTGCGACAGCGCTTCCTCGATGGACTCGGTCAGCGCCTTGACGAAGATCTGCTCGTCCGGCGTCGGGTTGACCGTGTCCGGGAGGTAGTCCAGCAGCTTGTTGTCTTCGCCGGGCGCCATCGGCGCGTCCAGCGAGAGGGTCGCCTGGCTGATGGACATCGTCTTGGCGACTTCCTCCTCGGTGATGTCCATGCCGTTGGCGATCTCGGCGTGCGTCGCCTCGCGGCCCAGCTCCTGGAGCAGCGCCGCGGCGCGCTTGCCGATGCGATGCAGCGTCCCTGCCCGGTTGAGCGGCACCCGCACGATGCGCGACTGCTCGGCCAGCGCCTGGAGGATCGCCTGGCGAATCCACCAGACGGCGTAGGAGATGAACTTGATCCCCTTCGTCTCGTCGAACTTGTGCGCCGCGCGGATCAATCCGAGGTTGCCCTCGTTGATCAGGTCCGAGAGCGAGACGCCCTGGTTCTGGTACTTCTTCGCGACCGAGACGACGAAGCGGAGGTTCGAGCGCACGAGCTTGTCGAGCGCCTCCTGGTCGTCCTCGCGGATGCGGCGCGCGAGCGCCGCCTCCTCATCCCGGGAGATCAGCGGGTAGGCGCTGATGTCCTTGAGATACTGGTCGAGTGACCCTTCCTCGTACCGCGTTTTCAGTTTGCCCGTGGTGGCCATACGGACAGGTTCCCTGGGAAGGCGGATATGCCCTGGTCGGGCGAGCCGGGACGGTGGGTTTGTGCGGGAGAGCCGAGCGGAGGTGCGCCTACTTGATCCGTTCGCCGAGGCGGTTCCAGCGAATGTGCGTCAACCAGGCGAATCGATCGACGGTATCCGGTGCGTAACTGTAGTAGATCACGAAGGGCTGCCCCTTCACGAGAGAGTCTGCCACGAATCCCCAGTAACGGCTGTCGAGCGAGTTGTCGCGGTTGTCGCCGAGGACGAAATAACTCTTCTGAGGGACGACCAGGGGTCCCCAGTTGTTACGCGATGGATGGTACGCATTCGGGAGCGTTCCCGGCTCGCGAACGAGGTAATCGCGCTGCCAGTAGAACTCCTCTTCCGGGGAATCATAGTCCAGGTCGGCGCGCTCGACGTATTTCTCGTCCATCCGCGTCCCGTTCCGGAACAGCACCCCGTCCCGCATCTCGACCGTGTCGCCCGGCATCCCCACCAGGCGCTTGACGAAGTTCTTCGTCAGGTCCCGGGGGTAGTCGAACACGATCACGTCGCCCACCTGGGGCGTCCGCAGCTTGGGCAGCCGCGTGTGGGTAAAGGGCACCTCGGCCCCGTACACCAGCTTGTTCACGAGGAGGAAATCGCCGACGAGCAGCGTGTGCTCCATGCTGCCGCTGGGGATCTTGAACGCCTCGACCAGGAAGGTCCGGACGAGCAGGAAGACCAGGACAGCGACCTGGAAGATCTTGGTCCACTCCCAGAAGAACGCGAGGGGCGAGCGCCGGTTGACCTGGCGCAACGCGCCGACGCGCTGCTCGGGTGTGATCGCCCGGGGGGGCGATGCGTTGTCCTGCGCCTGCTGGTCTGGCCCCGTCATGCGTCGTTCGACGTCTCCCGTCGTGTCTCCAGTGAGTTAACCGCCGTGCCGGACTGGAGCAAGTGGAGTGGGAGTGGGTCGGAATCGCGATGCCCCGCCAACCCCCACTCCCACTCCCTCTCACACGTCATACGTGTCGATCTGCGCCCGCTGGAGGGCGCCCGAGAAGTCCAGGTACCCCACCTTCGTCTCCGAGTAGAACTCGTACACCTCCCACCCGCCCTCCCGGTGTCCGTTGCCGGTCTGCTTGACGCCGCCGAACGGAAGGTGGGCTTCGGCCCCGATGGTCGGGGCGTTGATGTACGTGATGCCGTTATCGAGCTCGTTCAGCGCCCGCATCGCGATGTTCACGTCCCGTGTATACACTGAAGACGAGAGGCCGTAGCGCACGTCGTTGTTGATCGCGAACGCCTCGTCCACCGTCCGGAACCGGATCACCGACAGCACCGGCCCGAAGATCTCCTCCTGCTCCAGCCGGGACCCCGCTTCGACGCGCGCGAAGATCGTCGGCTCGAAGAACCAGCCGTCCTTCGTCGCGTCTCCGCCAGGACGGCGGCCGCCCACCAGCAGGTCGGCATTCTCCTTCTGGCCGATGTCGATGTACCGCTCGGCCTTCTGCACCGCGGCCTCGCTGATCATGGGGCCGACGTCGGTGCCCTTCCGCCGTCCGTCGCCGAGCTTCAGCGCCCGGACCTTCTGCACGAGCTTCGAGAGGAGCTCGTCGTGGACGCGGTCGTGGACGATGAGGCGGCTCGTCGCCGTGCAGCGCTGCCCCGTGGTGCCGAAGGCGCCCCACAGCGCGCCCTCGAGGGCCAGCTCGAGGTCCGCGTCCTCCATCACGATCTGCGCGTTCTTGCCGCCCATCTCCAGCGAAAGCCGCTTGTGCATGCGCCCGCAGATCTCGCCGACGACGCGACCGGTGTCCGTCGATCCGGTGAACGAGATGACCGGGATCTCCGGATGCGACACGATGGCCGCGCCGACCTCTTCGCCGAGTCCGTGCACCAGCTGGATGACTTCCGGCGGCAGTCCCGCCTCCAGCATGATCTCGACGAGCACCGTGCCCGTATGCGGCACGTCTTCCGCGGGCTTGAAGACGCACGCGTTTCCGCAGAGGAGCGCCGGGAACATCTTCCACGTCGGAATGGCCATCGGGAAGTTGAAGGGCGTGATGATGCCGCACACGCCGATCGGCCGCCGGAAGCTCATCGCCCACTTGTTCCGCAGCTCGCTCGGCACCGTGTGCCCGAAGAGGCGGCGTCCTTCCGTGGCGGCGTAGTACGCCGTGTCGATGCCCTCCTGCACGTCGCCGCGCGTCTCCTGGAGCGGCTTGCCCATCTCGCGGGTCATGAGGTCGGCGATCTCCTCCTTCCGCGCGCTCATGATGTCGCCGATCCGGCGCAGCACGTCGCCGCGGAGGGGAGCGGGGGTGCGGCTCCACAGCGCGAAGCCGCGCTTCGCGGATTCCACGGCCCGCTCGACGTCCTCCGAGCCGGACCGCGGAAAGCTGCCGATCACGTCGCTCCAGTCGGCCGGGTTCCGGTTCTCGAAGGTGCCGCCCGATGCGGCGTCGACCCATTTGCCGGCGACGAAATTCCTGAACGATTTCATTTTTGCGGTTTTCACGTCAGAAGAGTGAGCGGGCGCGAGGCCCGGCGCGTCATCGAAAAGCGACGGCTGGTATCGAAGCTACTTGCAGGCCCAGGTCGCGGGGTGCAGCAGGTTCGGCTTGGCGTACCCGATCCGCGGCAGGACGTCGAGTCCGCCGAGGACGAGGCCCCAGGTCAGGATCAGCAGCGACAGGACGTGCAGTCGCGCGGCGCGATGCCGCCAGCTCCACACGGCGCTCCAGATGCCGCTGACGATCACCGCCCCGACGGCGCCGAGGTAGAGCGCGAGCCCCGGCCCGCACTTCGCGTCGTACGGCCAGAACATCATCCCCACGCCGAGCGCGACGGAGAGGCCGAAGCGGGCGTACAGCCCGAGCGTCGCGTACTTCCCGCCTCCCGCCGCCGGCTCGGCGGCGGCGGCCGATTGGCGCGGCGCAACGGGCCGGGCGCCCTTCCCGGCCGGCAGCGCCGGCCGCGCGGGTTCCGCGACGAGATCGGCGTCCGACATGGACGCCAGTTGCTTGTCGATCTTCGCGAGCTCCTTGTCCCAGTCGGTCATGACGTGGTCTCCCTCGTCAGCCCATAACGCTCGATCTTCTTGTAGAGATTCGACCGCGGCATGTCGAGGCCGCGCGCCGTCTCCGACACGTTCCAGTCGTATTCGCGCAGCTTGCCGAGCAGGAAGGCCCGCTCGGCGGCGTGCTTGAACTCCTCGAAGGTCTTGCAGTCGAGGAGCGATCCGAGGCCCACCTCGCCCCCGTCCCGCCGCCCGACGAGTCGCGCCACGTCGTCCTCGGTGATGCGCGTCGCCGACGAGAGGATGAGAAGGCGCTCGATCGTGTTGCGCAGCTCGCGGACGTTGCCCGGCCAGTCCATCTCCTGGAGTCGCTTGACCGCCTCCGGGTCGATGCTCTTCGGGGCCACCCCTTCCCGCTTCGTCAGCACGTCGATGAAATGGGCCACCAGCGACGGAATGTCCTCCCGCCGCTCCCGCAGTGGCGGGACGTGGATGGGGACGACATTCAGCCGGTAGAAGAGGTCCTCGCGGAAGCGTCCCTCGGCAATCTCGGTCTCGAGCGCCTTGTTCGTCGCCGCCAGCACGCGCACGTCCACCGAGATCGGCTTCGATCCGCCGATGCGGGTAACGACCCCGTCCTGGAGGACGCGCAGCACCTTCGCCTGCGCCTGGAGGCTCATGTCGCCGACCTCGTCGAGAAACAGCGTGCCCCCGGTCGCCTGCTCGAACTTGCCCGGACGATCGGAGATCGCCCCCGTGAAGGAGCCCTTCATGTGGCCGAACAGCTCGCTCTCGATGAGCTCACCGGGAATCGCGGCGCAGTTGACCTCGATGAAGGGCCCGTCCTTGCGCGGCGACTGCGAATGCACGGCCCGCGCGACGAGCTCCTTGCCCGTCCCGTTCTCGCCCGTGATCAGCACGCGGGCGGGCGTGGCGGCGACCTTCTCGATCTTGTCGATGACGGCGCGGATCGCGTACGAGCGGCCGACGATCTCGTACCGCGACTGGATGCGCTCCCGGAGCGCCTGGTTCTCGTCCTGAAGGTCGAGATGCCGCAGCGCGTTCCGCAGCGTGACGAGAATGCGGTCCGTGTCCAGCGGCTTCTCGAGGATGTCGTAGGCCCCGAGCTGTGTCGCCTCGACCGCCGTCTGGATCGTCGCGTGACCGCTGATCATCACCACGATCGCGTTCGGATCGTGCGTCCGGATCGCCTTGAGCGCCTCGATGCCGTCGATCCCCGCCATCTTCACGTCGAGGAACACGAGGTTGGGCTTCCACTTCTCGTATTCCTTCAGGCCGTCCACCGCGGTCGGCACGGCACGGACCTCGTAGCCCTCGAACTCCAGCAGCTGGCTCAGGGCGCCACGGATGCCGGGCTCGTCGTCGACGATGAGGACGCGTCGGTTCATGGGACGTTCTTGTAGAGCGTGATCCTGCCGTTGGAGACGCGCACGTCCCCGATATATGAAGGAATCGAGATGGGAAGGGCGTTCTCGTCCAGCCCCGGCGGCCGCGGCGACCGCACCAGCGGCTTCACGAGCCGCGAGATCATCGCGTCCGGCAGCGGCAGGTCGTGGACGCGAACGTCCCTGACTCGGAACTCCGCGAGTCCCTTCCCGATCACGGCGAGATTCCCCGCCATCTCCACCCGCTCCCGGTCGCCGATCAGCGATCCCAGCACGCCCACGACCGTGCTGCCGAGCTCACTCGTCTTCATCCGGGCGCGAAGGCGGATCCGGTCGTCGTCCACGCGGGCGACGAAGCTGTCCGTCGACGCGGGCATCTGCTTCGCGATCTGGAGGAACACGTACGAAGCGACGTCGCCGCCGGACAGCGTCACGAAGACCGGCCCGCTCGGGCCCGACAGCCTGCGCAGCGCTTCCCGCGTGCGCGCCGCGCCGGCCTCGGTGAGCGGGAGCCAGCCGTCGCGCGTGGTCGCGGTCCCGGCCGCAGTTGGACGGCGGGGCGATTCACCCGGCCGGGATGTTTCCGGCGCGTCGGGGGCGCGCGTGGTGCGGGTCGTTTCGGTCTGCGTCGAGCGCCAGGGCAGCTTGTCCATCCAGCGGTCGCGCGTCAGGTACGCGATGATCCCGCAGACGAGAAGTACCACGAGGCAGCCCAGGCGGAGAAGACACCCCATCCTCAGGCCCCTCGCAGCGGTGCCGACGCCAGCACCGAATACGCGGACCCGCCGGGTCCAGGAATGCTCTGCATCACGTCGATCGTTCGTGCGTGGAATTCATCGGTGAAACGTACCCGGTTGGCCACGGTTCGCAGTGCCTTCATCCCCTCGGGCGTTCCGGGTTCGCGCACCCGCCCCAGGGTGAGATGCGGGCGATACGGCCGGCCGTCGAGCTCGTAGCCGAGCGTGTCGCACGCGACTTCTATGTCGTGGTGCAGCAGCTCCAGCCGGGGCTCCGGCTCCACGCCCATCCATATGACGCGCGGCCGCCGGAAGTTCGGGAATGCGCCGACTCCGTGCACCTCGACGCGCGGCGTCGCGTGCGCCCTGGCCACCTCGGCCATCGTCCGGCCAAGCGGGGCGATCGCCGACTCGTCCAGCGCGCCCAGGAACTTGAGCGTCAGGTGGATCTTCGGCTCCGCGACCCAGGCGACCGTGGCCGTCGTCTCGCGCAGCGGCTGTGTCGCTTCCCAGACGGCGCGCCGCATTTCGGGCGGCAGGTTAATCGCGAGAAAGATGCGCATCGTCCGGCGCGAGCTCGATGGCGACGTTCGCGAAGCCGTGCTGCCTGGCGAGGGCGACCAGCCGGCGACGCATCCGGGCATCGGGCGTGATCGACGACGCGGGAGTGAACACCGCGAGTCGCCCGCGCGCCTCGATGTGGCCCGTCACGCCTTCCTCGGCGAACGACCGCTCGAGTCCCCGGCCGTCGCCGCTCTCGGGAGAATCCATGAGCGCAAACTAAATCCTGTCAGGCAAGGCCGGACGCGAGAGCGACACGTGTCGGAATGCCGGGCCCTGCACACCCAGGATCACCACCCGACTGTGCGCTGGGATGCACGAGGAACATCCGTATAACTGTATGGTTATATCGTCTTCCACCCACTACGGAGTCCGCCATGAAGCCGTTCGTTGCACTGTCCGCGACCGCCCTCGTCCTCGCCTCCGCCTGCGACTCGACGTCGCCGGGCGATCGCCAGGGTGTCGCCATCTCCTTCTCCACGAAGGCCGCCGTCCCCGCGGCTCCGCAGCCGTCCTTCAACATCACGATGACCAGCGGCACCAACACGCTCGTGATCACGAGGGCGCAGCTCGTCCTGCGCGAGCTCGAGCTGAAGCTCGCGTCGTCGTCGACCTGCTCCACCGGCACGACGACCGATGATTGCGAGGAGATCCAGCTCGGACCCACGCTCATCGACCTTCCCGTCACGGACGTCATCGCCAGCCCGATCACCGCGCAGGTGCCTCCCGGCACGTACCGCGAGATCGAGTTCGACATCCGCCGGCCCGGCACCGATCCGGCCGACGCCGCCTTCGTCGCCGCCAACCCGAACTTCAACAACGTCAGCATCCGGGTCGAGGGGACGTACAATGGGACCCCCTTCGTCTTCACCTCCCAGCTCGACCAGGAGGTCCAGATCGACCTGAATCCGCCGGCGGTCATCACGGACGCCAGCAATAACGTGACCATCGCCGTAAACATCAGGGACTGGTTCACCGGCGCGAACGGGGCGATCATCAACCCCGCCACCGCCAATCCCGGCCAGCCCAACGCGTCGATCGTCGCCGAGAAGATCAAGGTCTCCCTGCGCGCCTTCGAGGACGACGACAAGAACGGACAATAAACCTCAGCCCCGCGTCGATGGCCCGACAACTCACGCCGGAAATGCTCGAGCTCATCGCCGAGCGCTTCAAGGTTCTCGCGGAACCGGCACGCCTTGCGATTCTGACGGCACTCAAGGGCGGCGAGATGACGGTGAGCGAGCTGGTCGACGCGACGCGGCTGGGACAGGCCAACGTCTCCAAGCACCTGAACATCCTGTTGCGGCACGGGTTCGTCGACCGTCGCCGCGACGGGGTGTTCGCTCGTTATTCGATCATCGACCGGGACGTCAACCGCCTGTGCGAGATCATGTGCCGCCGGATCGAGGCGGTCTCCTCCGCCCGCATCCGGGTCCTCGCGTCCCGCTGACGGTCAGCGCCGATCCGCCGGGACGATCCCCTCGAGCACGTTGAGCGAGCCGGAGCGGAATCCGGCGAGGTCGACGGTCACCCGCGCGAAGCCGGCCTCGCGCACGACCTGAACGACCGCGGCCGCGGCCGGACCGCTGACCGCCTGCTCGATTTCCGCCCCGTCGAGCTCGATCCGCGCCAGCTCGCCATGATCGCGGACCCGCAGGTTGCCGGCAAAGCCCAGCTTGCGCAGGGCCGACTCGGCACGATCGATCCGCGACAGCCGCTCGGCGGTCACCGGCGTGCCATAGGGGATGCGCGATGCCAGGCAGGGCGACGATGGCTTCGCCCACGACGGCAGCCCTCGCGCGCGTGACCGCTCGCGGATCTGCGCCTTCGTCATTCCCAGCTCGGCGAGCGGCGAGCGTACGCCATTCTCGCGGGCGGCCGCCGCTCCCGGGCGATGATCGGCGAGGTCGTCGGCGTTCGTGCCGTCGATCAGCACGGCGGCGGTCCGCTCCCGCGCCAGCGGCGCCAGCTTCGTCCACAGCTCGGTCTTGCAGAAGTAGCAGCGGTTGGACGGGTTCGCCGCGTACCGCGGGTCGGCCATCTCGTCGGTGTGGATCTCGATCACCGGAATCCCGACGTGCTCGGCGATCTCGCGCGCGGTCTGCCACTGCGAGTCGGGATAGGAATCGCTGCGGCCGATGATCGCCAGCGCGTTTTCACGGCCCAGGGCCTCGACCGCGACGGCCGCGAGATAGCTGGAATCCACCCCGCCGCTGAAGCCGATCGCAACCGAGCCGAACCCGCGAAACCACTCGATGAGTGATTCCTCGAGCGCGATGGCCGAAGTCGTGGAGGCGGCGGGCGCGGACATGCCTGCAAACTAAATGGCGAAGGCCGGCGATTGCGCGCCGGCCCCGGCCATTCAGGCAGCCATCAGGGCTTCTTCTGGAGCACGATCCACCACGGGTACATCGCGCTGTTCTCGTGCAGCTCGCCGTGGACCCACACTCCGTAATAGATGCTGTTCCGGGGCGGCACGAACGTCACGACATACTCGCCAGACGGCAGCGTCGGCAGCGTGAACAGGCCGTCCGCGCCGGTGGTGACGGTGCCCTTGACGTCTCCCGTCTCGACGGCTGTTCCCGTCCCGGCCTTTCTCGTGTAGATCGTGACGACGACGCCGGCCACGCGCGGCGCGGTATTCAGGCTGTCGTTGCCGGCGCCGGGTGGCGACTGCCCGAGGACGGTCCCGCGGATGTACCCCGGGCCTTCGCCGGTCGGCTGGTGGGTGGAATTGCTGGTGTCGTTGGCGGTGGCTTTGCTCAGCCCCGCCAGCGGCGATGTGTCCGGTCCCGCGGGGTCACCGCTCGCGCATGCCGAGCCGACCGCGATGAGCAGGGACATCGCCACTGTCACGTTACGAACGTGCTTCACCGTGCACCTCGTGGAAGTGGTCGTTGATGATCGAACTCACCGGGCTCCGCGCCGGGTCACCCGGCACGTCCGGATCGCGCGTTGCCCCGCCTGGCGAGCCGGCCGTGACGAACCGATAGCGAAGCGCCTCCGCCACGTGCCCGGCGCTGACCAGTTGGACACCGTCGAGATCGGCGATGGTTCGCGCGACCCTCAGCGCGCGATGATAGCTCCGCGCCGAAACGCCCATGCGCTCGGCCGCCGTCGCCAGCAGCTCGCGGGCATCGGCGCGAATGCCGCCGTGACGGTCCAGCCAGCGGCCGGCCACGCTGCCGTTCCAGACATCTCCGGTCATCCTGGCGTAGCGCTCCTGCTGGATCGCGCGCGCCGCCTCGACGCGCGATCGAACGACTCCTGATGATTCCCGGGGGTTCGCATCGGTCAGTTGCCGCAGCGGCAGCGATGCGACGTTGACGTGCAGGTCGATGCGATCGGCGAGCGGCCCGGAAAGCCGGGCGCGATAGCGCATCACGTCGGTCGTCGAGCAGACGCACCGCATGGTGCCGTCGCCAGCGAACCCGCACGGACACGGATTCATCGCGCCCACGAGGGTGAACCGCGCCGGAAAGCGGATGCTTGCCGCCGCCCGCACGATCGTCACATGGCCGTCCTCCAGTGGCTGCCGCATCGCGTCGAGCGTGTGGCGTGGAAACTCGAGCATCTCGTCGAGGAACAGCACGCCGCGGTGCGCCAGACTCACCTCGCCCGGCCGCGGCCCAGGGCCGCCGCCCACCAGGCCGGCGGTCGACACCGTGTGGTGGGGCGCCCGGAAGGGGCGCGGCGGATCGGCGCTCACGTCCGCTCCGAGCAGTCCCGCCACGGATTGAATCGCGATGACTTCCAGCGCTTCACTCTCGAGGAGGCGTGGAAGAATGCCCGGCATGCATCGCGCGAGCAGCGTCTTTCCGCTGCCCGGTGGGCCGGTGAGCAGCACCCCGTGCGATCCCGCCGCCGCGATCTCGATCGCGCGCCGCGCATGCTCCTGTCCGACGACGTCGGCCAGATCGGGGCCGTCGCTGACCGCCGCCCGCTCAGGTGCCGGCGTCTCCGCGGGCCTGAAGCGATCGTGGGCCAGCGCATCCACTGCCTCCAGCAGCGTTGCCGGCGCGGCGACCGGCAGCTTCGATACCAGCGAGGCTTCGGCCGCATTCCCCGCGGGAATCAGGAGCGCGCGGCGGGACTCGCCGGTCATCCGCGCGATGGACAACACACCGCGCACCGGACGAAGGAACCCGTCGAGGGCGAGCTCGCCGACGGCGACCGCTCGCCCCAGCGCCGACGCATCCAGCTGCCCCGTCGCGACGAGCAGCGCGAGGGCGATCGGCAGGTCGAACCCGCTCGAGGCCTTCCGCAGGTCAGCGGGCGCGAGGTTGACGGTGATCCGGCGAGCGGGGATGGAGAATCCGGAATTCAGGATGGCCGACACCACCCGCTCGCGGCTTTCCTTCACGGCGCCGGAGGCCAGGCCGACGATGGTCCAGCGCGGCAGGCCGGGCGCGACGTCCACTTCGACGATGACGTCGCAGGCTTCTATGCCGACGACCGTTGCCGACCTGATGGAGGCGAGCATGCGCGCATGGTGTGCTCGCGGTCGCCTTCGGCCCTCATCGAAATCACGCCGGCGCGATCATCTCAACGCGCCGGCCCGGAAATCACGCGCCGATCCGCCGGCGAATTTCCCTCGCGCCCGATGCGACCCCGGCAAACACGCTGGCACCGAAGAGCAGCGCCGTCCCGGTTCCGACCAGCGGCAGCAGTCCGACGATCGGCCAGGCGATCAGCGCCGCGACGGCACCGGCGACCAGCGGCGCATAAGGCCGCTGAACGGCATCCACGTAGCGCAGGCGGTTTTCCACGAATCGCTGCGAGACCACGAATCCGGCCAGCGCCACGAAAAACGTGATGAAGATCCCAAGAATGAAGAACATTTCGAGTCCTGTATGTCGGCTCAGGGGCCTACGCCGCCCCCGAGGGCGGAGTTTCACCGTGCGTGACGGGATCGAGACACGGCGCAGGGTGGTCAACCACTTGGGGTTTCAATAGCTTAGTGCCCTGTGGCCCTCAGTGGGTGAGGGCCGGAACAGCCACCGTCAGCTCTCATGGTCACCCTCCGCGTCACCCGCCACGATCGGACCGAGCAGGTGCTTGCCGAGTGCCTGAGCGCCGTCGTCCCCGCGCGCGGCGAGGTCCTCCAGCTCGACACGCTCGACGAGCGCGGCGAGATGTCCCGCCCCAGCACCATGTGGCGCGTGGTCTCGGTGACCGTTCACGTCCCGTCCCTCCACTCGAGCGCGCCCAGCAAGGGCGAGCTCGCCGTGAAGCGGGTCGAAGTGACGGTGCTGCCCGACGTGAGCCTCGTACCCGAATTCGCGAAGGCTGCCGAGGCGATCCTGTCCGAGTCGAAGATGTGACGGAGACTCACCGAACCTCTGGTCCGCGCGAGCCTCTCGCGCCTTACCAGGATTCGACCAGGCTTCCCGACCATCTCAAGGACTGGCAGCTGCCGCCGGGTTGGTCCTGGGGGAACGAGGGCCTGTACGGCGAGCACCGCCACTATCAGGAGATCATCGACGCGCTCGGTCGCTCGCTCTCCCTGGTGAGCGCTCCCTCCCCCGAGCATCACCCGTGGCTCGAGGCCGAGGCACGCCTGCTCGCGCACCGGAACCACCCCGCGATCCCGACGACGTACCACTACTGGGCGTCGTTCAGCGAAAGCCGGCGTGGTCCCGGATACCTGCGCCGCTGGATCGCCGGTGAAACGATCCGCGCCCGGCTCGCGCGCATGGGCCCGGACGACGTGCCCGGGATGATGCGGATCATGCGCGAGATCGGCTCGACGCTCAGCTACCTGCACGACCTCGGGCAGCCGCATGGCTGCGTTTCGTCGTCGACGATCTGGACCGCCCCGATGGGACGGCTCTGGCTCATCGGGTGGCAGTGGTCGGTCGCATACGCGGACATCCCGGCCGGACTCGCGCCGAACCCGCGCTTCATGGCGAACGCGCCCGAGTGGCAGAAGGACGGCTGGCTCCCGACCGCCGCGTCGGACCAGTGGCAGCTTGCCGCGATCTGCTACGAGACGCTGACCGGCGAGATCCCACAGCCCGGCGCGACGCCGCCGCTTCGCCTGCTCCGGCCCGACTGTCCGGAGTCGATCTCCAACGTCATCGACCGGGCCCTGAGCACCGATTCCGGCGATCGCTACGCCAGCGTCGCCCAGATGGTCCGGGCGGTGGACAAGGTCGTCGGCGGGCGCGGAAGCTTCATCGGCAGCGACGAGATCCAGCCGGCCGGGGAGACGGAGGAAGCGCGGCTGCGCTGGGCACTGGGCGACGACTACGAGGTCCTCGCCGCGCTCGGCCGCGGATCGTTCGGCTCGGTGTGGCGCGTTCGCGACCTCTCGCTGGGCCGCGAGGTCGCGCTCAAGCTCCTGCATCCTCACATCGCCAGCGACGAGCGGGCGGTGGGTCGTTTCCGTCGCGAGGCGAAGCTCGCGGCGCAGCTCGCGCATCCGGCGATCGTCCCGATCTTCGACTGGGACAGCCGCGGCTCCGTGGCCTGGTACACGATGGAGCTCGCCGAGGGCGGCTCGGTCGCCGACCTCGTGGCCCGCTCCGGCCCCCGGCCGCTGAGTGAAATCGCCCCCCAGGTGGATTTCGTGCTCGCCGGGCTCGCCGCGGCGCATTCGATCGGGATCGTGCATCGCGATCTCAAGCCGGAGAACATCCTCATCGATCGCTACCGCCGGTGGCGCGTGGCCGACTTCGGCATCGCCAACGCCGCGGGCGAGGAGCGCGCCGGCGCCTCGGGCACGCCGGCATTCGCCGCCCCCGAGCAGCTGCTGGGCGAGCAGCAGGACACGGCGGCCGACTGCTTCTCGCTCGCCGCCATCGTCGCGTTCGCCCTCAGCGGGACGCCTCCCTTCGGCGATCGCGACGTGAATTCGATTCTCGCCCGCGAGCTCGCCGGCGACGTCGATCTCCACGTCTTCGATCCCGAGATCGCCCGGTGGATCTCGCGCGGGCTCGCGGCGGACGTGAACGACCGGTTCGCCGACGCGGCGGAAATGCAGCTCGCCTGGCGGGAAGCCGTGCAGAACGTGCTCTACCGTGACAACCGCGCGCCGTGGTGGCGGCGGTGGTTCAGCAGCGACGCGGCTCCGGCGAATTGGACCACCGACCCGGCGACTTATTAACGTCCCCGCATGGGGATCGAGACGGTCAATCCGGCGACGGACGCGCTGGTCAGGAAGTTCGAGGCACTCACCGCCGATGAGATCGAGACGCGGCTGAGCGCCGCATCCGCCGCCGCCCGCGAATGGCGGCGGACGCCCCTCGCGAGTCGGGCCGCGGTCGTCCGGCGGATCGGCGACCTCCTGCTCGAGCGACGGCAGCGCTACGCCGAGATGATGACCACGGAGATGGGGAAGCCCGTGCGCGCGGCGCGTGACGAAGTCACCAAGTGCGCCGACGCCTGTCACTGGTTCGCCGCCAATGCCGCTGCCTTCCTCGCCGCCGAGCAGATTGGGATGGAAGGCGAGACGGCCCGCGTGGAGTTTCATCCCCTCGGCGTGGTGCTGGCGGTGATGCCGTGGAATTTCCCCTTCTGGCAGGTGATCCGGTTCGCCGCGCCGGCGCTGTGCGCGGGCAACGTCGGCCTGCTGAAGCATGCCTCGAACGTGCCGCAGTGCGCGCTCGCGCTCGAGGAGGTCGCCCGCGACGCTGGCGCTCCGGCGGGCGTCTTCCAGACACTGCTGGTCGGCAGCGCCGCGGTCGAGGGGATCATCGCCGACCGACGAGTCGCCGCCGTGACGCTGACCGGCAGCAATGCCGCCGGCGAAGCAGTCGGCTTACAGGCCGGCCGCGCGATCAAGAAATCGGTGCTGGAGCTGGGCGGCAGCGATCCGTTCATCGTCATGCCGAGCGCCGACCTCGGGCCCGCGGTATCGACGGCGGTGAAGGCGCGCGCCATCAACAACGGCCAGTCGTGCATCGCGGCGAAGCGCTTCATCGTGGCGGACGCGATCCACGACGAATTTCTCGAGCGCTTCGTCGCCGGGATGAAGGCGCTGAAAGTGGGAGATCCGATGCGGGACGACACGGACATCGGCCCGCTGGCAACGCGGGCCATCCGGGACGAGCTCCATCAGCAGGTGGAGCGCTCCGTCGCGGCAGGCGCGCGCGTCGTTACCGGCGGGCGCCCGATCGAGGGTCCGGGCTGGTTCTACGCGCCGACCGTCATCGTGGACGCTCCGTCCGATGCGCCGGTCGTCCGGGAAGAGACCTTCGGCCCCGTCGCGGTGGTCATCCGTGCGCGTGACGCGGCGGATGCAATCGCGATCGCCAACGATTCGCCTTTCGGGCTCGGATCGGCGGTGTGGACGCGCGACGCGGCCGAAGCCCGCCGCTTCGCCACGGAGATCGACGCCGGGACCGTGGTCATCAACGGGATGATGGCGTCCGACTCGCGATTGCCGTTCGGCGGCGTGAAGCAGTCCGGCTACGGAAGGGAGCTGAGCGCGTTCGGCCTGCGCGAGTTCGTCAACATCAAGACCATTCGCGCGAAAGGCGTCGACCTATCGTCCTGAAGGCGCGCCCCCGCGAAGTTCGGGGACGAATCAGGAAATCTCTCGATCGACGCCTGACGCCAGCCGGATGGTGACCGTCGTCCCGCGGCCGGGCTGACTCTCGATCCCGATCTCGCCACCCCAGCCGTCGATGATCTGGCGACTGATGGCGAGCCCCAGGCCGCTGCCGCTCGTGCGCGTCGAGAAATGCGGCTCGAACACCCTTGGCAGCACGTCCGGCGGGATGCCGTCGCCGTCGTCCTGAACGCACAGCGTCACTCCCGACTCGGCCGGCTCGATGGAGATGGTCACGTTGCGCGCGTGCGCGTGCCGCGCGTTCTCGAGCAGGTTGAGGAGCACTTCCTTCAGCTCGTCGCGCCGCGCGAGGGCCCGGACCGGGACTTCGCCGCCGGTCACCGACCAGTGCACGCCGTCGCCGGTGCCCATCTGCTCGAGGCCCACCACGTCCCGCACGATCGCCGCGACGTCGAGCGGCTCCGCGGTCTCGCGCTCCGCGGGCGCCGATCCGTAGCGGCTGAAGGCGCGCGCGATCTCGTCGAGCCGGTCGATCTCGCCGAGAATCCGCGTGACGTTGTCGTCGAGCACCTTGTCGAAGTCGACGCGTGAGTCCGACCGCGCGCGCTTCAGGTGCTGGACGCCGAGCCGGATGGGCGTGAGCGGATTCTTGATCTCGTGCGCGACCTGTCGCGCCATCTCGCCCCACGCCAGCACGCGCTGCGCCCGCGCCAGCTCGGTGATGTCGTCGAGGGTGATCACCGCCCCGCCCCGCCCCAGCTGGGTGGTCCGTCCCTGGAGCTGCCTGCCGTCGACCTCGATGTCCATCGCTTCGTCGTCCGCTTCCGACGAGACCCGCGCGATGAGCGGCGCCAGCGATGGAGAAAGCTCACCGAGCCGTGCGCCGGCGGGCAGCGGATGGCCGAGCAGCGCTTCGGCCCGCGGGTTCGCGAGCATGACGGTTCCCGAGTCGTCCACGGCCACCACGCCGCTCGCCACGTTGCGCAGAACCGCCGTCGTCCGGCGCTGCGCCTCCTCGAGCGCGAAGCGGCTGGCGTGCAGGTCGGTCGCCATGCGCCGGAACGCGGAGAACACTGGCTGGAACTCGACGGTCGGCTGCGGCTCGAGCGCGGGCACCCGCTCACCGCCGCCAATGGACAACGCGGCCTCGCGCAGGTTGCGGATCGGACGCGCGAGCTGGCGGGCGGCGATGCCGCTCAGCCACAGCGCGGCGAGCCCGCCAAGGGCCGTCGCGAACAGCACGAGCACGCCCAGGTCACGCCTGCGGCGGGCCAGCGAGAGCTCGTCGGCTCGCGCCGGCGCCGCGAGAATCGATGGCTGCACGCCGCTGACCGGACGGTAGCCGACGAGAACCTCCTCGTCGTCTCCCAGCGGCTCCATCCGGCTCGCGGTGCCCTCGTCGTTCTCCCCGAGCGCCTCCTGCACGCCCGGGTCGAGTAGACGCCCGAACGGCGCCATCATCTCGACCAGCGTATCGCTGGCCTGCCTCAGCTCACCGTCCACGTAGAGGAGCAGCGGCGTCCCGAGGCGCCGACCCTCCACCGAAAGCCATCCGGCGGCTGCATCGGGCGCGGCGGCGCGCAGTGTCTCCGTCACGAGAAGCTGCCGCGCCTGCCGGGCGTCGCTCGCCAGCTGCCGATAGGACCAGGCCGCGAATGCCGCTGCCGGGATGAAGAAGAACGCGAACAGGGCCAGCGACAGTCTCGCGCGATAGCTGCCCCACCATTGCCGCCGGCGCGCGCGCAGCCATCGACCGGCGCGACCGTCGGCGATGACGCCGACGGCCCAGAGCACCGCGACGATGGCCAGATCGAGAATGACGATGAGCGACCCGCGCTGGATCAGGACATCGAGCGCCCGCAGCTCGACCTCGACGTGCGTCCGCCACGCGTTCGTCCCCGTGTTGAACGCCCAGTCGCCATGGAGCTCCGTCCCCGGCTGATCGCGCCGCCACCGCGCCACGGTATCCGCCGTCGAAAGCGGAACGCGCTCGCGCAGCTGGATCGTGTACGGAGGCTCGGCGCTCTCCGGCATCTCGATCCCGAGCAGGCGCGCGTACGGATCGGGCGCGAACAGCCGGCTGCGCGGCGCGACGCCGACGGTCGTCACGCCGCCGTCTGCGCCGGGGGCGGCCAGCACCGTCAGCGTCGCGAAGTCGCTCGGGACCGTGCGGATGACCGCGCCCCCGGCCCGCCTCGCGTCCGCGACCAGGGCGCGCAGCGAATCGGGGGGAATCGCAAGCTGCGTCGAGGTCTGAAAATCCGCCCGGCGCGAGCCCGTAGCGCTCCACGCGGAAAGCGTCACCGGGAATTGCGCGGCCGCGAGATCGGAGTTGACGTACGCCTTGAGCAGCTCGGCCCGATCCGCCGGGGATTCCGCCGCGGCCAGCTGCGCGGCGAACCGCTGCAGCAGCGGCGCCGCCGCCTGGTTCACCGCCGCCAGTCCCTTGAGGTCCGCTTCGGCGAGCGCGACGCGTCCGCGGGCGCTGCGTCCCCACACGAGCGTCACGGAGCCAAGCGCCGCCACCGTCGATGCCGCGATGATCAGGTAGCGCGTCTGGCGCGACAGCGCGAGGGCGGCGACGGCCCCGATCCAGAGGAACGTGTACCACCACGGCCATTGTCCCGGGGCCTGCCACACGATCGGTCCGATGATGGCGGCGAACGTCGCCAGCACCGGCGCGAGTGACGGCGGCAGCCCGCGCGTGCGCCCGACCACCACGCCGCCGGCGCTCGCCCCCGCGAGCAGGACCACGACCCCGGCGAGAAACAGCGGAATCTCCCACATCAGCCACAGCGCGGCGTCCACGCCACGGATCGGGATCTGGATGCCGCGCGACAGGTCGCGCAGCAGGAACGGCCCGAGCCCGGCGATCAGCGTGACGCCGATGGTCGTCCACCAGCGCGAGGGAGCCCGCCGGCGCGAGCGCACGATCGCGATGACCCCGAGCAGCGCGAGCGCGCTCGTGATCAGGAGCGCGCCCGCGTTCGCGGTGAGCTGCCGGCCCAGCGGCGCGAAGTACGCCGTCGGGTCGAAGAGCCGGCTGGCGTTGGAGTACTGGTTGACGGGGACGATGGCCGTGCAGGCGAGGCCCAGCCCCAGCACGAGCAGGCGCGGACCGAGATCGCGCGACTCCCGCCAGACCGCGATGACGAGGGCGAGCAGCGCGACCGCGAGAATCGCGCTGACGCTGATTCGCGCCCGCTCGCGCCTGGCGAAGGTGACTTCTCCCTGGCTCGGCAGGCGATGGCCGATGTCGAGCAGCGGCCGTCCGTCGACGGAGTAGCGGCCCTCGCCCGCGACCGGGGCGCCCTGGGCCGGCGTGATGTAGATCTCCCGCGCCGACTCACCCTCGGATACCACGCGCGCCAGCGGTCGGGCAAGGCTGTCACCCGGCGAAACGGCGTCGAGCAGCACCGCCGCCGTCGCGGTGCGGCCCTTTTCCGAGCGGGTGACGCGCAGCTCGAGGTAGATCGGCGACGCCGTGAGGTGAATGCCCGACGCGGTATCGCCAAGCGGGATCCGCATGCTCCCGGTCCAGGCGAACGGCCGCCCGTTCTCGAGCAGCACGACCCCCCGGTCGTACGATCGGGACGGGAGTCCCGCCAGCGCCTCGAACGCCTGTCGTCGGGACTGAGGAGCCTCCAGCGCCAGGTTCACCGCGGCCTGCGCGTCGACGATCGCCGCGTCGAGCGCGCGCGTCATCGCCTCCTGCGCGCGCGCGCTGGCCGAGCGCTGCCAGGCCTCCCAGCCCGTGGCGATGCGCCAGAGATCTATCTGCGCCGGGATCGCGACGAGATGCGCGATGCCCAGGCTCGCCACCGCCGCCCACATCCATGACGACCGCCGTTCGCGCCGGCTGACCAGCAACGCGGCCGTGATGGTGGCGGCTCCACCCAGCGCGAGATACTGTACCCTCGGGGTGCGGAGCCACGCGCTGACGGCCAGCGTCGCAAGCGTGACCGCGGCCCACCAGGCCGATGTCGCGCGCGCACGCAGCCGCACGTTATCGCTCACCACGTCCCTTGGCTCACTCGAGATGACCGATCCGGCGACGCCGGCGCCGCGACCCTGCCGGCTGAAGGAGATGCGGCCAGATCAGATCGCTGCCGTCCTCAAGCGTGACACGCGCCTGATCGTCCCGGTCGGCACCTGCGAGCAGCATGGCCCGCACATGCCCCTCGGCGCCGACACGATCATCGTCGAGCGCCTCGCGGACGATCTCTCCGCCGAATTCCAGGTCCTGCGCGCGCCGACCCTCGAATACGGCGTCAACGTCGTCACGGAACGCGAGTCGGCCGGCAACGGCTCCATCAGCCGCAAGACCCTGCACCGCATGCTCAACGACCTCGTCTCCGCCTGGGAGGCGTCGGGAGTCCGTGAATTCATCGTCCTCACCGCTCACGAGCACGACCCGCATCTCGAGGCCCTGTCCACGATCATCACGGCGGGGGCGAGAGTGCGTACGGTGGACATCTTCGGCATCGATTTCCGCGAGTTCCTCGAAGGTCAAACGGAGCCCATGCATGGGGATGAGGTGGATACTTCGCTGATTCTCTTCATCGCCCCCCATCTGGTGGCGCCTGAGCTCGCGCAGGATTATATGATGTCACGGGAAGAGCTGCGACGTTACCGCCGGGGCTGGCTCAAGGTTCCGCGGGGCAGCCCGGGGTCGATCGGCCGTCCGACCCTGGCGTCCGCCGAGAAGGGCGCCGCTCTCTACCGGAAGATCCACGAATCGGTCCGGGCGAAGATATTCGTGTCGCCGGCACCCGAATCGTGAACCGCGCGAGCGGGAGGGGTATGAAGGGTATGATCTCGAACCGCGTCCTGCCCGCCCTGCTGGTGCTTGCGGCAACCGCCGGCGTGCAGCCGTCCGGGGTGATCGACGAAGGCACCTTCACGTTCGTGCGTGACGGCGCGCCGTACGGGGCCGAGTCCTTCAAGATCCTGCGCCGGCTTGGCGCCGAAGGGGTCGAATACATCGCGCAGTGCACCCGCACGATCGACGGGCGGGTCGTGAAGACGTCGCTGACGACCGATTCGTCCGGCAGCGCGACCCAGTATTCCCGCGTGACGACCGGCGGCGAAGGCGGCCAGCTGACGGCGCGGCGCGCGCTGAACCGGCTGACGGTGAACGAGAGCGGCGGCCGGGCCTCGACGAAGGACTACGTCTTTCCCGACGGCACCCTGATCCTGGATGGCGACGTCGTCCACCAGCTCTATTTCGTGACCTGGCGCGACGCGCGGTCGCTCGGCTGGTTCTCGCCCGGGGCGGGCGCCAGCGACCGTGCCGCCCTCACGGAGGTCGGCCGCGAAAACGTCACCATCGGGGGCTCATCCATTCCCGCGGTGAAACTGGCGTTCGGTTCCGGCGACGCCAGGCGCGAGGTCTGGATAGATTCCGGCAAGCGTCTGCTCAAGGTCGCTCTTCCGGCTCAGCGGCTGGTCGCGACGAGGGATCTTCCGCCGCGCTGACCGGGCGAGGCGGCCCAGTGCGCCTGCTCTGCCCGGGCGTGCGCGACGGGGGTGAAACCCCTGTTCCGGCGCCTCGTATTGCGCGGTATCCCACCTCGAAAGACCTCGACCCTTCGCCCGCCAATCCTCACTCGCGCGCGAAGCTCCAACACGACAGGACATTGAAATGACGAAGAAAGCAAAGCTCATCGCCGGCGGCGTGGCTGTGGTGCTCGTAGGGAGCATCGTGGCCTTCAGCGCGACGAAGAAGGGGACCAAGGCCGTCGAAGTCCGTGTCGAGAAGGTCGAGAAGCGCGATCTGACCGCTTCCGTCACGGCCAGCGGCCAGGTGCGGCCCCAGACGAAGGTCGACGTCGCATCGGACATCACCGGCAAGATCGTGCAGCTCGCCGTGCGCGAGGGGCAGATGGTCTCGAAGGGCCAGTTCCTGCTCGAGATCGACGCGCAGCAGGCCGAGGCCGCGGTGGACCGCGCGACCGCCGGCCTCCAGTCGGCGAAGGCGAGCGAGATCCAGGCCCGGGCGAACATGCAGAACTCGCAGCGCAGCTTCGAGCGCTCGGCGGACATCAAGAAGAAGAACCCGGAGCTCGTCTCCGACGAGCAGCTCGACCAGCTGCGCACCGCCGCCGAAGTCGCCAAGGCGGTGTACGAGGCTTCCACCCACCAGGTCGGCCAGGCCGAAGCGTCCCTCCGGGATGCGCGCCAGGCGCTCGGCAAGACGAAGCTCTTCGCCCCGATGCCCGGTCGCGTCACCCGCCTGAACGTCGAGGCGGGCGAGACGGCGATCATGGGAACGCTCAACAAGGACGCCGCCACGCTGCTCACGATCAGCGACATGTCCGTCCTCGAGACGCGCGTGAAGGTCGACGAGACCGACGTGGCGCGCATCCACATCGGTGATCCGGCCGAGATCCAGATCGATGCCTTCCCGGACACCACGTTCGCCGGCAAGGTGACCAAGATCTCCAACAGCTCGGTCAAGGCCGCGGCCTCCGCCGGCACGGACCAGGCGGTGGACTACGAGGTCACGATCCAGCTGATCAACGCCCCGGCGGAGACTCGGCCGGACTTCTCGGCGACCGCCAAGATCGTCACCGCCACCGCCAAGCAGGTGCTTTCGGTCCCGATCATCGCCCTGACCGTCCGCGAGGACGAGGCCATCCCCGCCGGAGACACGGCGACCGGTCTCGGCCGGGCGCGTCCGCAGAAGGAAATCGGGAAAAAGGACGTCGAAGGCGTCTTCATCGTGGGCGCGGACAACAAAGTGACCTTCCGGCCCGTAAAAGTAGGTATCGCTGGCGAGAAGCACTTCGAGGTCCTGTCCGGGCTGAAGGAGGGCGAGAAGATCGTCGCCGGCACCTACCAGGCGATCCGCGAGCTCAAGGATGGAGCGCTCATCCGTGAGGCCGTCGTGGCGCCGAAAAAGCCCGCTGGAGCGAAGCCGTGAGTCTTCTTGAAGGTGTGATGTCCAAACCCGCGACCGATCTTGTCACCGGTCGCCTCGCCGACGTGGGCAAACCGGGTGAAAAGCCGGACGACCGCTGGGTCATCCTGACCCGCGGCATCAAGCGGGAGTACGACATGGGCGGCGAAGTCGTCCGCGCGCTTCGCGGCGTCAACGTGGCGATCGCGCGCAACGAGTACGTCGCCATCATGGGCCCGTCCGGGTCCGGCAAGTCGACGTTCATGAACATCATCGGCTGCCTCGACACGCCGAACGCCGGTGAGTACTGGCTCGCCGGCCAGGAAGTCTCGAAGATGTCGGACGACGCCCTCGCCCGGGTCCGTAACAAGGAAATCGGGTTCGTCTTCCAGACGTTCAACCTGCTGCCCCGCGCGACGGCGCTGCACAACGTCG
>CAMLHT010000006.1 GCA_946479895.1 uncultured Gemmatimonadota bacterium | reverse complement strand
AGCACGACGACGAGCCGCGTCCCGAACGCCGCGGCGGCGAACTCCACGCTGCCGATCTGCGACGGCGCGACGATGTTGCCGGCCACGCGGATGACGAACAGGTCGCCGAGCCCCTGGTCGAAGACGATTTCCGCCGGCACGCGGGAATCGGAGCAGCCGAGAATGATCGCGAAGGGCTCCTGGCCCGCCGCGAGCTCGGCCCGCCGCATCTGGATGAATTCGTTCGCGTCACGCGCGTTCTCGACGAACCGCCGGTTTCCTTCGCGCAACCGGTCGAGCGCATCACTGGCTGAGATCATGCGCGTAAGATGACGCATCCGGGGAGGCGAAGAAACCGCCTCCCCGGATCCCCTCGGGCCAGTCCGCCGCTACAGCTTCTGCGCCCTGAAGTTCAGCGTGCCGCTGTAGTTCGTCATCGTGAGCTCGATCTTCCACGTCCCGGCCACGCCGGCGACCGTCGGCTCGTTCAGGCTCGGCACCAGGGTCTTCGTGTACACGACGGTTCCGGCGCCATCCCGGATCACGAGCGCCGCGGTGCCGGCAGTCGTCGTCGTGGAGTGGTTGATCGTCGCCCGCGTCCCGGTGTTCGTCCAGTTGTAGACGACCGTCGACGTCGACGACCTGACGTTGGTGGCCTGAAGCTGGAAGTTGTCGGTGGCGTTCGTGACCTCCGGCTGGAATGGCGCCAGCGGGTCGCTGCACGCCGCGAAGATCGCGAGCGCGGCCAGTCCGCGCATGAGTGATACCCGCGCTGTCCTGCCCTGCATGTGTGCCTCTCTTGTGGTGGCGGCCACAACGTCGGGCGAGAGTCGCGCCGGGCAATCGGGATTTCCCCCGATCCGGTGACCCGAACTACCGATCCGGTGTCTCGACTGGCAGATTCACGAACTCGACCATTCAGGAGCCCGCATGCGCACGACCCTCGCACTCGCCTCGCTCGCCGCCCTCTCGATCGCCGGTTCCGCCGGCGCGCAGGGCCGGGGAGGCGGTCGCGGCATCCCGATCCAGGCCGGCGAGCAGTGCCCGGCGGGGATGACGGAGATCCGGCCGCGCACCTGCATGGCTCCCGAATTCGCGCCGCCGAGCATCGTGGACTACCGGCCGAAGTCGACCCTGGTCGCGCCGGTGCACATGAAGCCGCAGGCGAAGTATCCGGCGATCGACTACCACGGCCACGCCGCCGGGCGGCTCGCTTCGGCCGAAGGCATCGAGGCGCTGGGGGCCGCGCTGGACAGCCTCAACGTCCACACCTTCGTGGCCGCGGACAACATGTCGGGGGAGCGGCTGAAGAACGCGATGGCCCTGGTCGCCGCCTCGCCGAAGATGAAGGACCGGATCCGGATCCTTACCGGCGTCAGCTTCCAGGGCGTCGGGCCGGGATGGGCCGAGAAGGCGGTCGCGCAGCTCGAGGCAGACGTGAAGGCCGGCGCCGTCGGCATCGGCGAGATCGGCAAGGGACTCGGCCTCACGGCACGGAAGGCCGACGGAAGCCGGCTGAAGATCGACGATCCGGACCTCGACCCGGTCTGGCAGGCCGCCGCGCGCCTCAACATTCCCGTCTTCATCCACACCGCCGATCCGGCCGAGTTCTTCAAGCCGATCGACTATTCCAACGAACGGTGGCTCGAGCTGGCGCTGTTCTCGGACCGGCGCTATCCGCAGGATCGCTTCCCGTCCTTCGAGCAGCTGATGGCGGAGCGCGACAACATGGTGAGGCGGAACCCGAAGACCACGTTCGTCATCGCGCACATGAGCTGGTACGCGAACGACCTCGGCAAGCTCGGGAAGATGATGGACGAGCTGCCGAACACGCTCGTCGAAGTGGGCGCCGTCCTGTACGACATCGGGCGCCAGCCGCGCGCGGCGCACGACTTCTTCGTGAAGTACCAGGACCGGATCCTCTTCGGGAAGGACTCCTTCCAGCCCGAGGAGTATCCGTACTACTGGCGCGTGTTCGAGACGCGCGACGACTACTTCGACTACTACCGCGACTACCACGCGTTCTGGAAGCTCTACGGCATCGACCTGCCGGACGAGGTCCTGAAGAAGGTCTACTACCGGAACGCGCTGCGCATCACGAAGGGCGTGCCGGTATCGGGCTTCCCGAAGTGAGCTAGAAGGCCGGCTGGGGATCGCCGGACACCACCCGCCAGGTGTCGCGTGCGATGAGCAGCTCCTCGTCGGTCGGGATCACCCAGAGCTGGACTCTCGAGTCCTCGGCATCGATGCGGCCCTCGCCACCGGCAAGGGCCGCGTTGCGTGCGGGATCGAGCTTCATCCCGAGGAAGTCCATGTTCTCGCAGATCATCGCCCGGATGGGCGCGGCATTCTCGCCGATGCCTCCCGAGAACACCACCGCGTCGGCGCCGTTGAGGGCCGCGAGATACGAGCCGATGTACTTGCGGACCCGGTAGCAGAACAGGTCGATCGCCAGTCGCGCCCGGCGGTCGCCGCTCTCGGCATCCTCCGCCAGGAGCTCCCGCATGTCCGCCGTCAGCCCCGAGACGCCGAGCAGCCCCGACTGCTTGTTGAGCAGGGAATCCACTTCGCGGCCGCTGAGTCCCTCCTTGGCCGCGATGAAGTCGATGATCGCCGGGTCGAGATCGCCGGAGCGCGTGCCCATCACCAGTCCCTCGAGCGGAGTGAAGCCCATGCTCGTGTCCACGGACTTCCCGCCCGAGATCGCGCAGGCGGATGCGCCGTTTCCGAGGTGCAGCGTGATGATCTTCGTCTGCTCGCGCGTCTTCCCGGTGAGGTGCCGGTAGCGCCAGGCGATGTAGCGATGCGAGGTGCCGTGGAAGCCGTAACGGCGCACACGATAGCGGCGGTAGAACTGGTACGGGATGGCGTAGACGTACGCGGTCTCGGGCAGGCTGTGGTGGAACGCGGTGTCGAAGACGGCGACCTGCGGGATGCCCGGGCCGAAGATCGCGCGCGCGGCGGTGATGCCGCGCAGGTTGTGTGGATTGTGGAGCGGCGCGAGGTCGATCAGCTCCTCGAGGCCCCGCCAGACCGCGTCGTCGACGCGAACCGACTGCGTGAATCGCTCACCGCCGTGCACGACCCGATGGCCGACCGCGCGGATCTCCCCGACGCTGGAGATCGGGACGCCGGACTCGTCGCTCGTCAGCCAGCCCACCACGTGCTCGACCGCCGCGGCGTGATTGCGGATCTGCGCGGTGGACTTGGACGACGGCTTGCCCTGCGCCGCCAGGGTGATGATCGCCTCGCCGCCGATGCGCTCGATCTGGCCGCGGGCCAGGCGCCGGTCGGTCACGTCCGCGATCGCCTTCGCGTCGGTGTCGATGAGCTGGAACTTGAGCGTCGACGAGCCGACGTTGAGGACGAGGATGTTCACGCGGGGCCTACTCGAGGCCCAGGCCTTCGGTCGAGAGCCCGAGCTGCTTCATCTCCGGCTCGACCTTCTCGTGGAAGCACGTCGGGCAGAAGGTGTGCGACGGGAGGGTCTTGAATTCCTGCTTGATGTACTGCTCCATCGGCACCCACTGCTCGTCGTCGCGGACCTTCTTGCAGTAGGAGCAGACGGTCATGATCGACTCGAGGCGCCTGGCGTGTTCGTGCAGCCCGACGATGCGGGCCGCGATGGTGAGCTGCGCCTCGAGGAACGCTCCGTCGAGCGGCTTCACCAGGAAGGCGTCCACACCGGCGCGCACGCCCGTGAGGTAATCCTCCCGGGTGCTCTTACCGGTGAGCATGATGACGTAGGTGTACGCCTCGCGCGGCGCGGCGCGCAGCGCCTGGGTGAGCTGGATGCCGTTCATGTCCGGCATGTTCCAGTCGGTGATCATGACCGGGAAATGATCCTTGCGCAGGAGCTCCCAGGCTTTCGCCCCGCTCTCGCACGCGATCACCTCATGCTTGAGCGCCTTCAGTCCGGCGCCCACCACGGCGCGGAGAACCGGATCGTCGTCGACCACGAGGACTTTCATCTGAGCCGCGCGTTGGAGGTCCCGAAATATGGACCGTAGGTCGCCAGAGGACTACAGAATGTAAGGCAATCCCTGTCGAGGGCCGCGGCCGCGGCAGGATAGAATGCGGCGGACCTTTCCCTCCCGCCGACCGTGAAGTTCAAGACCATCATCGAGCCGTTCCGCATCAAGACCGTCGAGCCGATCCGGCAGACAACCGATGCCGATCGCGCGGCCGCCATTCGCGCCGCGCACTACAACGTCTTCCAGCTCGACGCCGAGGACGTCCTCATCGACCTGCTGACGGACTCCGGCACAGGGGCGATGTCGGTGCACCAGTGGGCCGGCATGATGCGCGGCGACGAGTCCTACGCCGGCGGCCGCTCCTTCCACGCGTTCGAGCGATCGGTGCGTGACATCACCGGCTTCCGGCAGGTGATCCCGACGCACCAGGGCCGGGCGGCCGAGCACATCCTCTCCGGGGCGATGCTCCGCCCCGACTCCATCGTGCCGAACAACACGCACTTCGACACGACCCGCGCCAACATCGAGCATCGCGGCGCCACCGCCCTCAACCTGCCGATCGCCGAAGGGCACGTCCCCTCGGCGATCCACCCGTTCAAGGGTAACATGGACGTCGCCGCCCTCGAGCGCGTCCTCGACGAGAAGGGCGATCGCATCCCGCTGGTCATGATCACGGTGACCAACAACTCGGAAGGCGGCCAGCCGGTCAGCATGGCGAACATCCGCGAGACGTCGCGCCTCTGCCGCGCCCGCGGGATCCCGCTCTTCATCGATGCCTGCCGGTTCGCCGAGAATGCCTGGTTCATCCGGACGCGGGAGCCCGGGTACGCGGACAAGTCCCCGCTGGAGATCGCCCAAGAGATGTTCAGCCTCGCCGACGGCTGCACGATGAGCGCGAAGAAGGACGGGATGGCGAACATCGGCGGATTCCTGGCGATGAACGACGACACCCTCGCGCGCGCGTGCCGCAATTCGCTGATCCTGACCGAGGGATTCCCAACCTACGGCGGGCTCGCCGGCTACGACCTCGAGGCGATCGCCGTGGGGCTGCACGAGGCGCTCGACCCGGATTACCTGCATTACCGCATCCGCTCGGTCGAGTACATCGCGGAGAAGATGATTGCCGCCGACATTCCGATCGTGATGCCCGCCGGGGGCCACGCGCTCTACATCGACGCGAAGCGGTGGCTCGCGCATATCCCGCAGCACGAGTATCCCGGGTGGGCGTTATCGGTGGCGCTCTACGTCGAGGGCGGCATCCGCGCCTGCGAGATCGGGTCGGTGATGTTCGGCCGCCAGCCGGATGGCAGTGAAAGGCCGGCGGACCTGGAGCTGGTGCGGCTCGCGTTCCCGCGGCGGGTCTACACGCAGAGCCACATGGACTACGTGGCCGAGGTGCTGCTCTACCTCGACACGATGAAGACCGCGATCCGGGGCGTGCGCATCACCGAACAGCCGGCGGTCCTGCGACACTTCACGGCGAAGTTCGAGCCAGTCTGACGTCCGTCTTCCGCGCCCCTGACCCGACAGGGGCGCCGGCAGCTCACGCCGACGTTTCCTTCGCCGCCAGCGCGCGAAGCGCGGTCTCATACTGGACGGCGATATCGCTCTCGCTGGCGGCGGAGAATCCGAGATCGCGGATGATCCCGTTCCGCAGCCGGTAGATCCACCCGTGCACGGAGACCGCCTGGCCGCGCCGCCACGCGTCCTGCACCACGGTGGTCTTCGCGACGTTCATCGCCTGCTCGACGACGTTCAGCTCCGCGAGCCGGTCAGTGCAGTTCTCCCGGGACATGCCGGGGGTGAACCACGCCGTGTGATGGTCGGCGATATCCTGGACGTGCCGGAGCCAGTTGTCGATGAGGCCTAGCGCGCTGCGATTGTACGCGTTCTCGACGCCGCCGCAGCCATAGTGTCCGCAGACGATGATATGCTGGACGCGCAGGACCTCCACCGCGTACTGGATCACCGAAAGGCAGTTGAGATCGGAATGCACGACGATATTCGCCACGTTGCGGTGCACGAATAGCTCGCCTGGCAGGAGCCCGACGATCTCGTTTGCCGGGACGCGGCTATCGGAGCATCCGATCCAGAGGTAGCGCGGGGCCTGCTGGCGGACGAGCCGGTCGAAGAATCCCGGCTCGCGCTCCACCATGCGTTCCGCCCAGGCCTTGTTGTTCGCGATAAGTTCGCGGAGAGACATGGTGGGAATGTTAACTGAGCCCCTCTGCACGGGGGGGGGACTTCGGCGCGGTTCGCGCGGTTCGCGCGGTTCGCGCCGTTCGCGCAGTTCCGCTGCCCGAACCGCGCAGTGCGCGATGGTAGCGCTCTTCGCGCACTGAGCGCGTTACGCAAGAACGTCCTTCTGCCCCGGCACAGGGGTAAGACAACGTTCCTCGCGTACCGCGCTCGAGGGCGCGAACTGCGCGGTCCGAGCAGCGGGAGCGCGACACTACGCGAACGGCGCGAACTGCGCCAACTGCGCCAACTGCGCCAACCGCTCTCGGCTACTGGGGCACCACTCCCTTCGATTCCCTGCGCAGTTCGCGCAGTAGGCGCACTTGGCGCAATCCGCGCGGTTCTGCTGCCCGAACCGCGCAGTGCGCGATGGTAGCGCTCTTCGCGCACTGTGCGCGTTACGCAAGAACGTCCTTCTGCCCCGGCATCGGGGGTAGACAACGTTCCTCGCGCACCGCGCGCACTGCGCGTAACCGCGCTCAGGGCGCGCACTGCGCGGTCCGAGCAGCGGAAGCGCGACACTACGCGAACGGCGCGAACGGCGCTAACTGCGCCAACTGCGCAGTGCGCGATGGTAGCGCTCGTCGCGCACTGTGCGCGTTACGCAAGAACGTCCTTCTGCCCCGGCACCGGGGGTAGACAACGTTCCTCGCGCACCGCGCGCAGTGCGCGGTACCGCGCTCAGGGCGCGCACTGCGCGGTCCGAGCAGCGGAAGCGCAACACTACGCGAACGGCGCCAACAGCGCGAACTACGCCAACTGCGCTAACTGCCCTCGGCTACTCGGGCACGACCGCCTTCGACTCCGCGCCCTTCACATACACATCGAACCACGCCAGCCACCGCGCCCACTGATCCAGGTCGCTCGCGTACGTCCCGACGCTGTGATCCTCGTAGGGGTACATGTACAGCGCCGCCGGCTTGCCCAGTCCCTGGAGCGCGTGGAACATCCGCTCCGAGCTCATGAGCGCGGTACCGACGTTCTGATCCTCGATCGAGTGGTACATCAGTAGCGCGCCGGCGAGCTTATCCGCCCGGTAGAAGGGCGAGACATCCAGGTACATGTCCTGCGCCTGGAAGAAGTTGCGCGACTCGCTCTGGAAGCCGAACGGCGTCAGCGAACGA
This sequence comes from uncultured Gemmatimonadota bacterium, assembly GCA_946479895.1. Next base: position 22,857 of record CAMLHT010000006.1, on the reverse strand, counting down.
TTATACATGCCGTCCCCGGCGATGCCCGCCCGGAAGTATGGCACCAGCGTCATCGCGTTCACCGTGCTGAAGGCGCCGTAACTGTGGCCGCCGATGCCCATGCGGTTGCGATCGACGTAGCCGGAGTCGACGACGGCGTCGAGGACGGCGTCCAGGTTCTCCTTCACGTCGCGCGTATAGTTGTCGTTCATCCGCCCCTCGTCGCCGAAGATCGGGATGTCCGGCTCGATCAGCGCGTAACCCTGGGTGACCCACAGCTTGACCGATGACGCCGGACGCAGCGACGGCACGTCCGGGAACTGGTTGATGTTCGTCGCATAGCGCGACTGGTCGTAGCTCGCCTGCGACGTGTACTCGCGCGGGTAGAACCAGATGATGCCGGGCAGGCGCGTCCCCGGCGTCCACGTCCGGGGCAGCGTCACGTCGACGAAGAACTTCAGCCCGTCGCGGGGCCGCGTGACGACGAGGCGCTTATGCTGCGCGCCGGTGACTTCCGGCGCCACGTCACGATTGTTCGTGATCTTCCGGCTCGTTCCCGCCCTGGTATCGCGCACGTACGCGTCGGGAATGACCGTCGGGCTCTCGTGGGTGTAGATGAACTGCGAGTAATCGTCGTCGAGCGCGGTGACGAACTCGTCGTAGGCCCCGGGATCGGCGTTGTCGAACACGCGCGTGCGCCGTCCGGTCTCGATGTCGAGGCGGTCCACCCACGGCCGCGGCGCCTGCGTCTGCCAGCTTGCGCCAGGCTGGCGCGTGCCCGACACGAAGACGGACCGGTTATCCGGCGAGACGATCACCGACTGCTGGCCGGTGGCGTTCGGCCTCATCGCCAGGGCCCCACCCGTCACCGACGTGTCGGCCGCTGCCGCACCGCCCCGGCCTCCCCCGCCGCCGAACCCGAATCCGCCGCCCGCAGGCAGCGTGACGCCGCGGCCGAGGCCGAAGCGCTTCCCGTCGCGGATCGCGATGACGGTGCCGGAGTCGGCGACGAACATCGTCGCTCCGTCGGCACTGTACGACACGCCCGTGAGGCGCGGGCTCCCCTCGTAGATCACCTTCGTGTCGGCGGCACCGAACGGCGGGCTCCAGCTCATGTAGTTCACGCTCGTCGGCTGGCGCTGGCCATTCGCGGCTCCGCGCCCCGCCCGTCCGCCCGCGCTCTCGGCCGGCGCGAACACCGACTGGAGATACACCAGCCCGGGACCGACGGGATTCCACTGCACGTTGCGCCTTGCCGTGTCGCTGCCGGCGTCCCCGCCGCGACCGCCGCCGCGCGGGGCCACGTCGGTCGTGTTCTGGCGCTGCCCGTCACGGACCGGGGTCGTGGCGACCGTCGCGACCACGGTGCCGGTCGCGTCCCAGATCTCGTCCACCGACCCGAAGCTCGACGCCGGCACCAGGTAGCTGAATGGTTCCGTCATCCTCGTCACGCGGAAGTACCGCCCATCCGGCGACGGATCGACCGAGCGGATCATCGCCGGCCGGCCGATCGCGCGCGCGGCGCGCGTCTTCACGTCGATGACGGCGAGCTGCCCGGTCGTGTAGTACTTCAGCAGCGCCTGGTCGTGCGGATCCGTGAGCAGGCTGTAGTGAATCACCTGCGGAACGATCCTCGACTCGGTCAGCCTCACGCGCGGGCCATCCTCGATGTCGTTGGCCCCATGCGTGGGCTTCGCGCCGCGCCCTTCCGGCAGCAGCACGACGGCGATGCTCCGCCCGTCACCGGTCCACTCGACCGACGTCATCAGCGTCGCGAGCACCGGCGTTTTGGTGAGCTGCGTCGACTTCCCCGTCGCCGCATCGGCGACGTAGACGTGCGACGCCTTCTCGAAGTTCGCGATGTAGGCGACCTGCGTCCCGTTCGGCGACCAGGCCTGGGCCGAAATGGACGCGCCCTTCGGCGTCTCGATGATGCGCGTCGCGTTCGTGCGCGGATCGACGAGCATCAGGCTCTGCCGCGTGCTCGTGGTCAGCGTGCGCGAGCGATTCGCGATGGTGTCGATCGCGATCCCCGCGAGGTAGATGTGAGGCTTGCCGTAGGCCTGGATGTCGCCGCGATCCGGTCCCGCCCCCTTCAGGAACCACTTTCGATCCGGACTCGGCGCCGTGAACGTGATGTCGACCCGCGGCGCCTTGATGATCCGCTCCACGTCGGCCGGCGGATTCACGTACGTCTCCGCCTTGAGGATCTGCTGCGGATTCCAGGCGTCCTGGCGCGCGACGGTGGCATTCGACTGCGCGCCGGCAACGGACGCGGCGACGAGAGTCAGGAGCGCCGGGCGGCGCAGGAGGGTCAGGCGAGTCATGCGTTCTCCGAGGGGGAATCGAGATCGGGTTGCTACCGAATGATACGATCCCTCTCGGCCGATCGCTGACGCCGGCCGGCCTCGAATGGCCGGCGCGTCAGAGATACCGCAGCCAGCCTCCCGGTCGTTCCGCCTTGATCCGCGCATACCAGCGGCACGCCAGGTACAGCAGCGCGACGTCGATCGCGAACACGAGGTACAGCAGGCCGAGCGGCCATCGCTCGCCTTCGGGGACGGAAGTGAACGGCGCGGTCGCATACCAGTCCTGGTGCGCCGCTCCGGTCCGGAGCGCGTTCACCGCCAGCGCGCTGAGGTGAATGAGCGGGATGTGCGCGAGATAGTAGAAGAACGGCACCCGTCCGATGGTGGTCACTCCGCGTGCCACCGCGCCTCCGGCGCGCTCCGCGGACGGCAGCAGGGCGATCATCGGGCCGAGCGTCATCGCGAGGAAGAGCTGCGACGCCGGGTACTTCTGCTGGCCGAGGAGCCGGAAGAGGAAGGGGGCGTCGTTTCCCGAATCGGCCATTGCCGCCGCACTCCCGGCGACCAGGAAGAAGGCGATGAGTCCGAGCCCGATGCGGCGGAGGAGGCGATCCCGGTCTTCCCGCTCCCGCTGCATGATGAGCCCGAATCCGTACCCCGCCATCATCACGCCCACCCATGGCACCAGTACATAGAGGATGGCGATGCCGCCCGGCCCATCGACGCCCGTCGGATAGATGAAGTTCCAGACCGGGGCGACGCTCGCGCGCGCCGGATCGGGCATCGCGCGCGGCAGGAGCCCGAACAGTTGCTGGAGCGCGACGATGGCCACTCCGGTCCAGCCGATCACGCGCGGCGGGAACCGGACCACCGCCCCCAGCAGGATCATGCACCATCCGAGCATCCAGATCACGCCGGCAAGCACGAAGCTGGAGTAGTCGACGTTGAAGGTCCACGCGAAGCGGATCAGCGTCAGCTCGAGGACGACGAGCATCGCGCCGCGGACGAGCAGGTATTTCCCGAGCGCGGCTCGATCCCCGAGCTTGCGTCCATGGAAGAAGGCGGCCGTGCCGGCGAGGAACACGAACGCCGGGGCGCAGAAATGCGTCACCCACCGGGTGAAGAAGACGGCCGCGGAGTCCCCGCCTGCCGGAACCCCGGAATAGACCCGAACGTGGTCGATCGCCATCAGGATCATGACGACGCCGCGCATGAGGTCGAGCGATTGAATGCGTGGTCGCTGGTCCGTCGACGCCGGCGAATAAACGGCCGGTAATGCCTGCTCACGGGCGCTGGTGCTCATGCTCCATTCCCCGGAAGAAGTCGGGGCTATTCTATCAGCGCTCCGGCGAAACCGCGACCCAGACCGACGCCCATCCTCCCCCGTCCGGGCCGGAATAGCGGGCATCGGCGATGTGAACGAGCGTTTGCGCGTCACTCGCCGGTCGGACGATGAAGAACGGAAAGCGCGCCCAGTGCAGGAACGGCTGGATGTCGGGATCGCGCAGCGCGATGGTGACGGCGGGATCGTTCCGGTTGATCGCGATCGTATCACCCCACGCCAATCCTCCGGCGAAGAGCGACCAGCGTCCGGTGCGATATCCGTCGCCAGACTGCAGGACGATCTGGCGGGCGAACGGGTTGAGCGCCACCGGGGCGACCATCAGCTCCCGTCGCGTGGATCCACCGCCGGTTTCGCGCTGCACCGCGGCGCGCACGAGCAACGTCTCCGCCATCATGATCACGATGTAGGCCGCGCTCGCGACCACCGCGACGCGCGCGGGTCGCGTGGACTTCCGCCGGCCGCTCAGCACGTAGCCGACGCCGAGCGCCAGCCAGAGCCACGGATCGGCGATGAAGAGCGCGTCGCCATAGAACCACTCGTTGCGCATCGGCATCAGCCAGCGCATCCCGTAGACGTTCAGCCAGTCGAGGAACGGGTGCGAGGCGATCGAGATGGCGGACAGCGCCAGGATCTCCCGCGGAATCGCCGGCGCGAGGGATGGCTCACGCCGTCGCCGCACCCAGCGGTCCCAGGCCAGCATGATCCCCGTCAGGATGAACGGCAGGATGAAGTGCGCGGGAATGCCGTGGGTGATGCCTCGCCGCACCGCCAGCTCCGTCCCCGAAAGGACCGACACGACGTCGACGTCGGGAAGGTTCGCGCCGATCACCATCGTCGCCGTCGCGAGCGGCGTGCGGCGATCGAGGCCCGTCCGCGCCAGCGCCGCGCCGACGAGCGTGTGGCAGAGATTATCCATCGGCGCGCGCGAGGCTCAGATCTTCTCCGTGGTCCGGAACGAGGGATTCTCCGATCGGGCCTTGAGCCCTTTCGCCTCGAGCTCGAGGTAGCGCTGGTTCGTCTTCGCGGTCAGGCGGCCGAACCACGGCCCAAGCAATCCGTGGAACTCCAGGGACAGCGTCGCGCGCGCCATTCCGCCGGCGCTCTCGACGTAATGGCTCGCGACGACCCGCAGTCCCGGCGCGATGCTCACCCAGGTGAATCCCTTCCCCGGCTCGAACGTCGTGGCCTTCCAGAACGCGGGTGGAAAACCGGGCTGCCTGATCAGCACACGGCTGCCGATGCCGAACGGCCCCTTGTCGAGCCTCGTGATGCTCTTCACGGTGGGCGTCCACTCCTGCCACTGGAGCGCGCTCATGACGTCCCAGACGCGGTCGGTGGACGCGGCGATGTCGACGGTGACGAACTGGCGCATGCCCGGAATATCGATGACTCCGCCAGGGCACGCATCGCCGGCCCACCGACACCCGCCAGTTGCGGCCCGGAAGCGGGTGGACTATACTGAACCATATGGTTCAGTATTCAGGACAGCTCGATGACGCCTTCGGCGCGCTCTCCGACCCGACCCGACGCGGGATTCTCCAGCGACTGGGAAAGGCGGACGCCGCCATCAGCGACCTCGCCGACGCATTCGACATCACCCTCACCGGCACGAGAAAGCACGTGCAGGTGCTCGAGCGCGCCGGCCTCGTCACGACCGAGAAGGTCGGCCGAACCCGCATCTGCCGGCTCGGCCCCCGCAAGCTCGATCAGGAAGCCGCGTTCATCGCCTCTTACCGGCGGATGCTGGAGGACCGCCTCGACCGTCTCGGGGAGTTCCTCGAGCGCAACCAGGAGTGATCCATGCCGACCCCGACACGTACCAGCCGAGCGACCGTCACGACGCCAACCGACCGTGAGATCCACATCGAGCGGATCTTCAACGCGCCGCGCGACCGCGTGTGGAAGGCAATGACCGACCCCGCCCTCGTTGCCCAGTGGTGGGGACGTGGCAACAAGCTCGTGATCGAGAAGTTCGAGCCGGTGCGCGGCGGCCACTGGCGGTTCGTGGAGCACGCCGACGGACAGGCCCACGGCTTCGAGGGCCGCTTCCGCGAGATCACGGCCCCCGAGCGCATCGTGCAGACGTTCGAGTGGGACGGCATGCCCGCCTACGTCATCGTCAACACGATGACCCTCGAGGACCTCGGCGACGGCCGCACGCGCATGCGGACGACGTCCCTCTTCCACACGTCCGAGGAGCGCGATGGCATGCTCAACTCGGGGATGGAGGGCGGCATGAACGAGAGCTACGACGCCCTCGACCGGGTGCTCGCCGCGATGTAGAGGGCTACGGCAGCTCGCGGACCCAGATGTTCCGGAACGAGATCGGCGCCGATGGATCGCCATGCGCCTGCAGCATGATCGGCGCCGGTCCGTGCTTCACGTACTCGGGCATCCCCGTGTACTTCGTCTGGCCCTTCAGCGCGAAGTGATTCTGGACGAGCACGCCGTTGTGAAGCACCGTGACGTACGCCGGCTCGACGAGCGATCCGTCGGCGGCGAAGACCGGCGCCGTCCACACCACGTCGTAGGTCTGCCATTCGCCCGGCTTCCGCATCACGTTCACGAGCGGCGGGTTCTGCTTGTAGATGGAGCCGGCCTGCCCGTTCACGTACGTCGCGTTCTCGTACGAGTCGAGGATCTGGAGCTCGTAGAACCCCCGCGGCGGATCGTAGGCCAGGAAGACCCCGCTGTTGCCGCGCGCCTGATTCTCGCCGGTGATGCCCGGCGGGATGCGCCACTCGAGGTGCAGCTGGTAGTTCGTGAAGCTGCGCTTCGTCTGGATGTCGCCGGCCTTCTTGTCCACCGTCATCACGCCGTCGCCGACGGTCCACCGCGCGGGAGACCTGTCGGAGGCCGTCACCCACTCGTCGAGGTTCGCGCCCGCGAACAGCACGATCGCGTCGGACGGGGCATCGCGGTCCGTCCGTCCCGGCGTGATGACGCGGGGGACGGGCTTCCAGATTTCGGTGTCCTCGGGACGCATGGGACGCGTGGATGACTGCTGGGCGCCGGCGGTGGACGCCAGCGAGAGCAGGACGAGTGCCGACAGGAATGGTTGGCGAGGCATGTGGGCTCCAGCAGGGTCGAAACCCCACGGTCGGTTTCATCATCAACTTATCCGGTCGACCACGGGTTGCAGGGGTTCGGTCACCACGCCGGCCCGCGGCGCACGCCACCATAGCGGAAAGCCCGGCGGCCCGTATCTTCAGCCCTCCTCCACCCGCCGGATCCCCGCCTTCCCGCCGCTGCGCCACCGATGCAGGTCCGCACACTCGTCAAGCACCTCTGGCTGCCCGCCGCCGTCGTCGCCCTCTTCACCGTCGCGACGATCTACGAAAACGAGATCTTCGTCCAGCTCGGGCTCACCACCTGGAAGCAGCTCCGCGCCACGCTTCCTTATGTAATCCAGATCGGCGTCTGGCTGTCGTTTGCCTATCTCCTCACGCGGATCATCGACGTCACGGTCTGGGACCAGGTTGGACGTCGCGTTCCCGTTCCGCGGCTGCTGCGCGACGTCTCCAGGGTCGTCGTCTACGCGCTCGCCGTTTCTGGCATCGTCAAGGTCGTCTTCGACCAGGACATCGGGAAGTTCTGGGCGGCGTCGGGCCTCGTCGGACTCGTCATCGGACTCGCGCTCCGCAACGTCATCATGGACGTGTTCATGGGCCTGGCCCTGAACTTCGACCGCCCCTTCGAGATCGGCCACTACATCCAGCTGCTCGGTGGCCCGAGCGGCAAGGTCGTGGAGCTCAACTGGCGCACGACGCGCATCCAGACCGCGGAAGGGAATCTCGTCGTGGTCCCGAACGGCAAGCTCGGCGAGGCCACGGTCATCAACTTCTCGAAGCCGAGCGAGACGAGCGAGATGGAGTTCATCGTGTCGCTCGACGCCGGCGTGCCGGCCGAGCGGGCGATGCGTGTGCTGACGGCGGCGGCGATGGGCGTCGCCGGCACGAACGGCGTCCTCGAGGACCCGGCGCCGAAGACCCGGATCAAGGGCTTCACCGACGCCGGCGTGGACTACAAGATCAAGTACTTCATCGACCCGCGGCTCGGCGGCCCCGGCAAGGCGCGCCACGCGGTCATGCAGGCCGTGCTCGACCAGCTCCACTACGCGGGGCTGAGCATGGCGACGACGAAGCGCGAGATCATCACCGGCCTCCAGCACGAGCGCGCGCAGGACCCGTCGTCGCTCGCCGACCGCGCGACCCTGCTCGCCCGGACGGACCTGTTCCGCAACCTCGACCCCGCCGCGCGCGAGCATCTCGCGCTGCGCATGCGCCAGCTCTCCGTCCGGGCCGGCGAGGCCGTGGTGCACGCGAACGACCTCGGCGACTCGATGTTCGTGATCTTCGAGGGACTCCTCCACGCGCAGGTGCCGAGCAACGATCGCCAGTCGATCGTGCGCGTCGGCAAGCTGGGCGCCGGATCGTTCTTCGGGGAGATCAGCGCGCTGACCGGGGAGCCCCGCACGGCGACGGTGACCGCCGCCTGCGACTCGCTGATCTTCGAGATCCAGAAGGAGGCGTTCGCGTCCCTCATCGCCACCCAGCCGGACGTGGTGCAGACGCTGGCCGAGGCGATCGCCCATCGCCGTTCGCGGACGGCGGACGCGCTCGCGCAGGCGGATGCCGCGCAGATCGCCGCCGAGGAGCGGAGCCTGGCGCGCGCGATCATCGAGAAGATCAAGGGATTCTTCCGCGTCGGCGTTCCCGCCGGCGAGCTGCCGGTCTCCCGCGTCGGCACGACCGCGCCGTCGCTCCGCGTCAATTGATCCCGAGGGCCGCCGTCCTCGCCGCCATCGCGTTCGGCGCTTCCGGCCGCGCGAGCGCGCAGGATGCGACGGCCCGGGTCGACCGCTGGGCCGTCGGCAGCGAGCTGGGACTGAACGCGGCCCGTGGCAACAGCTCGTACACCATGCTGTCCACGGGCCTCCGCTTCACGCACCTGAATCGCAAGCAGTTCGAGCTCGACTGGGCGAGCGCGCTGACCTATGGCGAGAGCAATGGCAGCGTGATCGCCCGCCGGATGTCGACGACCCTCAAGGGTGATTTCCACCCCGCGGCGACCTGGTCGCCGTTCGTGTTCGGCAGCGTGGAGCGCGACCGGATCCGCCGCATCGACCTGCTCTCGAACGCGGGGCTGGGCGCGAAATACACCTACTTCCGGAACAGGGCCGGCGCGGCGTCGCTGAGCGCCGCCGGCGTGTACGCGTACAAGAACATCCTCACTGCGCCGTCGGCCGCCACGCCCGAGCCCACCCAGCGCACGATCCGCCTCAGCGTCCGGCCGAAGATCGCGCAGAAGTACGCGAACGGCTTCTCGTTCGAGCAGACGACCTTCTGGCAGCCGGAGGTCGAGAACACCGCCGACTACAACATCGACGCGTCGACCCGGCTCGGATATTCGCCGACGAAGATGTCCACGATCTTCACCCAGTACGCGTACCGGGTGGATTCGCGCCCGCCCGCGGGTGTCAAACGGGAAGACCAGCTGCTGGTCGCCGGAATCAAGCTGCAATTCTAGGCGGCGGGCGGGACGCCGCCGCGCCAAAGGTCCCAGGAGAGAAATCCATGAATCGCGCCATCGCCACGATGCTCATCGCCGCGGTCGCCACCACGGCGGCCGCCCAGCCGAAGCCAGTCGTCACCCCGAAGGACTACGGGAAGTGGGAGCTGCTCGGCGCTTCCCGGTTGTCACCCCGTGGTGACTGGGTCGCGTTCGGCGTGAATCGCGTCGACGAGGAGAATCAGCTCCGTCTTCGCGGCGGCCCACGTGACACGACGATCGCGATCGCCTACGCCCAGGCGCCGGCGTTCACGCCGGACGGCAAGTGGGTCGTGTACACGGTCACGGTGTCGCCGAAGGAGCGTGAGCGGCTGACGAAGGAGAAGAAGCCCATCCGCAACTCGGTCGAGCTGCGGAACCTGGCCACCGGGCAGACGATCGCGGTGAGCGACGTCAGCGCGTGGTCGGTCAGCCCGGACGGACGATTCGTCGCCCTCACGCGCTACGCGGCCGAAGGGAAGAAGACGAGCGAAGTCCTCGTCCACGACCTGGCGGGCGGAACCCGCCTGTCGTTCTCGAACGTCGGCGAGCAGGCCTGGGCGGACGCCGGAGCGCTGCTCGCGCTCACCATCGATACCGATGGCGGTGTCGGCAACGGGGTCCAGCTCTACGATGCAGCGACCGGCACGGTGCGCGCACTCCAGTCCTCGCCCGCTCAGTATCGCGCCCTCGCCTGGCGCCCCAGGTCGGCCGATCTCGCGGTCCTGCGCACGCAGGTGGACAAGGAGTTCCGGGACACCGCCCACGTGCTCCTCGCGTGGACGAACGTGCGGTCGGCGGATCCGGCGCTGGCCCAGCTCGCGCCGGGGACGGCCGCGTCATTCCCCGCCGGCATGCGCATCGCCGACTACCGGCGGCCGGCGTGGTCGGCGGACGGGCGCCTGATCTGGTTCGGCGTTCGCAGGCGTGAGCCCGTCGCGGACGCTCCCAGGAAGAGCGACGAGAAGGTGTCGGACGTGGAGATCTGGCACCCGAACGACGTTCGCATGCTGCCGCAGCAGAAGGCCCAGGAGCAGGCCGACCTGCGCCGCACCCTTCTCACCGCGTGGAATCCGCGTGAGAACCGGGTCATTCCCGTCGGCAACGACATCCTCGAGAACGCCGCGGCGCTCGAGGGCGGGCGGTACGCGACGGAGATCGACCGCAAGCCCTACGCGTGGGGCCAGAAGTTCGGGCGATTCGACCAGGACGTGTACGTCACGGATCTCTCCACGGGCGAACGGAAGCGGGTCCTGGAGAAGGTCCGGCACTACTATGGCGGTGATCCCACCGGCACGAAGCTCACGTGGTCGGACGGGACGGATTTCTGGGCGGTGGACCTCCCTACGGGACGGCGCACGAACCTGACCGGCGTCCTCACCGCATCGAAGAAGGCGGACTTCGTCGATCATGATGACGACCATCCCAACAACGTCGCGCCGGTGATCTCGCCCGCGGGCTGGTCGAAGGACGGGAAGACGTATCTCCTCAACGACACGCATGACGTCTGGGCGATCGCCCTCGACGGTTCCGGTGGCGAGAAGCTCACCGACGGGGCGAAGGACGGCGTCGTGCATCGGCTCGTCAACTTCGCGCCCTTCAATGCCCCGCCCGCGGAGCGCGCATTCGACCTCGCCAGGCCCCAGCTCTTCACCCTCACGGGGAAGAAGACGAAGCAGTCCGGCTTCGCGCGTCGTGAACCCTCGGGCGTCGTGCGGCGGCTCGTGCTCGCGGATGCGGCGTACGGCGGGCTGGCGAAGGCGGACAGCGCCACCGTCTTCGCGTTCACCCGCCAGCGCCATGATGAATCACCGAACGTCTACGTCGGAGCTGATCTCGCGAGCGCCAGGAAGGTGAGCGAGACGAATCCGTTCCAGAACGATTACGCGTGGGGCAAGGCCGAGCTCTTCGATTTCCGGAGCACCATCGGCGTGCCGCTCCAGGCCCTGCTCTACTATCCGGCCAACTACGATCCGTCGAAGAAGTATCCGATGATCGTGTATACCTATGAGCTCCTCACGCAGGGGCTCCATCGCTACATCGCGCCGCGCGAGACCGACTACTACAACACGACCGTGTGGACGCAGAACGGGTATTTCGTGATGATGCCCGACATCGTGTTCCGCCCGCGCGAGCCGGGACTCGGCGCCCAGTACGCGGTGGAGGGCGCGCTCAGGAGCGTGATCGCCCGCGGCCTGATCGACTCGACGAAGGTCGGCCACATCGGCCACTCCCAGGGCGGATACGAAGCGGCCTTCCTCGGCACCCACAGCCGGATGTTCGCGACGACGGTGGCCGGATCCGGCATCACCGACATGATCAGCTTCGCCGGCCAGCTCCACTGGCAGGGCGGCAGCGCGGAGTTCGACCACTGGGAGACGGGTCAGTTCCGGATGGAGGTTCCGCCCTGGGAGGACTTCAAGGCGATGCTCGACAACTCCCCGCTGGCGAAGGTGCACGAGATGCCGGCGAAGTCCATGCTGCTCGAGGTGGGCTCGGAGGACGGCACGGTGGATTCGCGCCAGGGATCGCTCTTCTACAACTACGCGCGTCGTGCGGGGAAGCAGGTGGTGATGCTCATGTACCCTGGCGAGGGCCACGGGCTCGCGAAGAAGGAGAACCAGGTCGATTACCACCGGCGCATCAACCAGTGGTTCGATCATTATCTCAAGGGCAATCCGCCGGCGAAGTGGATCGTCGACGGGCAGTCGGCGCTCGAGCGGAAGGCCTTGCTCGACGCGAACAAGTGATGGGAGTGGGAGTGGGAGTGGGAGTGGCAGTGGGAGTGGGTATGGGTTGAGTCGCAATCGCCGCCGTGAGCGACGCCGTCTTCACTCCCACTCCCACCCTCACTCCCACTCCAGCCAATGCCTGACCTCTCGACGCTCGAATGGTCTCTCGCGATCGTCGCCGCGGTCTGCGCGGGCCTCAGCAAGGCCGGCTTTGCCGGGATGGGACTCGTGGCCGTCATCGTCTTCGCGAACATCTTCGGCGCGCGCGATTCCACCGGCGTCGTCCTCCCGCTGCTGATCGCGGCCGACGTCGGCGCCGTCGGGATCTTCAGGCAGCACGCGCGGTGGGACTACGTCCGCCGGACATTGCCGGCGGCGATGATTGGCGTGGTCATCGGCACCCTGATCATGCAGCGCATGGACAACGCGTCGTTCCGGCCGGTCCTCGGGAGCGTGATCCTGGTGCTGACGGCGCTCCAGCTGGCGAGGCTCCGCTGGCCGGACCTGTTCGGGAACGTTCCGCACTCGCGGGGAGTCTCCCTCGGCCTGGGCCTTCTCGCCGGGATGACAACGATGATGGCGAACGCGGCTGGTCCCCTCGTGGCCCTCTACTTCGTCGCCGTCGGGCTGCCCAAGTTCGAGGTCGTCGGCACCCTCGCCTGGTTCTTCTTCATCATCAACCTGTTCAAGGTGCCGTTCAGCGCGGGGATCGGGGTCATCCACGGATCGAGCCTGCTGTTCGACGCGATGCTGGTGCCGGCGGTGTTCATCGGGTTGTTCGCCGGCCGATGGCTCATACACCGCGTCCCGCAGCGGACCTTCGACGCGCTGATGCTCGGCTTCGCCGGCATAGCTGCCCTCCGACTGCTGGTCACGTAGCGAGAGCGACCGCTTCCCGGCGGCGCCATTTCTGCGACCGGGTCTTCCTCGACGCACGGGCGTCCGCATTGTCGAACCCGCTAGCGCCGGAGTGCGCGCTGCTACACAGGGGAGCCTGCGGGGTAGAACGTGTCGTGCGTCACGTTTTTCTCGTCGTGTACAAATCTTGACTCACAGCCTCTCACACGGGCATTTACAGGACGGATGACCATCCCTCGTTTCGGCAACTCTTCTCTTCCGCTGCAGCCACTGTCCGAGAGTGAGCTGCTGCGCGAAGCTTTTGCCGATCATTACGAGGTCCTCGATGAGCTTGGCCGTGGCGGAATGGCCATCGTGCTGCGCGCGCGCGAGATCGCCCTCGATCGTGAGGTGGCGATCAAGGTGCTGCCGGCCCGGCTCGCCGTGGACCAGGCATTCGTCGAACGATTCGAGCACGAGGCGCGCACGGCCGCCAAGCTCGAGCATCCGAACATCGTCCCGATCTACCGGGTCGGCCGCGCCGGTCCGAACGGCGAGGTCTGCTTCTTCGTCATGAAGCTGCTGCGCGGCCAGTCGCTCTCCGCCGTGCTGCGCGAGCGCCCGAAGCTCCCGGCGGGCGACGTCCGCCGCATCCTGATGGAGACCGCGTCCGCGCTCGCCTACGCCGCCAAGCGCAACGTCGTCCATCGGGACATCAAGCCCGACAACATCATGCTCGACAGCGAAGGCCGGTGCGTGATCACCGACTTCGGCATCGCGAAGGCCCCGGGCGGACAGCAGACGACCGCCGGCATCTCCCTCGGCACGCCGCGGTACATGAGCCCCGAGCACGCGATGGGGCACGAGCTGGACGGACGAAGCGACATCTACTCGCTCGGCGTCGTTGCCTACCAGTGCCTGTTCGGAAAGCCGCCGTTCGAGGCGGACGAGCCCTTTGCCGTTCTCTACAAGCACATTCACGAGCCGCTCCCCGAGCCCGAGCCCGCCGTCGACGATGACGACGTTCGCCAGCTCTATTCGGTGATCGCGCGCATGCTCGCGAAGAAGCCCGACGATCGCTTCCAGACCGGCCACGAGCTCATCACCGCGCTCGGCGGGCAGATCACCGATCCGATGATCGCGGCGTCGATGATGACGAGCCCCGGCCTGATGGCGCCGACCGAGATCATCCCGACGCCTCAGCCCTGGTACCTGCCGGCGTGGCGCCGGATGTCCCTGGTCCAGCAGCGCGCGGTGACCGGCCTGGTCGGCGTCGCTGCCCTCGCGGCGTTCGGCTTCATCTTCAATCGGACGGTCGGACGGGCGGAGGGTGAGATGTCGTCACGCTCGCTCGGATCCCTCGTCGTGACGCCGGCGGCGGCTGCCCCGAAGCCACCGGTGATCGCGGGCGTGGTCGTGGAGGCGAAGCCGCTCATGTCGGAGCGGGCCAGGGCGATCATCGCCTACAACAGGCTCGCGTCGAACTGCCCCCAGCGTGATACGCTGGCGTCGGCGCCGGCGATCGCCTACTCCGCCCTCCTCGATTCCATTCCCGATCGGGTGCGGTCCGACCGGATGCGCGTGAGCTACGACGTGTGCGGCCTCTCGGGACAGACGCCATTCACCGCCCGGTTCACGCTCACCAAGCTGCGCCAGTTCGGGTTCGGCCAGCAGAAGCCGCACACCGAGATCGCGCCGGAGATAGCGGGCAGCCCGCGATCACGGGAGCGGTGGACGCTCGACACCCACGAGATGTCGGCGGGATCCTATCGCCTCGAGCTCGTCGTGACCGATGCGAAGAAGCGAGAGGTGAGCGCGACCCGCGAGTTCAGGATCTCCGAGAAGTAGCCGGGTCACCGACCCGCGGCTCTTCTCCCCCGGAGATCACGCCGACGATCGGCAGGGCCACGAACGGGATGTGGCCGAAGAACTGGACCCACCATCGGGCATTGATCGTCGGGGGCCGACCGGTCGCGGTGGGGATGACGACGAACGACATCACCATCCATATGGCGGGTCCGTAGAGCGCCGCCACTCCGAGGATCCCCGCCGGCGTGCTGATCGCCCGCCGGAGCCCCGCCCACCGCATGGCCAGGATCAGGAACACCGCGGACCACGTCAGCGCGACCCCGGCATGCATCAGGAGGCCGATGAAGACCGTCTTCGGCCCGCCATTCAGCGCATCAGGGCCGAGCAGGGTCGACGCCACCCGCTGCCACAGCAGGGCCACGGTGGAGTGATAGGCGAAGACGTTGAGCGCGCTCGAGAAGATGGCGTCGACGACTGCCGTGACGAGCCAGGCGCGGACCAGCAGGGGGATGGGTCGGCGGATCATGGCGGGGGGAGTGAGTCGTGGCGTCCGGAACGGCTGTCGAATGGTGGGGCATTTGCGGACCGGGTCCGCCTGCCCCATATCACAACCCTACCTTCCCACCAGGGGACACATATGAAGCGCATGTTCGCGGCCCTCGTCACGCTTGCCCTGCCGGTGACTCTCTCCGCCCAGCAGCCGCCGGCCGGCCAGCAGGCCAATCCGGTCACCACCGTCTTCCGCCAGCGCACGATGACGCTCCAGCGCAACCTCGCGCAGGCGTTCGACTCGATCCCGGAATCGAAGTTCGGCTACAAGCCTACGCCGGCGCAGCTCACGGTGGGCTACATCGCGCAGCATCTCGCCGACGACAACTACCTCTTCTGCAACGCCTTCGGCGCCATGAAGGCCACGCGCACGCCGGAAGAGACGTCGACGCCGGACTCGGTGAAGCAGAACTGGCCGAAGGCGACGCTCGTGAAGCAGCTGAAGGCATCCTTCGACTTCTGCGAGGCGGCGTTCGCCCAGCTCACCGACGCGAGCATCGCCGAGCAGGCGACGCTGACCTTCGGCGGCAACAGCAGGCAGGTCGTGCGCGCCAGCATGGTGCTCGGCCACGCCCTCGACATGGCCGATCACTACAGCCAGATCGCGAACTACATGCGACTGAACGGCATCCTGCCGCCGACGGCGCTCCCGCGCCCCGGCCGCGGCGGCACGCGCTGATCCCGCTCGACGGCGGCGGCCGGCATCTGGTGAAGGTGCCGGCCGCTTCGCTCGGCGTTCTCACCGGCCGGCGCGCGGATTAGCTTGTCCGTCGATGAGTGCCGACGCCCTTTCGAAGCTGCCCGCGCTGCCCTGCTATCCCTGCCCGCACAACGCGTCGTGCTGCGCATACGGCACGACCGTTACGGATGAAGAAGCCGCGGCGATCGAGGCCGACCAGGGCCCCGGACTCGTGTATCGCAACCGGTGGGGCGAGCTGCGCACGCGCGTCCGGAACAAGCGCTGCGCCCTCTTCCGCGATGGCGGATGCACCATCCACGACAAGCCGTACTATCCGAAGGTCTGCCGCGGCTTCCCGTGGATCGACGCCGAGACGTCGGGGCGGTACGAGTACGACATCTCGATCTGCGGCGCGTTCGGCGCCAACCCCGAGCTGGTCGCGATCCAGCGCGCCATTCCGCGAGCCGTCCCCGCTACCGCGGACGCCTGACCGCTCGCGGCGCTCCGGCGGTTTCACGCCGAGCCGCCGGAGTCGGAGAACCGCCGTCGCCTTGCGAGCGGACCGACTGCGCCCTGTCAGCGCTCGCCCGACCGCGGGTCAGCGTGGCGCCGACTGTCACCCGGGGCGGCCCGGAGAGCTTGGATCGGCAGCCACATGGCACCGGGAGGACGAGATGACGATGATCCGGATCAGGGACGTCTCCCTCTTCGTGAGGATGATGGGCCGCGGCGAGCCGCTGGTGATCATGCACGGCGGTCCGGGGCTGGATTCGACGACGCTCGCGCCATTCGAGAAGCTGGCGGAGCGATTCACGGTCATCCTCTACGATCACCGCGCGAACGGCCGCTCGACCGGCGAGACGGCGTCCATGACCTTCGACAACCTCGTGGCCGACGCCGAGGCCCTCCGCGAAATCCTGGGCTACCGCCAGTGGGCCGTGGCCGGGCATTCCTTCGGTGGCCACGTGGCGCTCGAATACGCGCTGCGGCACCCTCGTCGCGTCTCGCGACTGCTCCTCCTCGATTCGGCTGCCGACGCGAAGTGGTATCAGCAGAGCGCCCCGACGATTCTCGAGAAGCGTGGCTACGGCGAGCGCACCGTCACCGCCGCGCGACGTTTCTTCAACGGTGAGCTGACCGTTGGCGAGGTGCGCCCGGCCGTCATGCGCTTCCTCGGCGCATACTTCTGGAAGGTCCGGATCCGGGACCTGCCCGCCATGGCCGCTGCGGCCATGCGCATGAGGATGCGGCCGGA
This sequence comes from uncultured Gemmatimonadota bacterium, assembly GCA_946479895.1. The sequence continues at coordinate 5,813 of CAMLHT010000006.1, read as the reverse complement.
GGCGATGGTCGAGGGCTTCAGCGTGCTGCTCCGGCACTGGTCCGTCATGGACCGCCTCGCCGAGATATCGATGCCGACGCTCGTCCTTGGCGGGCGGGAGGATTTCCTCTTCCCTCCCGAGCATCAGGCCATTCTCGCCGATCGCATCCCGCACGCCCGGCTCGAGGTCATCGAGCACGCGGGGCACAACGCGCACGAAGAGCAGCCGGCGCGCGTGCTGGCGATCGTGGCCGATTTTCTGGACGCGACCATTCCCGGCGCGGCGGGAAGCTCAGCCGGCGCCGTCGCCCGGGAGAAGTGAGGCCACCATCACGCGATCGGTCTGGAGATCGGACCCGAGCTGGAACGTGGTGGTGCCGGCGTCGCTGAAGCCCGACTTGCGGTAGAAGGCGATCGCCCGCGGGTTCCGCTCCCATACGCCGAGCCAGAGACGCCGGCCGCCGAGGTCGCGAGCCGCCGTCTTCACTCCGTCCATCAGTCGCGCCGCGACTCCGGTTCCGTGAGCCCCGCGATCCACGTAGAAACGATAGACCTCCACGGAGTCATCCTGCCCGACGGATGACGGAGCCTCGCCGCGGCGCACCTGCGCGAACCCGACGAGACCGTTGGGAGAGTCCGCGAGCACGGTGATCATCGCCGGGTCGTTGAGCTCACGCGTCTGCTGCTCCACGCCGTACACCCTCTCGAGGTAGGCGCGCATGTCCTCCGCCGTGTTGAACTCGGCGTAAGTGTCGTGGAACGTGCGCATCGCGAGCTCGGCCAGCGCGGACGCGTCTTCGGGGGAGCCACGGCGGATCGTCATTCGGTGACTCCCGCGCGACGGTACGCCTCGAGCGCGCGGGCGCTGAAGCAGGCGAAATGCACCGACCGCACGCTCCCGGCCTCGGCGGCGAATTTCCGAACCGTGTCGACCGCGACTTTCGTTGCCTCGTCGAGCGGATATCCGTAGACGCCGGTGCTTATCGCCGGGAACGCGATGCTCTCACAGTGGTTGTCGCGCGCGAGCACGAAGGCCGAGCGATACGCGCTCGCGAGGAGCGCCGCTTCGCCGCTCGATCCACCATGCCATACCGGCCCGACGGCGTGAATGACGTATTTCGCCGGCAGCCTGAAGCCGGGCGTGATGCGCGCCTCGCCCGTCGGGCAGCCGCCGATCTCCAGCATGGCGCGGCCGAGCTCCGGCCCGGCGGCGCGATTGATCGCGCCGTCCACCCCGCCGCCGGGAATCAGCTCGGCGTTCGCCGCGTTGACGATGGCGTCGACCGCGAGGGTCGTGATGTCGACTTCACTTGCCGAGAGCTGCATGGCTCACCGCTTACCGCGCAATCCAGGGCGCATAGGCACGCGCCGGCCGGAGCACCGTCGGTCCGGCATCGTACGCCGGCCGCCGGACGAGCATCGCGTGCATGTAGCCGTTCATCTCGCCGATCATCTCCGTGTGCAGGATCCGGTTCCGCGGGTTCGGGTGCCGCAGGATCTCAATCTGCGGCGAGCGAAGGCGGTCGAACTCTCCGAGCGTATCGGCGACGAGCGGAAACGACGGCCGCAGGGCCGCAAGCAGGCGCTCGGTGGCCCGCCAGGTCCCGCCGGAGTCGGAGACGACCTTCTTTCCATCGAGCATGACCTCGCGATCATCGTAGGCCAGCGAGACCAGCACGTGGCGCGGGTCGCGGCGCAGCCACCCGATGAGCTTCGGTCCGTGACTCGCGTCGAAGTTGTAGCTCGCATCGAGGAAGGCGATGCGCTCGATCCAGTCCGGCACGGCCGCCCGTCCCTCGATGAAGCCGAACATCAGCGATCCGCCGCCGCTGTGCCCCGTGAGGGTCACGGACAGGGTGGGCGGTCGTCCGACCGAATCGATCACCTCGTCGATGAGCCGGACGATCCGGGCGTTCGCGGAGTCGTATCCGATCGTCCGGCGCCAGGCCGGCCAGCTCTTCCCGCGCGCCTCGAGATAGACGACGACCGCCTGCGGCAGCCCCATGGTCCGCAGCGCGCGAGTCTGTGCGGCGATGTGCTGGATGTCGTACCGCCATCCGGCGCTGTCCGTCACCACCCTCCCCATGGTCTCCGCCGTCGAGTTGCCGTTCGGCAGCGCGTAGAAGATCAGGTCGACGCGCTGGCTCCTCGTCAGGCCCTCCGGCGCGACGACGGTGGCGGTGATGCCCGGTTCGAGCGTCAGGATTCGCGTGCGCTCTTTCGGCCCGGCCCGCGCGGCGAGCGTGTCGTAGGTGATGAACCGGAGCCTTCCCGAGCGCGCCAGGTCCGCGAGCTCGGGAGAGAGCAGCGCCGCGAGCTCGGCCCCGCGATGCGCGGCCACCCCGGCGCCCGCATTCTGCTCGGCCGCGTTCATGTCGAACAGCGCCTCCATCTCCGGCGTTCGCTCCGCCACGTGCGCGACCACGAGGTTGACCGTGTCCCGCGACGCGGAGGAGAGCCGCGCGAGCAGCGCCGACTTCTTCGCTTCGGGAGCCACGGGCCACAGCGTGAAATACGACTCACCGAAATGCCGCGAGATCGCGAGGTCGTGCCGGCGCGCGACGCGCTCCTGTATGGCGCGGAGCTCCGGCGTGGCCTGGAGCGTCCCCATGTGCGCGTCCACGTAGGTGACGCGCAACCCGGACGAGAGCGCGCGCTGCACCTGCGCCTCCATCTCCCGCTCGACCTCGGCCAGATCGTAGCGGCTGGCGAGGAAACCTTCGCCCGAAGGCAGGAACAAGCCGTCCGCACCCACGAGCGATGGGACGCCCGCCTTGCCGAGCACCGGGCCCCAGCGGTAGCCGCGCCACTCGGCGTTGAGCGCGAGATGGACGCCGACGCTCACCTGTGGGTGACGCTTCAGCATCTCGACCGCTTCGCGATACGCCGGCCCGACGACGAGGACCGATGCGGAAAAGGGAATGCCGGTGGCAGCGAACCTCTCGACGGCCGCGTTGACGGAGTGGTTCATGCCGACGTCATCGAGCCGCAGCAGTATCCGGGGTGTCGCTGGCTGCGCGGCGAGGCGGGGCGCGAGGCCGGCCAGGCCCGCGATGATGAGGGTGGCGGCGAGGAGCGACAGGCGACGCCCGCGGATCGATCGCACGGCATCCGCCGCGAATCCGGCAGTCGGCTCCCTCGACTCACGCATGTCGCGCCTCCCTGGCATCGTCATCCGCCGACCGCCTGGCGGAAGTCGGACGGCGTGCGGCTCGTGTGCTTCTTGAATACTTCGTTGAAGGTGGATTTCGACGCAAATCCCGCGTCCATCGCCAGCGCGAGCATCTTCAGTTTCCGGGCCTCGCCGGCTTCGATGCGCCGCTGCACTTCGCGAACGCGGTATCCGTTCACGAAATCGTGAAAGGTCTGGCCGACCTGCCCGTTCAGTACTTCCGACAGCTTGTGGGGCGTGCTGCCGATCCGGGCCGCGAGGTCCGCAAGCGTGAGCTCGCTGTCCTTCCAGGGGCGGTCGCTCTCCATGACCGTGAGCAACTGCGCCTTCAGCGCCTCGGCCTCCCGGTCACTCAACCCCGAGCGCTCGTACCGGGCCACGGGCTCCGGCGTCGTTTCCACCGCGCGGGGGGCGAGCGTCACGTTCTTCGGCTCCGGCACCGCGAACTCCGCGGTCTCGAACCGAAACACCTCGGGTTGCCGCAGGCCGAGGTATCCGATCGCGTAGACCATGATCGCGATCGCGAGCGCCACATGGTCATCTCGCAGCCGCTGGCCGACGTCCGTGAACAGCAGCGTGGTGGCGAGCGCCCAGATGGCGCCGGCGCCGCCGACGAGCCAGCGCAGCCACCGGAGGTTGACGCGCGCCGTGTTGGAGTAGCTGTTCTCGATGCGGCGGCGATGCCGCCGGAGGTACCACAGCGTCGCCGCCGTGTAGGCGATGCCCGAGATGAACTTGGTCGGCGCGAGGACCGCGATCAGCGGCGGGGGATTGCCGGCCAGAAACCGATCGTACTGCGCGATCTTCTCGGCGCCGCTCGCCAGGTAGAATGGCAACGACGCGACGACCACCACCAGCGCCGGCGCGAAGTGCATCAGGTGTCTCGGATGGAACCGCCACGAGCGGTCACTCGCCGCCACCGCGTAGAGATACACGAGGGGGCCGAACACCCACGGCATCGGGTACGACAGCCCGAAGAAATGCGGATACACGCGAATCAGGCCCGTCGCGTAGTAGACGTCCGACGCGAGGAACAGCGTGAACGTCGCCATGAGCGCGGCGAGAAGGCGATTCGCCGTGCGGTTGTTCCGCTGGGTGAGGAGAACGCCGGTGAGCAGCAACCCCTGCACCGTCCCCACGACCGCGGCAACCTGGATCCAGTCGAGAGTGAGGCGTGCCATCGCCGCAATAATACCGGCGACGGCCCGCCCCCGTCATCCCGCGCTCCCCGCCGTCATCACGAGCCCAGCGAGGGCACCAGCTTTACGGCGACCGCCCGGGATGTCGGCTAGAACCCGACTCCCACCTTCATGGAGAACGAATTGACCTTCGCAAAGCTGTATTCCACGCCCAGCCGCGCCGCCGAGAGCTGCAGCGTCGCCCCGAGCGTGGATGCGCTCCCGGGCATGATCTCGTCGGCCAGGCTCACCACCGTGCTCTTTTCACGGGAGTGGGCCAGGTAGCTCGAGAGACCCGCGTACGGCGACACCGACGCCCAGCGCGTGAGGCGGACCGTGCGGCTGGCGAGGAAATCGATCCCGTACACCGTGAAGTCCACGTCCTCCGGTCCGTACAGCGAGACGAAGCTCGCGCGCGCCGACGCCGCCCAGTCCGAGCTCGCCCCGCCGAGCAGCTGGCGCTGGAGCTGCGCACCGAGGAAGCCGTAGTTGGCGCCCGGGCTCTTCGTGAAATAGAGGCCCAGGTCGGTCTTCTCGCCGACGCCGGCGCGGCCCATGAGGCCGGGGAACTGCAGGCCGTCGCCCTCGAACAGCCAGTGGGTCGAATCCGGGTGGACGAACGTGTCGTTCCAGGCGGCGTCGGCGTCGTCGATCCCGGTCTTCCACTGCAGCGCGGAGATCTCGTACTTCCCCTTCCCCATCGCCCGGGCGTCGATCAGGGGCCGGAAGTAGGTGACGAGGCCCGCCTCCTCGGTGAACTGCCGCCAGGCGGCCTTCGTGAGGGCGGCGTCGAGCTGGAACGAGCATTCGGACCAGCGCGGATTGACGTGCAGCTTCGGCGAGGCGGCCTGAGCGCCCGCGTCGGCCTGGATGGCGATGGTGGCCAGCGCCACCGTGATGGAGACCAGCGTGTTGCGTGTCATGGGACTTTCCTGCCGTGTGGGATTCCGAATCGCGTGACGGAACCGGCGCGTCGGCCGATTCCGTCGGTGAACGGCGCGAAATTCGGGAATCCGGCGGCGGAAGTCGTCCGGACCGATCGGTCCGGACATCCTGGTGGTCCGAGCCTATCGGTCCGGGCTGACGAGGAGCGCCTCTCCGGCCATCCGTTCGCTACCGGCGGGCATAGCCCCCGGCCGCGCTCCGCTTGCCGCCTTCCCGGTGCGCCTCATCCGACAGGGCGCACACGCCGCTCGCGTCGATCCAGCGGTTGTAGAAGTTGAACAGCGCGCAGACCGTGATCCCGTACCAGATCTGCTCGTCGGTCCAGCCGGCGGCGTGGAGCGGCTCGATGTCCGCGGGCGTGATCCGCGGCGAGTCGTGGTTCACCTTGTCGAGGAAATGCATCAGCAGCTTCTCCGCATCCGTCAGGGGAGAGCTGTCGATGTCGTCGAGGACCTTCTGCACCAGCTCCTCGCTGCCCAGCAACACCGCCGCGACCGCGGCGTGAGACTTCACTCAGAAGGGGCAGTCGTTGCGGCCGC
>CAMLHT010000005.1 GCA_946479895.1 uncultured Gemmatimonadota bacterium | reverse complement strand
TCGCCTCGCGCTGGTCCTCGTCCTCGACCGCGCGCGGCAGGAGGTAGTGGAGGAATCGCTCGAGCCGCGCGCCAAGGATCACCGCCGGCGCCAGCGCCACGACGGCGGCGGTGGCGAGGGGCGCGCCGATGACGTTCACGCGCGTGGCATTCGCCTGGCCGATGGCCCGCGCGACGCTCTCCGTCACCGCGACGATCGCCAGCGCGACGGCGATCTCGATCAGCGTCCGGACCACGAGGCCGTAGGCCGCGAAGTCGAACAGCACGGCGATGGCCGCGCCGGCCGCCAGATAGAGGAGGACGCGCGCCATGGACAGCGAACGATGCTCCCGCTCCCGGCGGTTCCGGTCGGCGTCGGAGTCCCAGGCGTGCTCCGGCGACGTATGCGTGGCCAGCAGCGCGCCGTCCGCCATGGACAGCAGGGCCGCGAGCCCGGTCGCCAGGGTGGCGACGAGGACGGCGATCATCGGCCGGACGCGAGGTGAAGGCGCCGCACCAGCTGCTCCTGGCGACGCCACATCGCCGAGCGCTCCCGGCCGTCGTCCTCCGGATGATCGTATCCGAGGACGTGGAGCGTCCCGTGCACGAGCAGCCGCGTGAGCTCCTCGCGAACGCCGACCTTCCGGGCCTTCGCGTTGCGCGACGCCACGCCCGGCGCGATGTAGATGTCGCCCACCACCGGGTCCGCGTCGCCCGGGCGATCGAAGCCGAACGAGATCACGTCCGTCGCGCCGCGATGGCCGAGGTGCTTCCGGTTCAGGGCGGCGATGGCCCGGTCGGTGACGAAGGCGACCGAAACGAGCGCGCCGCGCACCTTCTCGGCGCGCAGCACGCCTTCCACGACCCGCCGGGCCGACGCGCGGCTCAGCGGGGTGGCGACTCCATCGACCGCGACGTGAATCGTCGGACGCACGGATTCGGGCGACACGTCACCCAGCCGCGGCCTCTTCCGCGGCGTACGCCTTCACGATGTCGCGCACGAGGCGATGGCGGACGACGTCCGTCTCGTCGAAGTAGTGGAACGCGATGCCGTCGATGCCCGGCAGGATCCGCTCGACCTGGCCGAGCCCCGACTCCTGGTGGCGCGGCAGGTCCACCTGGGTCTTGTCGCCGGTGATCACCATCTTCGAGTTCACGCCCATGCGGGTGAGCAGCATCTTCATCTGCATGGCCGTCGCGTTCTGCGCCTCGTCCACGATGATGAACGCGTCGCCGAGCGTGCGGCCGCGCATGAACGCCAGCGGCGCGATCTCGATGGTCCGCGTCTCGAGGGCCCGCTCCACCCGCTCGGCCGGCATCATGTCGTCGAGCGCGTCGTACAGCGGGCGCAGGTACGGATCCACCTTCGCCTGCATGTCGCCGGGCAGGAAGCCGAGGTTCTCCCCCGCTTCGACCGCCGGCCGCGCCAGCACGATCCGGCGCACGCGCTTCTTGGTGAGCGCCTCGACGGCGGCGGCGACGGCGAGGTACGTCTTGCCCGTGCCCGCCGGACCGATCCCGACCACGATGTCGTTGTCCTGGATCTGCTTCAGGTACTCGGCCTGCCCCGTGGTCTTGGCTTCGATGACCTTGCGAATGCCCGGCAGCGCGATGCGCGGGCCGCCGAAGCTTCCCCCGGTGCCCGAGCCCCCCTCGCCCTGGTCGTAGTTGTCGGCCGCGTCGCTCAGGCGCAGCACGTCGTCGGCCGTCAGGTCCCGGCGCTGGCGCGCGGCGTCGATCATCCGCTGGCCGATCGCCTGGGCGCGCTCGACGAGATCCTCCGGACCGGTGAGGGTCATCGTCTCGCCACGCAGCGCGACCTTGACGCCCCCGATGCGGGAGAGCTCGATGAGGTTGGTGTCGTTCACTCCCGCGAGGGTCAGCAGATCCGCCCCCTCGGTGTTCAGCTTTCGTGTGACGCTATCGTCGCTCACCGCCGGTCCTCGATCCTGATGTGTAGGTCCTGGAGATCGCGCGGAGGCACCTGGGTGGGCGCGCCTTCGTAGAGCGCCCGGGCCGCCGTGGTCTTGGGAAATGCGATCACATCGCGCAACGATTGCGCCTGAGCGAGCTGCATCGAGATCCGATCCAGCCCGAACGCGACGCCGCCATGCGGCGGCGCCCCTGCCCGGAGGCCCTCGAGCAGGAACCCGAAGCGGGCCTCCGCCGTGGCGTCGTCGATCCCGAGCAGCTTGAACATCCGGGACTGGAGGGCCGGATCGGAGATGCGGATCGATCCGCCGCCGAGCTCCGTCCCGTTGTAGACGACGTCGTAGGCGTTCGCCCGCACCTTTTCCGGCGCGGAATCCAGCAGCGGAATGTCCTCGGCCATCGGCGACGTGAAGGGATGGTGAACGGCCATCAGCGCCCCGGACTCCGGATCCTTCTCGAAGAGCGGGAACTCCGTCACGATGAGGAAGGCATGCTCGCCGTCCTTCACCAGATTCTGGCGGCGGGCAACATCCTGCCGCACGCGATCCAGCGCCGGGTTGGCGACGTGCGGCGGCGCGGCGACGAACACCGCCAGGTCGCCCTCGGCCAGGTCGAGCTTCGCCGCTGCCTCCGCCGACAGGAACTTCGCCGCGGGGCCCTCGAGCACGCCGTTGGCCTTCTTCAGCCGCAGCAGGCCGCCGGCGCCCGCCGACTTGGCGACCGCCTCGATCTCGTCCTGCTGCTTCCGCGAGAACGCGGCCCCTCCGGGTATCCGGATGCCGCGAATGCGCTCGCCGCGCTCCAGCGCCGACTTCGTGATGCCGAAGTCCGATCCGCGGAACACGTCGGACGCGTCGAAGATCTCGAGTCCGTAGCGGAGGTCGGGCTTGTCGCTGCCGTACTTCTCCATCGCCTCGCGATACGGCATCCGCCGGAAGGTCTTCGGCGCCGTGATGCCCGCCTCGGACCACAGCGCGCCGATGAGCCCTTCGCAGAGGGCCAGGATGTCCTCGACCCCAACGAACGACGCCTCGATGTCGATCTGGGTGAACTCGGGCTGGCGATCGTACCGCAGGTCCTCGTCGCGGAAGCAGCGCGCGATCTGGAAGTAGCGGTCGAAGCCCGCGACCATGAGCAGCTGCTTGTACAGCTGCGGGGACTGCGGCAGGGCGTAGAACTCGCCCGGGTGCACGCGGCTCGGAACGAGATAGTCGCGGGCGCCCTCGGGCGTCGGCTTGGTGAGGATCGGCGTCTCGACCTCGATGCACCCGGCCTCGGTCAGGTGCCGGCGGGTCGCCTGCATCAGCCGGTGCTTCAGCATGATCGCGTGCTGGAGCTCCGGGCGGCGGAGGTCGAGGTACCGGTGACGAAGTCGCAGCTCCTCGGCCGGGAGGCTCTCGCTCTTCCCGCGCGCCACGGGGATCGCGGGAATGCTGGCGGGGCCCACGACCCGGATGGACGTCGCGCGCACTTCGACGTCACCGGTCGCCATGTCCGAGTTCCGCATCTGCTCCTCGCGCTCGCGGACCACGCCCTCGACGAGGATGACGGTCTCCTGGCCGAGCGCGCGGGCGGCCGCCACGACGTCGGCCGGCGCCTCGTTGGGATTCACGCAGACCTGCACGAGTCCTTCGCGATCGCGGAGGTCGATGAAGACCAGGCCGCCGAGATCGCGGGTGCGGTGAACCCAGCCCCCGAGGCGGACGGTGCTTCCGGCGTGCGCGCGGCGGAGGGATCCCGCGCGGTGCGTGCGAAGGGACGTGGCGGCGTTGTTCTCAGGCATCAGGCGGTGCGGATTTCCTTGTGGCGGCCGGTCATGGTCCAAATCAAAGCACCAACCAGACCGCCGGACGAGTCAGCCATCCAGTCGGCCAGCTCTGTGCTGCGGCCCTGGATGAAGTGCTGGTGCCACTCGTCCAGGGCGCCGATGGCGACGACGAGCAGAAAAGCCGCCAGGAAGACCCGGCTCAGGGTCGTGCGGGGCGGATTATGCATGGCCCGGGCGAGCAGCAGTCCGAGACCACCATACATGAAGAAATGCAGGCCCTTGTCGGCGAAACGAAAACCCACGTCGGGTATGAGCGTGTTCGGTAGGGATGTCGCCGTCAAAATCGCCCCCAGCCAGGCCACTGGGGGCCACCATCGTCGGGGGATCAAGTCGTGGACGCTCCGCGACGATCGATCAGAGGACTCTTCACTCCAGGCGTCATCGCAGGCGAAGTTAACTCGTTCAATGGCTGGGCGGTAGCTGTCCTCGCTTGAGGCAGTACTGGAGGTACATTAGGTTAAGTGTATGTCAGATCAGGGCAAACGCACAAATCTGCTCGACCTCACCCCGGCTGAAGCCGGGGAGGTCCTGCGTGCCTGGATGTCCGGCATCGGAGCTCCCGCGTATCGCGCCGGCCAGGTGCTGCGCCGCCTCTGGGTGAACCCCGCCAGGTCCTTCGAGGACATGACCGAGCTGCCGGCTTCCCTCCGGCAGCAGCTCGCCGAGCGGTTCGAGCTGCCGCGCCTCGAGCTGGCGGTCCAGCAGGCCTCGGCCGACGGCACCCGCAAGTTCCTGTTCCGCCTTCACGACAAGGAAGCGATCGAGACGGTGGCGATCCCCGAGGGCGACCGGATGACCATCTGCATCTCGTCCCAGGCGGGGTGCGCCCTGCAGTGCGCGTTCTGCGCGACCGGGGCGATGGGCTTCACCCGGAACCTTGCCGTCCACGAGATCGCCTGCCAGGTGCGCGAGCTCCGGCTGCTCGACGATCCCATCCGGGTCACGAACATCGTGTTCATGGGCATGGGCGAGCCGCTCATGAACTGGAAGGCCGTCGATCCGGTGCTCACCATTCTCAACGACCCGGACGGCCTCGGCATCGGCGCCCGGCACATCACCGTGTCGACGGTCGGCGTGCTCCCGGGCATCGTCGCGCTTGGCGAACGCCCGGAGCAGTTCCGGCTGGCGATCTCGATCCACGCGCCCACCGATGCCCTGCGGCGCGAGCTGATGCCGATCAACGTCAAGTATCCGCTGGCCGACGTGATCGCCGCCGCCAAGGTGTTCGATCGCCGGGTGACGTTCGAGTACGTCATGCTCGGTGGGGTGAACGACGCCGTCGAGCACGCGATGGAGCTCGGGCGCCTCGCCCGGGAGTGCAAGGCCTTCGTGAACCTGATCCCGCTGCATCCCGGCGGGACGCGCGGCTTCACGCCGTCGTCGCCGGAGCGCATGAAGGCCTTCGTCCGCGAGCTGAAGAAGCAGAACGTCGAGGTCGCGGTGCGGAAGAGCCGCGGCATCGACATCGCCGCGGCGTGCGGTCAGCTACGGACGGAACGGCTCGGCCGGCGGCCGCCAGGTCGCGCCGACAAGCACGGTGATGTCCAGGTAGCGTGAGCTGTCGGGCCGGCTGACCACGGTGGCGCCGCCCATCGCCGCCGCCACTCGCTTCGCCCAGTCGGGGTGATTCGAGCGATCGAGAACCATCGTCGAATCGAAGCGCTCCCGGTTGTTGCCAATCTCGACGTCGTCGAACCCCTTGTCGCGCAGCGGGCCACCGAAGCGCTGCGCGAGGCCGCGCGTCGAGGTCGCGTTCAGCACCTGCACGCGAACCCGCGCATTGCCCGGCGCGGTGTCGGGATCCCCGAGGCCGAAGACCGTCCCCGTGATCCGGCGCGTGACGAGCGCGCCCCCGACGCCAAGCAGCACGACCACCAGGCCGGCAATGGCCAGCACCCGCGCGCTCATTCGACCGACGCGAGCAGCGCGACGCTCTCCGGATACTCCGTGTATCCCTGCTCCTTCGCGTAGGACATCCGGGCGCGCACCACTTCGCGGAACGCGGCGTCGAAGTCGCGCGGCACCAGGAGGGACAGCTCCGCCCGGCGCTCGGCGTCGAAGGTGCGGCCCGGCTCGAGGTAATCGGCCATGTACAGCGCGCGCCCGACGCGATCCCAGTCCTTCCAGCCGATGCTGTGGTAGCGGATGGCGTCCAGGAGATTGCGCCGGGACTCGCCGTCGCGCTCCAGCTTCGTGGCCGTGGCCGGCCCGTGCAGCAGCTCGACCTCGTGCACCGACGAGCCGGCGAGCGCGCAGAGCTCCGCGACCGGCGCGTCGCGCAATGCGTCATGGAACCGGCCGGCGTCCACCCAGGCCTGCGCCTCGGGGGTCGCCAGGCCCATGGACTCCGCCCACGAGGCAAGAAGCGTCGTGACCCGGACGATGTGCTTGCGCCGGCCTTTCGAGACCTGCGCCCAGCCGGGAATGTCCGTCACCAGGTGCGTTGCGGAGGAACTCGTCATCTCCAGTCGCCGCGAAGCTCGATGAGCTCGCGCTGCCAGAAGTCGCGGTTGGGAATCTCGGGGTGCGGGAGGGTGAGTCGGTCCGAAGATATCACCTGATTCCCGTACAGCACGATGTCGAGGTCGATTGTCCGCGGCCCCCACTTCTCCTTCCGCTCCCGCCCGAGCTGGCGCTCGATCCGCAGCAGGTGCTCGAGAAGGGCGCGCGGAGAGATCGCCGTTTCCAGCGCCACCATCTGGTTGAGGTAGTTCGCCTGGGGCGAGGGGCCGATCGCTGCCGTTTCCTCGATCTGCGTCTCGGCCAGGATCCGGGATCCCGGCAGCGCCGCGATCAGGGCGCGGGCATTCGCGAGGTACTCCTCGCGGGCGCCGACGTTGCCGCCGAGGGCAATGTACGCGACGCTGAGGGTCTCGCCCTCGGAAAGCTTATACATCGGCCGTCCGCCGCAGCCGGTCGATGCGCACTTCGGCGTATGCCAGGGGGCCGCCAAGGGCAACATGGGGCTTCCGCACGGCGACGCGCGCGCGGGTGACGCGGTCCGAGACCGCGAACGCGCCGGCCGCCACGCGCTCCGCGATCTCCTCGAGAAAGTCGATGTGCCCGGAGGCGACGACGTCGGATGCCGCCGCGTACAGTCGACGGTAGTCCACCACTCCTTCCCCGTCCGTGATCGTGACCATGAGATCCACCTCGACCGGCTGCGGATGCGCGCGCTCGTGCGGCAGGATGCCGACGAGCGCGTGAAACCGCATCGCGCGAAGCGTGATCTCGGTGGCCGGCGACATCAGGCCGCGTCGATGGCGCGCCGCATTTCCTTCGCGAAACGGACCGCCGAGTCGACGCTCTCGGCGGCGGCCCGGACGATGGCGCTGCCGACGACGACCCCATCGGCCATGCGCGCCACCGCCGTCGCCTGCTCCGGCGTGGAGACGCCGAATCCCACGCAGATCGGCAGCGTCGTTGCCGCCCGGAGACGGGCCATCGTCTGCGGCAGGTCACTCGCCAGCGACGACTGTACGCCGGTCACGCCGAGCCGGCTGATCAGGTACACGAAGCCGCTGCCGTGGATGCCGATCTCCTGCATCCGGTCCGCCGGCGTCGTCGGTGCCACGAGGCGGATGAACGCCAGTGGTCCTCCGCCGAGCCAGGCTTCACGCTCCGGATCGGAGCCGACCGGCAGGTCCGTGATCAGCAGGCCGCTGCATCCCGCATCGGCGGCGCGCTCGAGCACGTCGGGGCCCGCGGCAATGATGGGATTGAGGTAGCTGAAGAGGACGATGGGTGTCTCGAGCTTCGCGCGGCGGATGATCTCGAGCACCTGCGTGAGCCGGACGCCGCGGTCGAGAGCCCGCTGCGAGCTGGCCTGGATGACGGGGCCGTCGGCCATCGGATCGGAGAACGGGACGCCGACCTCGATGGTGTCCGCTCCGGCCTCCTCGAGTCCCCGGAGAAGCTCGACGGTCTCGTCGACGCCCGGGTCGCCGGCGGTGATGTAGGGAACGAAGGCGCGCCTGCCCTTCGCCTTCAGCTCCTCGAACCGCGCGGCGATCGCCTTCCTAGACGAAGTAGTCGCCAATCCGGATGCCATATCGTTCGGGATTCTCGGTCTTGATGATCGTGCGCCGGTACGAGCCGTTCTCGGCCAGGTCGGCGAGATTCGCCAGCTCGCCCGGATGGAGAACATTACCCTGCGGATCACCAATGATGCGAACGATGGGGCGCGAAAGCATCTCGGCGATCGGGTTGATGGCGTGCACGATGCCGAGCTCGAAGGTATCCAGGATCACCAGGGTCCCGACCGGATAGATGCCGGTGAGGTTGATGAAGGCCTTCACGACGACGGGGTCCATCCCCCGCTTCGGGTTGTCGCGCATCTCGCGGACGACGTCGGCGGGGGTCCACGGCGACGTCTGGTAGACCCGTCGCGAGGTGGCGGCGTCGAAGGCGTCGCAGACCGCGACGATCTTGCTGAACATGCTGAGCTGGCGGGAACGGATCGGCCGGGGATACCCGGTCAGGTCCGTCTTCATGTGATGCTCGTGCGACACGATCATCGCCCGGTAGGCGAGCTCGCTCGTGCCCCGCACCTGGAACAGGGCGAGCAGGCCCAGCCACGGATGATTGGCGATCGTGCGCCACTCGTCCTCGCTGAGGCTCGCGGGCTTGTTCAGGACGTCCTGCGGCACGCGCGACTTGCCGATGTCGTGAAAGAGCGCCGCGAGTCCGAGATCGTAGAGCTGGAGCTTCGAGAGCCCGAGCCGCTTCCCGAGCGCCACCGAGAAGATGCAGACGTTCACGCTGTGCGTGAACGTGTACTCGTCGTAGTCGAGGATCGTCGTCAGGCCGATGAGCGAGGACTCGTCGTTCAGGATCTGGTCGACGATGGTCTGCACGACGCGCTTGATCTTCTTGATGTTGGGCGACTGGCCGAGCCGCACGCCCGTCATCAGGTCCTTCGTGACCGTGACGCACTGGGCATAGGTGCGCTTGGCCTTCTCCTTCGAGCCGCCGCGGTTCGAATCCTCCTGCTCCACCGGCATCTCGAGCGTGATCGCGCCGACTCCCGCCGTCTGCAGGCGCTGGACGAGATCATCGAAGCGGTCCGACGGATCCTCCGGTCCCGGCGCCTGGAGCTGCGACAGGAAGATCATCCAGTCCTTCTGCTGCACGTCGGGGCGGACCTGGATGCAGCCCACGCCGCAGGTGCGGAAGAGCGACAGCAGGTGGCTGAAGCTCGCGAAGTTCTCCAGGTCGAGCCGGAGCCGCGTCGCGTTGACGAAGATGATCTCGCCGCTCAGCCGGATCTCGAGGGAGTCCTCGATCGAGAGGAGATCCTTCGCCTGCGCCGTCACGTCGGCGAGGGCCTTCTGGACGGCCGCGTTCTCGAGCGGATACAGCTTGACTGCCCGCAGCGCTCCGTGCAGCGCGAAGACGAGACTGCGGCCCGACTTCCGCACGCTCGCGTTGTCCGCCGCCCGCAGCACGGCGTTCACGTCGAGGACGAGCGACTTTCGCTGGGAGGGGGCCTGGGTGTCGCTCACGTGCCGCCTCCGCGGAGTGCCCTGGTCACGGCATTGCGGACGACGGGCTCCTTGTCGGCAGCCGACTTCTGGAGCGACTCGCGCGCCTTCGGGCTGCCGATCCGGCCCAGCCCCATCGCGGCCGCGGCGCGCATCGCCGGGTCGTCCCGCTTGCCGAGGAATCCCTTGCCGTTGAGGATCGTGTCGAGGGTCGTGACGCCGGCATCGCCGCAGAGCGCGCCGTAGCTCTCGAAGACCGCGGTCTTCTCGCTGATGTCGGCGTCGCGGATTTCCCGGCCGCCGATGATCGTCGCGAGCTTCCCCACCGCCGGCCGGTGCCCGCCGGCCGCCAGGGCGCGCATCGCGGCGATCCTCACGTCGCGGTCCCCGTCGCCGAGCGCGCGCTCGAGGGCCTGCATCGCGCCGGCAGAGCCGATTTCGGCGAGCGCCTGCGCGGCGATCTGCCGCCGCTTCGCATCCGGGTCGCTGAGGATCCGCCCGATCGACCCGACGGCCGCCTGGGCCTTGAGGGCACCGGCCCGACGCATCGCTTCGTTCGACACGGCCACGTCCGACGCATCCACCAGCTTGACCAGCTCACCGGTGTTCGCGGCGGCCAGCCGCCCCGCGACGTCGGCGATCAGCGCCCGCAGCCGGTCGTCGCGCACCCTGGGCATCCAGGAGAAGACCGTCCCGAGCGCCGTGGGCCGCAGCTGGTCGAACAGCAGCCCGAGCTCATCGTGCGGGGGCAGCATCGGCGCGTCGTCCAGCGCATGGATGAGCTGATCCACCGCCTCGGGGGCGCTCAGCCGGTCGGGGAGCGAATCGATGCGCTCGCGGATGCGCGGCGAGAGATCGCCCGGCCTCGCGCCGGCGGTGCGGGTTTCCGACAGGAGGAACGCGACCCCGCGAAAGCTGCCCGACGCCAGCAGGAACGCGAGCATCGTCTCGACGTAGTCGAGGCATTCCTCGCGCACGGCGTCGTTGCTCTGCTGCTCGAAGATGTCGAGGAGCGCGGCGACGATGTTGGTGCGCAGGTCCTGCTCGTACTCCCGGCCGATCTCCTGCTTCAGGTAGTCGATCTCGCGCTCGTCGAGGAAGTAGAGCGTCTGGTCGAAATCGGCCATGTTGACCACGCCCGACCGCCGGCCCTTCGTGGATTCCGCCGCCTGCTCGACGTGCAGCTGGACTTCCTCGGGGGCCATGTCGCCACCGGGCCCCTGGACCCGCGATATCTCGCCGGTGTCGACGTCGTCCGCCTGCGCATCGCGGTACGTGTAGGTCAGCCCGGCGAGGTCGGCCTCCCACAGCATCGTGATCAGGTCGTCGTCCTCGATGGTCGCCTTGCGGGCGCGTCCCACGATCTCGAGGAACCGGACGATCTCCGCGTCCTCGACGCCCTTCTGGAAGCGCAGCTCGCGGATGCCGTCCTTGTAGAACATCCACGCGAGGCTGTCCGAGGACTTCACCGGATCGGCGAGGACGGCCACGCCGTGCCACTGGATCTCCGTCTCGCCGATCGTCAGCGCGAGGTCGTCGGTCTCCGCCCAGACCTTCGCGAACCCGGCGCGCAGCGATTCGAGCGCCGACTTGTGCATCGGGTTGTTCGCGGCGTAGAGCTGTTGCGCGCGAATCGCCTTGACCATGAGCCGCATGAGCTCCTCGACCGCCGGGTACCCCTCCGGCAGGTCGATGGCCTTGAAGGCCATGGTACGGCGAAGCGACGGCGTCGTCACGTGCCCAACTTAAGCCTCTCGCTGACTTGCGCCACATCCTTGTCCCCACGGCCGCTCACACAGAGCAGGATCGCGTCGTCCGGCGACCACCGGCCCCGGTTCTGGGCGATCCAGGACACGGCGTGTGACGATTCGAGCGCCGGAATGATGCCCTCCAGGCGGCTCAGCATCCTGAACCCGTCCAGCGCCTCGTCGTCGGTCACGGAGACGTATTCGGCCCGGCCGGAGTCCTTCAGCCACGCCAGCTCCGGTCCGACGCCCGGATAATCCAGGCCGGCCGAAATGGAGTGGGCCGGCTGGACCTGGCCCGACTCGTCCTGCAGCAGGTAGCTCAGCGCCCCGTGCAACACCCCGGGCTTTCCGCGTGACAGCGACGCGGAATGCAGTCCCGAATCCAGGCCTTCTCCAGCAGCTTCGACGCCGATCAGCTCCACCTCCCGGTCGGGGACGAACGCATGGAAGACCCCCATCGCGTTGGATCCGCCACCCACGCAGGCGATGACGGATTTCGGCAGGCGACCGGCGCGGCTCAGCATCTGCTCGCGCGCTTCGCGTCCGATGATTGCCTGAAAGTCGCGCACCATGCGGGGATACGGCGCGGGACCGGCGACGGTGCCGATGATGTAGTGGGTGTCGTTGACGTTCGTGACCCAGTCGCGAATCGCCTCGTTCAGCGCGTCCTTGAGGGTCCGCGTGCCCGATTTCACCGGGATCACCGTCGCTCCCATCAACTGCATGCGGAACACGTTGAGCGCCTGGCGATGGGTATCCTCCTCGCCCATGTAGACGACGCATTCGAGTCCGTACCTGGCGCAGACGGTCGCCGTCGCCACCCCATGCTGGCCGGCCCCCGTCTCGGCGATGATGCGCTTCTTTCCCATCCGGCGCGCCAGCAGCACCTGGCCCACGGTGTTGTTGATCTTGTGGGCGCCGGTGTGGTTGAGGTCCTCGCGCTTGAGCCACACCGTCGTGCCGACGGCTTCCGAGAAGCGTGGTGCCGTGCTCAGTGGGGAGGGCCGGCCGACGTAGTTCGTCAGCATGTCGTCCACGTCGCGCAGGAACGCCGGGTCCTTCATGGCCGCGTCGTACGCGGCATCCAGCTCGTCGAGCGCCGGAATGAGGGTCTCGGGCACGTACCTGCCACCATAGGCGCCGAACCGGTCGCTCGCCCGCTCTGCAATCTTCGTCATTTCGTTGCTCCAGCGCCGGCGACTGCATCGCGAAACGCGCGCATCCGGCTGTGATCCTTGATGCCGGGAGCGGACTCGACTCCCGACGAAACATCCACGATGTCCGGCTCGATGGCGGTGATCGCCGTCGCTACGTTCCCGGGCTTCAGGCCCCCCGCCAGCACGATTCGGCAGCTTCCCCGGATGGCAGCCAGCGATCGCGCGAGCTGCGTCCACGGAAGGGTCACCCCCGATCCCCCCAGGCCGCCGGGAACCTGCGCATCGAGAACGATAGCGTCGGCAACCCGCGCGATCTCGACGGCGTTAGCCGGCAGTTGGTCGCCCGGAAGCTGGAGGACGGCCCAGACTCCGGCGCCGGTCGCCTGACGGACGGCTTCGACGCGCGCGGCGGTCGGGTTGGCGTGAAGCTGCACGACGTCCAGCCGCGCCGTCTTCACGAGGTCGGCGACTTCCTCCGGCGTCTGCCCGGAAACGACGCCCACGCGGCGCGGCGGGGGCATCGTGCCGGCGAGGATGCGCGCGGCGCCGTCCGGCGTCTGATGCCGTGGGCCGCCTGCGAAGATCACGCCGACGAAGGCAGCGCCGAGGCTTGCCGCCATCGCGACGTCGGTGGCGCGGGTCATTCCGCAGAACTTGATCTCAGCCACGGCTGACGCGCGGGACGGAGGAAAGCTCGCGGACGAGTGCCGTCGGGTCGGCCGATGCGGAGAGCGACGAGCCGACGAGGACGGCGTCGGCCCCCAGCCGCGCGACCCGGGCGACGTCGTCCGCGGAAGCCATCCCGCTCTCGGCAATCGCGACGACGTGGGCGGGAATGAGCGGCAGCAGCCGCTCGCTCGTCGCCGGATCGATGATCAGTGTCTCGAGATCGCGGTTGTTGATGCCGATGACTCCCGCGCCCGCGTCGAGCGCGCGTTGCAGCTCGGCTTCATCCCGGATTTCCACGATCGTGTCCAGCGTCATCCACCGCGCCGCTTCGATCATCGCCTCGAGCCGGCCCGGGCCAAGCGCCCGCGCGATGAGGAGCGCGGCGGTGGCGCCGTGCGCCCGGGCCTCCACGAGCTGGATCGGGTCGATGTGAAAGTCCTTCTTGAGCACGGGAACGGAGACGGCGGCAGCGACCGCCTCGAGGTCCTCCACCGAGCCGTCGAAGTGATTGGGCTCGGTGAGGACGGAGATCGCGGCGGCGCCCCCGGCGGCATAGGCCTCGGCCTGAGAAACCGTCGAGAGGCCCTTGGCGATCCAGCCCTTGGAGGGCGACCGGCGCTTCACCTCAGCGATCACGGCCACGGAATCGCCCCGAAGCGCCTGAGCAAGCGGGCGGGTCGGTTGCGCGGCGCGCCTGGCGGCGTCCTGGAGCTTGCTGGCGCTGCGTCGGAGGGCTTCGACCCGTGTTTCCGACTCCTGGACGATCCGGCCGAGGGTGCCTGTGGGGGGACTCCAGATACCGGATCCTTGCACTTCGGTCCTTCTTCGGATAAGTTCGGGACTTATTCGGGCGGCACCAGCCGACCTGAACACTCAACGAGCCGGAGTCGGCCATGCCGCTCACGAAGCGTCAGCGAGAAATACTAAACTACCTCACGACGTATACCGAGCAAAACGGGTATGCGCCGAGCTTCGAGGAGATTGCCGAGAGCTTCAACTACAACTCTCTGGCGACGGTGCACGAGCACCTGAGCAACCTCGAGCGGAAGGGGTACATCACGCGGTCGTACAACGAGAGCCGCGCGATCACGATCAACCCGACCGAGGCGACGCCGCGGGCGATCGAGCTGCCGCTGCTGGGCGCGGTGGCCGCCGGGTACCCGATCGAGGCGCTGGACCACAACGAGACGATCACCGTCCCGGAAAGCTTCGTGGGCCGTGCCGGGAATCATTACGTCCTGCGGGTGCGCGGGATGTCGATGATCGACGAGCAGATCCGCGACGGGGACTTCGTGGTGGTCAACGAGCGCCCTCGCGCGGACAACGGCGAGACGGTCATCGCCCTCATCGACGGCAATTCGGCCACGGTCAAGAAGTATTACCGGGAGCGGGACGGCCGCATTCGCCTCCAGCCGGCCAACCCGACGATGGACCCGATCTACGTCAACGAGAACGACGTGCGGATCCAGGGAGTCGTCGTCGGAGTCTTGCGCCGATACTGAGAGCCGCGAGCTCGCAGGTCCCTACGCTCTGGCTGCCTGTCGGAGCCGCTCCAGCGCGACGACGCCCGCGCCCGATGACACCGCCTCGCGTGCCGTCTCGACTGCTTCCGCAAAGTCTTTCGCCCGGCCGCTGACGTAGATCGCGGCGGCGGCGTTCAGGGTGACGGCGGCGGCCGCGCCCTCGGGTCCGTTGCCCGTGAGCACCCGTTCGATGATCGCCGCGTTTTCCTCCGGCGGGCCGCCCGCGAGGTCTTCCGGGCTGATCCGCGCGAATCCGTACTCCGCCGGGTCGATGGACCATTCGCTCATCACGCCGTCCCGGATCTCGATCACCCGGGTCGGCCCGAGCGGGGAAACCTCGTCCATGCCCGGCTCGCCATGGACCACGAGCGCATGCACCGCCCCGAGGCTGCGGAGGGCGCCGGCCATCAATTCCAGGCGCCGCAGGTCCGACACGCCGACCACCTGCCGCCCCGCCCGCGCCGGGTTCGCGAGCGGCCCGACCATGTTCATCACCGTCGGGATTCCGAGCTCGCGGCGGACTGGGCCGACGTGCCGCATCGCCGGGTGCATGATCGGGGCGAACATGAACACGATCCCGGCCTCGGCCAGCGACCGCTCCATCCGGGCCACCGGCACTTCTATAGGTACGTCGAGCGCCTCGAGGACGTCGGCGCTGCCGCACTGCGACGTAAACGAGCGGTTACCGTGCTTCGCGATCCGCACACCGGCCCCGGCGGCAGCCAGGGCGGCTGCTGTCGAGATGTTGAAGGTGGTCACCGAGCCACCGCCGGTGCCGCAGGTGTCGACCAGCCCTTCAGGATCGACGGACGGAAGGGCGACCATCGCGTTCCTGAGCGCCCGGGCCACGGCAGCGACTTCCTCCGCGGTCTCTCCCTTCACGCGCAATCCGACGAGCAGCGCGGAGATCTGGACCGGCGTCGCCTCGCCGCTCATCACGAGGTCGAAGGCAGCCGTGAGCTCGGCGGGAGGGATGGACTCTCCGGCAATCAGGCGCTTGATGACGGAGGGAACGAGCGGCGGTGGGTTGAGCGACACGGCCCAAGGATAGAGGGATGGGGGGACAAGTTGAATGGGTGGGACCTGGAGTGGGGGTCGGAGTTGGAGTGAGCGCGAGCCCCCATCGCTCCCACTCTCTCCCACTCCCGCTATCCACTATCTTTCCCGCGATGGCCGAACGCACCGTGCAGCTCGTCGTACAGTATGACGGCGCGGGTTTCAGTGGCTGGCAGCGCCAGCCCGCGCAGCGTACGGTGCAAGGCGTGATCGAGGAGGCGCTGGAGCGCCTCTGCGGCACGCCGGTGTCGGCCCTCGGGTCAGGTCGGACGGATGCGGGTGTGCACGCGCGCGGACAGGCGGTCGGTGTGATCGTCCCGGCGCGATGGGAGTCCGCGCAGCTTCGACGGGCCTTGAATGCGGTCCTGCCCACGGACGTGTGGGTAGCGAAGGCCCTCGAGATGCGTCCCGAGTTTCACGCCCGTTATAGCGCCGCTTCGCGCCGCTATAACTATCTCATAGGGACCGATGACGAGGCCAATTCCCCATTTCGACGTCGCCATGAGCTCGCGTTCGCGAGGCCGCTCGATCGCGCCTCGCTCGACGCGGCGGCGGCCGTCATCGTCGGGGATCACTGCTTCCGGGCGTTCGCCGTCCAGGGAACCGCGCCGGCGACGGACACCCACCGATGCATCGTGACGGAATCGCGGTGGACCGACCGCCCCGGTGGACTCGTCTACGCGGTTCAGGCGAATCGCTTCCTGCATCACATGGTGCGGTTCCTCGTCGGCACGATGCTCGACATCGGATCGGGACGACGCCCGGTGGCGGACATGGCGCGCCTGCTGGCCGCCGAGGACAACCGGGACGTGTCGCCGCCGGTGGCGCCGCACGCGCTCTTTCTCGAAGCCGTCCACTATCCACCAGAGCTGTATCTCACGTCATGAAGACACTGCCCAGCGTCTTCATCGCCGCGCTGGCCATCGGGTGCTCGCAGCAGCCCTCGCCGTCGTCGGCGCAGCAGGCGCAGACGTCCCCCGCCGCATCCGTCACCCAGAGCCGGCGCACGGCCATCACCTCGGCCGTCGCCGCCGTCGCCCCCGCCGTGGTCACGGTGCAGACCGCGATGGTCGAGCGCGTGAACCCCGACATCTTCGCGCAGATGTTCGGCGCGCGGCCCGGCGTCCGCGTGACCCCGGGACTCGGCACGGGATTCATCGTCCGCACCGACGGCGTCATCGTCACCAACGCCCACGTGATCGCCGGCGCGGACTCGATTTCCGTGATGCTCCGTGACGGCAAGATCCATCCGGCGAAGCGGCTCGGCGCCGACGAGACCAACGACGTGGCCGTCCTCAAGATCGACGCGAAGGACCTGCCGGTCGTGAAGATCGGCAATTCGTCCACGCTGCTCGTCGGCGAATGGTCCATCGCCATCGGCAACCCGTACGGCTTCCTGCTCGGCAACAGTGAGCCCAGCGTGACGGCGGGCGTCATCAGCGGCGTCGGCCGCAACCTCGTCGAGCGCGGCGACGGGCCCCAGCAGTACTACGACATGATCCAGACCGACGCCGCGATCAATCCGGGCAATTCGGGAGGACCGCTCGCGAACGCCGACGGCGAGGTGATCGGGGTGAACAGCTCGATCTACTCCAACAGCGGCGGCTCGGTCGGTCTCGGCTTCGCGATCCCGATCAATCGCGTGATGCGGATCGTCGACGACCTGCTGACCCATGGCTCCGTGCGCCGGCCGTGGGTCGGCGTGCAGTTCCAGCAGCGCTCCCGCAACCCGCGCGACCTGATCGCCGCCGGCGCCGTCGTCGCGCAGGTCGTGCCGGAGTCGCCGGCGGCGGCGGCAGGGGTCCGGCGCGGCGACGTGATCACGCAGCTCGGCTCGCGCGTGATCAACAATCCCTATGACTGGGATGCCGCCCTGCTCGACCTGCGCGTGGGCGAGACGGCCACCATCTCCCTCCGGCGCGGCGGTCGCGTGATCACGGTGACGCCGACCGTGAAGGACCTGCCCGACGTCGCCGCATCCAAGGTCGAGGTCCTCCGCGAGCTCGAGCTGGTTACCGTGACGCCGGCGATCCAGGCGCAGCGCCAGCTCGCCGTCCGCGACGGCGCGCTCGTCTTCAACGTCTCCGCGCGCGTGAGCGATGCCACGGGGCTCCAGGCCGGCGACGTCATCAAGTGGATCAACCAGGCGGAAATCACCACGGCCGACGAAGCCAAGCGGGCGCTCGATTACTATTCGGCTGGCTGGATCCAGATGATTTTCGTGCGCGGCGGCACCCAATACCAGAGCCCAGCATTCCGCATTCGATGACCGACCGCGACCACTACTCCTCGCCCCTCGCCGAACGGTACGCCTCGAAGGCGATGCTCGAGCTGTGGTCGCACC
This sequence comes from uncultured Gemmatimonadota bacterium, assembly GCA_946479895.1. The sequence continues at coordinate 12,768 of CAMLHT010000005.1, read as the reverse complement.
AGACGCGCTACGGACTGTGGCGCCGCCTGTGGCTGGCGCTGGCCGAGGCGGAGCGGGAGCTCGGGGTGGACATCCCCGACGGCGCCATCGCGGAGATGCGCGCGCACCTCGACGACATCGACTTCGACGCGGTGGCGTCGTACGAGAAGAAGTTCCGGCACGACGTGATGGCCCACGTCTACGCCTTCGGTGACGCCGCGCCCGCCGCCCGCAAGGTCATCCATCTCGGCGCGACGAGCGCGTTCGTCACCGACAATGCCGACGTCATCCTCATGCGCCGCGGCATGCAGATCCTGCGCGGCCGGATCGTCGACGCGCTGCGCTCGCTCGCCGCGTTCGCGCGCACCTGGAAGAACGAGCCGACCCTCGGCTCCACGCACCTGCAGGCCGCCCAGCCGACCACCGTCGGAAAGCGCGCGACGCTGTGGATGCAGGACCTCGTCCTCGACCTCGTCGACCTGGACTACCGCATCGACACCCTGCCCTGTCGCGGCGTGAAGGGCACCACGGGCACGCAGGCCAGCTTCCTCGAGATCTTTCAGGGCGATCACGCGAAAGTGCGGCAGCTCGACCGCCTCGTCACGGAGAAGATCGGGTTCCGGTCGTCCATCCCCGTTTCCGGCCAGACGTATTCGCGAAAGCTCGACGCGCAGGTGCTGGGCGTCGTCGCCGGCATCGCGTCGAGCGCGTCGAAGTTCAGCGGCGACCTGCGGGTGCTCCAGGCCTTCGGCGAGATGGAAGAGCCGTTCGAGAAGGAGCAGATCGGCTCCTCGGCGATGGCCTACAAGCGGAACCCGATGCGATCGGAGCGCATCGCGTCGCTCGCCCGGTTCGTCATGACGCTCGAGCCCAACGCGAACCTCACGCACAGCGTCCAGTTCTTCGAGCGCACGCTCGACGACAGCGCCAACCGCCGGCTCACGATCCCCGAGTCGTTCCTGGCGACCGACGCGATCCTCATCCTCGTCAACAACATCGTCGGCGGCCTCGAGGTGCATCCGGCCCGCATTCGCCGCCGACTGATGGACGAGCTCCCGTTCATGGCGACCGAGGAGCTGATCGTGCGCTCGGTGCGCGCGGGCGGCGACCGCCAGCAGGCGCACGAGATCATCCGCGGCCACAGCATCGCCGCCGCCCGCGCGGTGAAGGACGAGGGCCGTTCGAACGACATGCTCGAGCGGCTCGCCGCGGACCGGAAGTTCAACGTGTCGATCGAGGACATGCAGTCGCTGATGGACCCGATGCGCTTCATCGGCCGCGCGCCACAGCAGGTCGACGAATTCATCGCCGAGGTCGTCGACCCCATTCTGGCGGGGGCGGCGCCGGCGAGCGCGACCCGCGAGGAGGTCCGCGTATGAGCGTGGTGACGCTCGCGACGCTGCCCCTGCGCCACGTTCGCCGCGGCAAGGTGCGGGAGGTCTACGAGGCCGGGCGGGATCGCCTGCTGCTCGTCGCCAGCGATCGCGTCAGCGCGTTCGACGTCGTGATGAACGAGACCATCCCGTACAAGGGAGCGGTGCTCACCCAGATGACGGCCTGGTGGCTCGGCCAGCTTGGCGTCGACCATCACATGATCTCCGCCGACGCCGATGAGATCATCTCGATGGTCCCGGAGCTTCGCGGTCGCCGAGCGATGATCGCCGGCCGCGCCATGCTCTGTCGCCGGACGGACGTCTTCCCGGTGGAGTGCGTGGTGCGCGGCTATCTCTCCGGGTCCGCCTGGAAGGAATACAAGGCGTCGGGAACGCTTGCCGGCGAGCGGCTCGCCGCCGGTCTCGTCGAGTCGTCCCGCTTCGAGCCGCCGGTCTTCAGCCCGGCGACCAAGGCCGAGACGGGCCACGACGAGAACATCCCGATCTCGCGCATGGCGGAGATTGTCGGGGCCGACGAGGCGCGCACCCTCGAGGCGCTCAGCCGCAAGGTCTACGAGACGGGCCGCGCGATCGCCGAGAAGCGCGGCATCATCATCGCCGACACCAAGTTCGAGTTCGGCCGCGACAGCAGCGGCCGCGTGCTGCTGATCGATGAGGTCCTGACGCCGGACAGCTCCCGATTCTGGCCAGCGGAGTCGTACGAGCCCGGGCACGGCCAGCCCAGCTTCGACAAGCAGCCGCTGCGCGACTATCTGGATGGCGAACGGAAGAAGGGCAAATGGAACGGCGAGGCTCCGCCGCCGCGCCTGCCGGCGGACGTGGTCCACGCCACGAGCATCCGTTACCTCGATGCCTTCCGGCGCATCACGGGGACGGACCTGAACATCCGGGAGCTTGCATGAACTTCGCTCGCGAAGGCTGGGGTTTCATCATCGGTTCGTTCATCATCGCCGCGTCGGTGATCGTCATCGCGGCCACGCGCCGCTCCTGGCCGCTCTGGCTGCTGGGCTTCGCGCTCCTCATCGTCGCGCTGTGGGTCGCCTCCTTCTTCCGCGATCCCGAGCGCACGGCCGCCGAGCAAGGCGACCGGCTGGTGATCTCGCCCGCCGACGGGAAGGTCGTGCTCATCACCGAAGTGGACGAGCCGGCCTTCATGAGGGGACGCGCGCGGCGTGTCTCGGTCTTCATGAACGTCTTCAACGTGCACGTCAACCGGTATCCGGTGAGCGGCGTCGTCCAGTACGTGCAGGCCACCCCGGGCAAGTTCATGAACGCGATCGCCGAGAACGCGAGCCTGGAGAACGAGCAGACGTCCGTCGGGATCGAGTCCGGGTCGAACCGCATCCTCGTGCGCCAGATCGCGGGGCTGATCGCCCGCCGCATCCATACCTACTCGAAGGTCGGCGACCAGGCGAAACAGGGGGAGCGCATGGGCATGATCCGCTTCGGCTCCCGCGTCGACGTCTTCCTGCCGCTCGACGCCACGGTGCGCGTGAAGGTCGGCGACGCCGCGTACGCGGGCGTCACCGTGCTCGCGGAGCTGAAGAGCAAATGAGGCCCTCGAGACCCCGGGAGCGACAGGCCGAGCGTGTCGGCGTCCGCCGCGCCGTCGTCTTCCTGCCCAACGGCTTCACGCTGTTCAACCTGTTCTGCGGCATCTTCGCCATCGTCCTCTCGTCGCGGGGCAACTTCGATCGCGCGGTCCTCTTCGTCATCATGGGCGGCATCGCCGACGCCATGGACGGGCGGGTGGCGCGGGCGACCGGCACCGGCAGCAAGTTCGGCGAGGAGCTCGACTCCCTCGTCGACGCGATCTCGTTCGGGCTGTCGCCGGCGATCATCATGTACTTCGCGGTCCTGAACCAGTCCAACTGGCAGTGGCTGCTCGTCTTCATCTTCACGTCGTGCGCGGTCATGCGGCTCGCGCGGTTCAACGTCGAGCAGGCGGGCCGGAAGAAGACGCACTTCCACGGCCTCCCGAGCCCGGCCGCGGGGCTGACCCTCGCCACCTACTACTGGTTCAGCCAGACCGAGCTCTACTCGCAGACCGTCATCCTCTTCACGGATGACAAGACGCTGAAGGACCTGCCGTGGCAGACGCTCATGAGCTTTCTCATGGCGATCCTCGCCGCGCTGATGATCAGCAACGTGCCGTACCCCGCCTTCCCCCCGGTCGGCTACAAGACCACGCGCCAGCGCCTCGGCACCCTCGTGGTGCTCGGCAGCATCGCCGGCCTGATCCTGCTGCCGAAGGAATTCATCTTCCCGGCGTGCGTCGCGTACGTGCTGTACGGGATCGTGAAGTTCTTCCTCCTGGGACTGCTCGGCCGGGCGTCGTCGCCGGACGAGATCTACTGGGACGCCGATGCGAATGCCGGCGCGATGCCGGCGCCGGCGACCGTGCGCCATTCGCGCCCCGGCGTCTCGGCCCCGCCTCCACCTCCGGTGCCCGCGGATGGCGTGCTCGTGGAGGACGCCGGCGGCGTCGACCGTCCCGACGAGCGCGCTGCCGACCGTGAGCGGTCGCAGCGCCGCCGCAAGCGCCGTCGCGGGCGCGGCCCGCGTCCCGGTCCGCCTTTTCCGCCCGAACCACCCCGAGATCCGAACCAATGAGCCGTTTTCGCGTCGCCGTCCATATCGTCCCCCGTCGCGGGATCCTCGACCCGCAGGGCAAGGCGGTCGCTGATGCCCTCCACACCCTGGGGTTCGACGGCGTGAAGGATTGTCACGTCGGACGCCACATCGTCCTCGACGTCGACGCGCCGGACGCGAAGGCCGCCGATTCCTCGGTGCGCGCGATGTGCCAGAAGCTGCTCGCCAACCCGGTCACCGAGGACTACGAGATCGCGGGCGTGAGCGCCGTATGAAGTTCGGCATCGTCACCTTCCCCGGATCGAACAGCGACTACGATGCGTATCACGCCGTCGTCGACGGCATCGGCGAGGACGCGGTCTACCTCTGGCACAAGGATCACGACCTCAAGGGATCCGACGTCATCATCCTTCCCGGCGGCTTCAGCTACGGCGATTACCTCCGGGCGGGCGCGATCGCTCGCTTCAGCCCGATCATGCAGGAGGTCGCGGCCCATGCCGCCCGTGGCGGCCCGGTGATCGGCTTCTGCAACGGATTCCAGATACTGTGTGAAGCGGCACTTCTCCCCGGAGTGCTGCTCCGCAACGCGAGCCTCAAGTTCGTCTCGCAGTGGGTGAAGCTCCGGGTCGAGAACGTGGACACGATGTTCACGAACGCCTACGAGAAGGACGCGATCATCACGGTGCCGGTCGCGCACGGCGACGGCCGCTACACCGCCGACGATGCGACCCTCGACCGCCTGGAGGGCAACGGCCAGGTCGTGTTCCGGTACGTCTCGGGCCCGGGCGACGCCGACGAGTGGTGGAATCCCAACGGCTCCATGCGCGCGATCGCCGGCATCATCAACGAAAAGGGTAACGTGCTCGGCATGATGCCCCACCCCGAGCGGGCGTTCGATCCGCTGATCGGGCCCCCGCACGGGCTCGGCGTGTTCAAGTCCATGGTCGCGAAGGTGAACGCGTGACGGCCCCGACGACCTCCCGCGTCGCGCCCCGGCCCGGCGATCCCGCGATCACGCCGGCCCTGATCGCCGAACACGGCCTGACGGACGGCGAGTACCAGAAGCTCGTCGACATGCTCGGCCGCACGCCGACGTTCACGGAGCTCGGCATCGTGAGCGCGCTGTGGAGCGAGCACTGCTCCTACAAGCACTCCCGTCCCCTGCTTCGCACGCTCCCGACCGAGGCGCCGTGGGTCCTCCAGGGCCCCGGCGAGAACGCCGGTGTCATCTCCATCGGCGACGGGATGGCGATCGCCTTCAAGATCGAGTCGCACAACCATCCGAGCGCCGTCGAGCCGTATCAGGGTGCCGCGACCGGCGTCGGCGGCATTCTCCGCGACGTGTTCACCATGGGCGCGCGGCCGATCGCGCTGCTCAATTCCCTCCGCTTCGGCTCACTCGACACGCCACGCGTCCGCTATCTGTTCGCCGGCGTCGTGAAGGGCATCGGCGACTACGGGAACTGCATGGGCGTCCCGACGGTCGGCGGCGAGGTGAGCTTCGATCCCTCGTACGAGGGCAATCCGCTCGTAAATGCCATGTGCGTGGGCGTGCTGCGGGAGGATGAGCTGATCAAGGCCGTGGCCAGCGGCGTCGGCAATCCGATCATCGCCGTCGGAGCGCGCACCGGCCGCGATGGCATTCACGGCGCGTCGTTCGCGTCGGCCGACTTGTCGGAGGAATCGGAGGCGCGGCGTCCGCAGGTCCAGGTCGGCGACCCGTTCACCGAGAAGCTGCTCCTCGAGGCCAGCCTCGAGCTCATTCGCAGCGGCGCGATCGTCGCCATCCAGGACATGGGCGCCGCCGGCCTCACGTCGTCGTCGGCCGAGATGGCCGCGCGTGGCGACGTGGGCGTCACGATCGACACGACGAAGTGCCCCACCCGCGAGCCGGGCATGACCCCCTACGAGATCCTGCTCAGTGAATCGCAGGAGCGGATGCTCGTGGTGGCGAAGCGCGGCCGCGAGGCCGAGGTGAAGGCTATCCTCGATCGCTGGGACCTCACCACGGCGGTGATCGGTGAGGTGATCGCCGAGCCCGTGTACCGCGTGACCGAGGGCGATCGGGTGGTCGCGGAGTTCCCCGGCATCCGCCTGGTGACCGACTGCCCGACCTACACGCCCGAGGCGAAGGAGAGCGAGGAGGTCGTGAGGCTCCGCGCTCAGGACGTCTCGAAGGTCGCGCCGCGGCCCGAGGAAAAAGATCCCGCCTGGACCCTGCGCCGGCTCCTCACGTCGCCGACGATCGCCAGCAAGCGGTGGGTCTACCGCCAGTACGACACGAGCGTGCGCTCGAGCACCATGGTCGGCCCCGGGGGCGATGCCGCGGTGGTGCGCATCCGCGGGACGAAGAAGGCGATCGCCGTGAAGACGGACTGCAACGGCCGATACGTGTACCTCGATCCGCGCATGGGCGCGCGCATCGCGGTGGCGGAGTCGGCGCGCAACGTCGCCTGCACGGGCGCGCGGCCGCGGGCGATCACCAACAACCTCAACTTCGGGAATCCGAAGAAGCCCGAGGTCTATCACCAGCTGAAGGAGGCGGTGGCCGGGATCGGTGAGGCCTGCCGCGCGCTGAACACGCCGGTCACCGGCGGGAACGTCTCGCTGTACAACGAGAACCCCACCGGCGCCGTCTATCCGACGCCGACCATTGGCATGGTGGGCGTGGTGGAGTCCGTCGATCACGTGACGCCGGCGGTCTTCACCACCGCCGGGGATTCGATCGTCCTGCTCGGTAATCCGACTCCGGAGCTCGGCGGAAGCGAGTACCTGGCGCGCGTGCATGGCATCGTGGCCGGCCCGCCGCCGGCGTGCGATCTCGAGGGCGAGCGGAAGCTCGTGGACGCCCTGCTCGAGGCCATCGGGAGCGCCCACATCCACTCGGCGCACGATTGCAGCGACGGCGGCCTGGCGGTGGCGGTCGCGGAGTGCTGCATCGCGAACCGCGACGCCCAGTTCGGCGCCGAGGTCGATCTGCACGCGTTCAAGTCGGTCCCGACGCGGGCGCTGCTGTTCGGGGAGGCGCAGGGGCGGATCATCGTCTCGACGCACTTCGCCGAGAAGGTCGTCGGCATCGCGAAGAAGCACGGCGTGCCGGCGACGGTGATCGGACGGGTCGTCCCGGCGAAGACCCTGACCATCACGACGAACGACGCGACGCTTCAGGCGAGCCTCGCCGAGCTCGACGACGATTACTTCGAGACCATTCCGCGCATCATGTCGAAACCGGTGGCCTCCTCTTGAACAATGTCATCCCGAGCTCCGCTCGAGATGACGATCCAGGACTAATTCATGTGCGGAATATTCGGAGTTCGCGGACACCCTGACGCGGTTCGGCTGACGCAGATGGGACTCTATGCCCTTCAGCACCGCGGGCAGGAGTCCGTTGGCGTCGTATCGATCGACGCCGCCGGGGACGCCGCCGCGTTCCGCCGGATGGGGACGATGACCGACGGCATGGCGCACGAGATGGAGAAGTCGCCGGGCGTCTCGGCCATCGGGCACACGCGCTACAGCACGTCGGGCTCCTCGACGATCGAGAACGCCCAGCCGGTGCTCGCGCGCTCCCGCGGGGGCACCATTTCCCTCGCCCACAACGGCAACATCACCAACGCCGCCGAGCTGCGGATGGAGCTCGAGGACCAGGGCTCGATCTTCGGGTCGACCAACGACTCCGAGGTCGTCGTGCACCGGCTCGCGCGCTCGAACGCCCAGCGGCCGGAAGAGAAGATTACCGACGCCCTGGTCGGGGTCGATGGCGCCTACAGCCTCATCGTCGCCTTCGGCAACACCATGGTCGCCACTCGCGACCCGCGCGGCTGGCGCCCCCTCTGCATGGGCAAGCTGGGCGACGCCACCGTGTTCGCGTCGGAGACCTGCGCGCTGGACATCGTCGGCGCGACCTACGTCCGCGACGTCGAGCCGGGGGAGGTCGTCGTGGTCGACGATACCGGGATCCGCTCGTCGATGCCCTTGCCGCGGAAGGACCGCAAGAGCTGCGTGTTCGAGTTCGTCTACTTCGCGCGCCCCGACAGCCGCGTCTTCGGCGGCTCCGTCGACCGGGCTCGCCGCGCGCTCGGCCGCCAGCTCGCGAAGGAGCATCCGGCCCCCGACGCGGAGCTCGTGTTCAGCGTTCCCGATTCCTCCAACTCGGCGGCGCTCGGCTTCGCCGAGCAGAGCAACCTGCCCTACGAGCTGGCGCTGATCCGGAATCACTACGTCGGACGGACCTTCATCCAGCCGACCCAGGCGAGCCGCGACGCGAAGGTGAAGGTCAAGTACAACGCCGTGCGCGAGGTGCTCGACGGCAAGAGTGTCGTCATGGTCGACGATTCCATTGTCCGCGGCACGACGACCCGTGGCCTCGTGGCGATGGTCCGGGCGGCCGGGGCCCGGAAGGTCCACCTGCGCGTCAGCTCTCCGCCGGTGACCGGTCCCTGCTACTACGGGATCGACACGCCGTCCCGCGAGGAGCTGATCGCGGCACAGATGTCGCTGCCGGAGATCGCCAGCCACCTGGGAGTCGATTCGCTGGGCTACATCTCGCTGGACGGGATGCTGGGATCCGTTCCGGGCGGCCCGCACGGCTTTTGCCATGCCTGCTTCTCCGGGGACTACCCGACGCCACCGCCGACGGACCCCGACAAGCTGCGATTCGGCTGCGGCTGCTGACCTCAATGGGTTCGTGGCGGGCCGGCCTCCCGGGACCGACACCGCGATGACCCAGTCCACTGCACCGAAAAAGAAGGACTCCGCCCGCAAGGACGAGGCGAAAGCCTCCCGCCCTCACGCGCAACGCGTCTACTTCTTCGGGGGCGGATCGGCCGAAGGCACGAAGGACATGAAGGCGGTGCTCGGCGGCAAGGGCGCCAACCTCGCCGAGATGACGAACCTCGGCGTGCCCGTCCCGGCCGGGTTCACGATCTCCTGCCCGGTCTGCATCGAGTACCTGCGGGATCGGAAGGTGCCGGCGGCGCTCGAGTCCGAGGTCGCGGATGCCCTGCGCCGGCTCGAGTCGACGACGGGAAAGCGGTTCGGCGATCCGAAGTCTCCGCTGCTCGTGTCCGTCCGATCCGGTGCCCCCGTCTCCATGCCGGGCATGATGGAGACGATCCTGAACCTCGGCCTGAACGACCGGACGGTCATCGGCCTGGCGCAGCAGAGCGGCAACGCGCGGTTCGCCTACGATTCATTCCGCCGCTTCATCCAGATGTACGGCGACGTCGTTCTCGGCGTGCCCTTCAACTCGTTCGAGCAGCTGCTCTCCACGAAGCGGCTCGTGTCCGGCGCGAAGGAGGACTCGGACCTTCCGGAAGAGACGCTCCGCAACCTGGTGGAGGAGTACAAGGCGCTGGTGCGCGCGCAGACCGGCCATCCCTTCCCGAGGGATCCCGAAGTCCAGCTCTGGGGCGCGATCGAGGCCGTGTGGAGGTCGTGGACGCTCAAGAAGGCAGTCGATTACCGGAAGGTGAACGGCATCGCCGACGACCTGGGCACGGGAGTGAACGTGGTGTCGATGGTCTTCGGCAACATGGGCAACGATTCGGGAACCGGTGTCGCCTTCACCCGGAACCCGTCGACCGGTGAGCGGAAGTTCTACGGGGAGTTCCTCGTCAACGCCCAGGGCGAGGACGTGGTCGCGGGCATCCGCACGCCGCTCGAGATCGAGGAGATGGCCGAGCGCCTCCCCACCGCCTACACGGAGCTGCTCGACACGCAGGCGCGCCTCGAGACGCACTTCCACGACATGCAGGACATCGAGTTCACCGTCGAGCGCGGTCATCTCTACCTCCTGCAGACGCGCACCGGCAAGCGCACGGCGTCGGCGGCGGTGCGGATCGCGACCGACATGTTCGACGAGGGGCTGATCGACCGCGAGACCGCGGTCCGGCGCGTGGCCCCCGAGCAGCTCGACCAGCTCCTGCACCCCGTCATCGACGGAACGGTGCGCGCGAACCCGATCGCGACCGGCCTCCCGGCCAGCCCCGGCGCGGCGAGCGGCATCGCCGTCTTCGATCCCGACGTGGCGGAGCTGCGGGCGCAGAAGGGACAGCGGGTGATCCTCGTGCGCGACGAGACCACGCCGGAGGACTTCCACGGCATCGTCGCGGCAAGGGCGGTGCTGACCGCGCGCGGCGGCATGACCAGCCACGCGGCGGTCGTCGCCCGCGGCATGGGCAAGTGCGCGGTGGTCGGCTGCAAGGAGCTGCACGTGCACCTCGAGAGCCGGTCCTTCACGGTGGGCGACGTCACCGTGCACGAGGGCGAGTGGATCACCGTGGACGGCGCCACCGGCAACGTGTACCTCGGCGACCTGCCCACCGTGCCGAGCGAGGTCGTCCAGGTGGTGCGCGGAATGCGGCGCGCGCAGGAGGCCCCGGTCTACAATGCCTACTCCCGCCTCCTTGGCTGGGCGGACGAGGTTCGCCGCCTCAAGGTCCGCGCGAACGCCGACACGCCGCAGGACGCGCGGATCGCGCGGGGCTTCGGCGCTGAAGGCATCGGGCTTTGCCGGACGGAGCACATGTTCTTCGAGGGCGACCGGATCCACGCGATGCGCGAGATGATCGTCGCCCGCGACGTGGACGGCCGACGTCGCGCCCTCGCGAAGCTCCTGCCCATCCAGCGCGGCGATTTCGAGGGCATCTTCGAGGCGATGGACGGCCTGCCCGTCAACATCCGCCTCCTCGACCCCCCGCTCCACGAGTTCCTCCCCCACGGCGGCGAGGAGCACAAGCTGCTCGCCCGGACCCTCGAGCTCTCCCGCGAGGAATTAACGCGTATCGTGGAGCAGCTTCGCGAGACCAACCCGATGCTGGGCCATCGCGGCTGCCGCCTGGGCATCACCTACCCCGAGATCACCGAGATGCAGGCGCGGGCGATCTTCGAGGCGGCGATCCGGGCGAAACGCAGGGGCATCGACGTCCGTCCTGAAATCATGGTTCCACTCGTGGCGACGGCCCGTGAATTCGAGCATCAGCGTCAGATCATCGAAGACGTGGCCGGACAGGTCCTTGGCGGCATGAAGGAGGAGCTGGCCTACAGCGTGGGGACAATGATCGAGCTGCCCCGGGCCGCCCTGACCGCCGACCAGATCGCCGGGAGCGCCACTTTCTTCTCCTTTGGGACCAATGATCTGACCCAGACCACCTTCGGCCTGAGCCGGGACGACGCCGGTCGCTTTCTGCCGGATTACCTCGAGCGGGGTATACTTTCCGACGACCCCTTCCAGGTCCTGGATCAGGAGGGGGTCGGCAAGCTGATCACCCTCGCGGTCGATGCCGGCCGTCGCGTTCGCCCCGACCTGAAGGTGGGGATCTGTGGCGAGCATGGAGGGGAGCCCCGCTCGGTGAAGTTCTGCCACCGCATCGGGCTCGATTACGTCTCCTGTTCGCCGTTCCGCGTGCCCATCGCCCGACTCGCCGCCGCGCATGCATCGCTCGAAGATGCCCGTTAACCGGCGCGGCGCCCAACCACCGACTATCTGAAGCCCGCCTCCCCGGTCGAGCTGGACGGCAAGCCGCTCCGGATCGGCATCGTCACCGAGTACTACTATCCGCACCTCGGCGGAATCTGCGAGCACGTGCACTTCTTCGCTCGCGAGGCGCGGCTGCGCGGGCATCACGTGGACATCATCACGTCGAACCTGCCGGGAGCCGTCGACCAGCCGGGCGTGATCCGCATCGGGCGCAGCCAGCCCGTGTACATGAACCAGTCCCAGGCGCGCATCACCATCGGCCGGGGAATCCGGAAGCAGATGCGCCGCGTGCTGCGCCAGGGCCGGTACGACATCGTGCACGTCCACTCGCCGCTGACGCCGGTGCTCCCGATCCTCGCGATCGAGGAGGCGGTGTGCCCGGTGGTCGGCACGTTCCATACGTACTTCGATCGGTCGCTCACCTATGCCGCCTTCGGGCCCTGGTTCCAGAAGCGACTCGAGATGATGTCGGCGGCGATCGCCGTGTCACACAGCACGACCCTGATGCTGAACAAGTATTTCCGCGCCGACTGGCAGATCATCCCCAACGGCATCGACACGGAGATCTTCACGCCCGATGCGCCGCTGCCGCCGGGCATGGATCGCGACGTGCCGACCATCCTCTTTCTCGGCCGCTTCGACCCGCGCAACGGTCTCTCGACGCTCATCGAGTCCTTCCGCCTGGTGAAGGAGCGCCAGCGCGATGCGCGGCTCGTGGTCGTCGGCGACGGACCCCTGCGCGATCACTACTACCGCCAGGCAAAGGGAATCCCGGACATCCGGTTCGTCGGCGCCGTGCTCGATGGCCGGCCCGGCTACTACGCGAACAGCACCGTCTACGCCTGCCCGACCACGAAGGCGTCGTTCGGCATCACGCTGCTCGAGGCGATGGCGTGCGAGACGCCCATCGTCTGCTCCGACATCCTCGGCTTCCGCGACGTCGTCGCCGACGGGCGCGAGGCCCTCATGGTGCCGTGCGGCGACCGGGATGCGATCGCCGACGCGCTCGTCCACGTGCTCGAGAACCCTTCCCTCGCGGCGCGCCTCGGCGCAACCGGGCGGGCGAACGCGCTCGACTATTCCTGGTCCAGCGTGACGTCCCGCGTGCTCGACGTGTACCACGACGTCCTCGGCGACGTGCGAGTGCCCGCATGAGTCCCGCGCTCGCGGCCGGGATCGGGATCGCCGCCGCGACCGTTCACGGCATCTACTACCCGAACAGCTGGGTCTTCGGTCGTCCGGTCGCCCGCCTCGGGTCGGCCGGCAGGGTCGTCGCGCTCACCTTCGACGACGGTCCGAATCCCGAGGCGACGCCGCGCATCC
>CAMLHT010000004.1 GCA_946479895.1 uncultured Gemmatimonadota bacterium | reverse complement strand
CGCAGGGCGAGGTGCTCTCGCTCAAGAACACCATCAACAACATGGTGGACCGCCTGCGCGTGTTCGGCGACGAAGTGACGCGAGTCGCGAAGGAAGTAGGCACGGAAGGAAAGCTGGGCGGTCAGGCCGAAGTGCCTGGGGTGTCCGGCACCTGGAAGGGCCTCACCGACAGCGTGAACGCGATGGCGAACTCGCTCACGGTGCAGGTGCGCAACATCGCCGACGTGGCGACGTCCGTGACCAAGGGCGACCTCACGCGGCAGATCACCGTGGACGCGCAGGGCGAGCTCGACGAGCTCAAGACGAACATCAACCAGATGATCGGCAACCTGCGCGAGACCACCAAGCAGAACCAGGAGCAGGACTGGCTGAAGACGAACCTCGCCAAGTTCTCGCGCATGATGCAGGGGCAGAAGGACCTCGAGAGCGTGTCCCGCCTCATCATGTCGGAGCTGACGCCGCTGGTGTCCGCTCACCATGGCGCGTTCTTCATCGCCGACCAGGACGACGCGAACCCGGACCTCCGGCTCATCGCGAGCTACGCCTACCGCGCCCGCAAGCACGTGGGCAACCGGTTCGCGCCGGGCGAGGGTCTCGTCGGCCAGGCGGCCCTCGAGAAGCAGCCCATCCTGCTCCAGAACGTCCCGGACGACTACATCCAGATCACGTCGGGTCTGGGCGAGGCTCCGCCGCGCAACATCATCGTCCTGCCGATCCTGTTCGAGGGTGACGTCAAGGCGGTGATCGAGCTCGCGAGCTTCCTGCCGTTCTCGCAGATCCACCAGACGTTCCTCGACCAGCTCACGGAGTCGATCGGCGTCGTCCTGAACATGATTCAGGCGAACATGCGCACCGAGGAGCTGCTGGAGCAGTCGCAGAAGCTGACCCAGGAACTCCAGAGCCAGTCCGAGGAGCTGCGGAAGCAGCAGGACGAGCTCAAGAAGTCCAACGTCGAGCTGGAGCAGCAGGCGAAGACGCTGCGCCAGTCCGAGGAGCTGCTCAAGGAGCAGCAGGAGGAGCTCCAGCAGGTCAACGAGGAGCTGGAGGAGAAGGCCTCGCTGCTGGCCGAGCAGAACTCGAAGGTCGAGCAGAAGAACCGCGAGGTCGAGTCGGCCCGCCAGGCGCTCGAGGAGAAGGCGCAGCAGCTCGCGCTCAGCTCGCGCTACAAGAACGAGTTCCTCGCGAACATGAGCCACGAGCTGCGCACGCCGCTCAACTCGCTGCTCATCCTCGCCAAGCTGCTCCAGGAGAACAAGGACAAGAACCTGTCGAAGAAGCAGGTCGAGTTCGCGCAGACGATCTACTCGTCGGGCACGGACCTCCTCAACCTGATCAACGACATCCTCGACCTGTCGAAGGTCGAGGCTGGCAAGATGGAGATCAATCCGACGGAGATGAAGCTGACCGAGATGGAGAGCTTCGTCACCCGCACCTTCAAGCCGGTCGCCGAGCAGAAGGGCCTGGACTTCAAGGTGGACATCCAGCCGGAGGCGCCGTCGCCGATCATCACCGACCCGCAGCGGCTCCAGCAGGTGGTGAAGAACCTGCTCTCGAACGCGTTCAAGTTCACGGAGCAGGGCGGCGTCACTCTGACGATCCGCAAGGCGGAGAAGGACCGCCGCTTCGCGTCGCGGTCACTCGACCAGGCGGACCAGGTCGTCGCGTTCAGCGTGACCGACACCGGCATCGGCATCGCGAAGGACAAGCAGCAGCTCATCTTCGAGGCCTTCCAGCAGGCGGACGGCACGACGAGCCGCCGGTTCGGCGGCACGGGCCTCGGCCTGTCCATCAGCCGCGAGATGGCGCGCCTCCTCGGCGGCGAGATCCGCGTCGAGAGCACGCCCGCCAAGGGCAGCACCTTCACGCTCTTCCTGCCGGCGAAGTACATCGATCCGGATCCGGACGGCGACACCAGCGAGTTCGCGATCCGCGGCTCGCGCCGCCCGCCGGAACGGCGCCGGCCGCCGGTCCAGGTTCCGCCGGAGCAGGTGGCCGAGCGTCGCTACGGCCAGATGCGCTCCGACATGGAGGCGATAATGGAGGCCGGGGCCGACGAGGAGCAACGGCCGCGGAACAGCATCGTCGCCGAGCAGTGGCAGGAGGACGACGGCAGCGTCGCCACGATCACCCCGGTGCGGCCGAGCCTGCCGATGCCGGAGGGCATCGAGGACGACCGTGAGGAGATCGTTCCGGGTGACCGGACCGTGCTCGTGATCGAGGACGACATCGCCTTCGCGAAGATCCTGCTCGACATGGCGCACGACAAGGGCTTCAAGGGCATCGTCGCCGTGGACGGCGACAGCGCGCTCGAGACGGCGCACGTCTACCAGCCCGACGCGATCACGCTCGACGTGAACCTGCCCGGTCTCGACGGGTGGGCCGTGCTCGACCGCCTCAAGCACCACCCGAACACGCGCCACATCCCGGTGCACATCATCTCCGGGATCCGCGAGCGGCAGCAGGGGCTCAAGGCCGGCGCGCTGGCCTACCTCGAGAAGCCGGTGACGAAGGAGGCGCTGGAGGATTCGTTCACGAAGATCGCGCAGTTCATCGACCAGCCCGTCAAGCGGCTGCTCGTGGTCGAGGACGACGAGAACCAGCGGAAGAGCATGGTCGAGCTCATCGCGCACGAGGACGTGGAGATCACGGCCGTCGCGTCGTCCGAGGAGGCGCTGGAGCAGCTCAGCCAGGGCCGCTTCGACTGCATGGTGCTCGACCTCGGCCTGTCCGGCGGGACGAGCGGCTTCGACCTGCTGGAGAAGGTGAAGAGCGACCCGACGATGAACGAGCTCCCGATCATCATCTACACCGGGAAATCGCTGAGTCCGGCGGAGGAGACGCAACTGCGCAAGTTCGCCGAGACGATCATCGTCAAGGACGTGAAGTCGCCGGAGCGCCTGCTCGACGAGACCGCGCTCTTCCTGCACCGGGTGGAGGCGCGGATGCCCGAGCAGAAGCGGCGGATGCTGGAGCGGCTGCACAACGCCGACGCCGTCTTCGCCGGCAAGCATGTGCTCGTCGTGGACGACGACGTCCGCAACATCTTCTCGCTGACCAGCGTGCTCGAGGATCACGGCATGGTGGTCTCGTTCGCCGAGAACGGGCGCGACGGTATCGCCAAGCTCGAGGAAACGCCCGGCATCGATCTTGTCCTGATGGACGTGATGATGCCGGAGATGGATGGATACGAGACGATGCAGGCGATCCGGAAGAAGCCCGAGTTCGCCTCGCTGCCGATCATCGCCCTGACGGCGAAGGCCATGAAGGGCGATCGGGAGAAGTGCATCACCGCCGGCGCGTCGGATTACATCACGAAGCCGGTGGATACGGACCAGCTCCTGAGTCTCATGCGAGTATGGCTGTACCGGTGATCGTGCCGGCGGGCCAGTCGCAGCTCGGCGGCCCGCCGGTCTCCTACGACCCCGATCTCGAGCGACTCGAGATCGAGCTGCTGCTGGAAGGGATCTTCCAGCGGTACGGGTTCGATTTCCGCGCGTACGCGCACGCGTCGCTCCGGCGGCGACTGTGGAAGCGCGTGGAGGCCGAGCGGCTGACGACGATCTCGGCCCTCCAGGCGAGGGTGCTGCACGATCCCGCCGCGCTCGACCGGATGCTCCTCGACCTCTCGGTCAACGTCACCGCGATGTTCCGCGATCCCGGCTTCTACCGGGTGTTCCGGGAGACGGTGGTGCCGCTGCTGCGGACGTATCCGTTCATCCGCGTCTGGCACGCCGGCTGCTCGACGGGCGAGGAGGTCTACTCGACGGCCATCCTCCTCGAGGAGGAAGGGCTGCTCGAGCGGGCCCGCATCTACGCGACCGACATCAACGAGGTCGTGCTGCGCCACGCGCGCAGCGGGATCTTCCCGCTCAACCGCATGCAGGAATACACGGAGAACTACATCAAGGCCGGCGGCACGCGGTCGTTCTCCGAGTACTACACCGCGAAATACGACGGCGCGCTGTTCAACGCGCACCTCACGAAGAACGTCGTGTTCTCGCAGCACAACCTGGTGACCGACCACTCGTTCAGCGAGTTCAACGTCATCTTCTGCCGCAACGTCCTGATCTATTTCGACCGCGACCTTCAGCACCGCGTGCAGAAGCTCTTCTACGACAGCCTGGTCAACTTCGGCGTGCTGGCGCTGGGCAGCAAGGAATCACTGCGCTTCTCGGAGTTCGAGGAGTGCTACGAGCGGCTCGACGCGCGCGAGAAGATCTACAAGAAGATCAAGTGACCAGCCCACTCTACGAAATCGCCGTCGTCGGGACGTCATGGGGCGGGCTGGCCGCCCTCCGCGAGCTCGTGGCCGCGCTGCCGAAGGATCTCACCATGCCCGTCGTGCTGATCCAGCACCGCCACAAGCAGTCCGACAACGCGCTCCCGAGGTTCCTCCAGGACCGGACCCAGCTGCGGGTCTGCGAGGTGGAGGACAAGGCCCCGATCGAGCCGGGCTCGGTGTACGTCGCCCCGCCCGATTATCATCTGCTGATCGAGCGTGAATACTTCACGCTCTCGGTGGAGGAGCCCATCCGCTACAGCCGGCCTTCGATCGACCTGACCTTCTCGTCCGCCGCCGACACATTCGGGGCGAAGGCCATCGGGGCCGTGCTCACGGGCGCGAATGCCGACGGCGCCGAAGGGCTGCGGCGCATCGCCAGCCGCGGCGGGCTGGCCCTGGTCCAGGAGCCCGCGACCGCCGAGAGCCCGACGATGCCGGCAGCCGCGCTCAAGGCCGTGCCGAACGCGCGCGTCATGACCATCGCCCAGATCGGGGCGCTCATCGGCGAGCTGGGCGCCATGCGCGAGGATCCCAGGGCCGCCCGGGTCCGGCGCGCCGCGAACCCGGAGGCCACGCCATGACCTCCCCGCTCGCGAGCCGCGTCGAGATCCTGCTGGTCGACGACCGGCCGGAGAACCTGCTCGCCCTCGAGGCGATCCTCGAGCCGCTCGGGCACACGCTCATCCGCGCCCAGTCCGGCGAGGACGCCCTCCGCGCCCTGCTCGCCCACGACTTCGCGGTCATCCTGCTCGACGTGCAGATGCCGGGCATGAACGGCTTCGAGGTCGCGCGGATCGTGAAGTCGCGCGAGCGCACGCGGCACATCCCGATCATCTTCCTCACCGCCATCTCGAAGGAAGACGAGTACGTCTTCACGGGCTATTCGGTCGGCGCGGTCGACTATCTCTTCAAGCCGTTCCAGCCGGAGATCCTGCGGTCGAAGGTCGCCGCCCTCGTCGACCTCCACCTCAAGCAGATCAAGATCGCCGAGCAGGAGCAGCAGCTCCACGTGGCGGAGCGGCAGGAGATGGAGCTGCGCCACATGCGCGAGCTGCTCCAGTCGGAGGCGCGCTTCCGCGACATCGTCGGATCGGCGATGGACGCGATCATCGCCATCGACGCGAAGGGAACGGTCACGCTCTTCAACAGCACGGCCGAACGGGTCTTCGGATGCCCGGCCTCGCAGGCGATGGGCTCCTCGGTGCTGCAGTTCTTCCCGAAGCCGGACCGCGCCGGGGTGATGCAGAAGATCATCAACGTGGCGGGCGGCACCACGGGCCGGATCTCGAGCCCCACGACGCCGACGTCCATGCAGGCCATCCGCGCCAACGGCGAGACCTTCCCGATCGAGGCCTCCGTCTCGTGCATGGAGACGCCCAACGGCAACATCTACACGATCATCCTGCGCGACGTCTCCGAGCGCGTCGCCCACGAGGAGCGCCTCCGCCGCCAGGCCGAGTCCCTCGCCGAGACGACGGCCGAGCTGAAGGCGGCGAACGAGGAGCTGAACATCCGCCAGCTCGACCTCGAGCGGGCGATGACGGCGCGGAGCCGGTTCTACGCCTCGATGAGCCACGAGCTCCGCACGCCGATCAACGCCGTGCTGGGCTACAGCACCCTGCTGCTCGAGCGCATCTACGGCCCGCTGAACGACAAGCAGGCCGAAGGCATCGAGCGCACCCAGCGCGCGGCACGCCACCTCCTCGAGCTGGTCAACGACGTCCTGGACCTCTCGAAGATCGAAGCCGGGAAGATCGACCTCCGCCTCCAGCCGGTGACGTTCCCCACGCTCATCGAGGACCTGTTCGTCACCGTCCGGCCACTCGCCGACGAGCACGGGTCGACGCTGTCGCTCGAGATGACCGAGGAGCTGCGTATCGTCACCGATCCGCGCCGCGTGCGGCAGATCCTGCTCAACCTCCTCTCGAACGCCATCAAGTTCGGCAGCGGCAAGCCGATCGACGTGACGTGCAGGCAGCGCGAGGACGGCGGTGTCGTCATCGAGGTGACGGACCACGGCCCGGGCATCCCGCCGCAGGACCAGGAGCGCATCTTCCACGAGTTCGTGCAGCTCGGCAAGACGCAGCTGCAGGACGGAACGGGCCTCGGACTGCCGATCTCACGCCGGCTCGCCGAGCTGCTCCAGGGCACGCTGACCGTGCGAAGCACGGTCAAGGAAGGGAGCACGTTCACGCTGACCCTGCCCGCCGAAGTGGAGATTCGCGGCGGCGCGGGGGATCAGGCGGGAACCAACACCGTCGCGGAGGAGCGGGAATCACGCGTCATTCCGGCGAAGGCCGGGCGAAAGTCCGACACATCCGTAGTGGTGAAGGCGGCAGCGGCGCACACGAAGTAGGCGTCATGCGCGGTGAAAGATGCCTTGTACGCGGATTGCGCTGATGAACGCGGAAACGACGAACCGGGCGCGGTAGAGACACCCTGAAGTCTCTGCCGCGCCCGGATTGTTTCTTCTGCGTTCATCAGCGCAATCCGCGCACACAGCATCTTTCACCGCGAATGAGCTGTTCGATCTAGAACTCGAATCCGAATCCGAGATTCAGGTGATCGACGCCGAACCGCCCCGACGCGTACGTCGTCACGATCCGCCTCCATTCCGCGCTCAGCACGAGGGGTCCCGATGGATGCGTGATGAAGTGCGCGCCGCACGAGGCGTTGCGGAGCCGCGCCGTGGGCGGAAGGTCGAAGTCGTCGGGATCGTCCACGCCGCACCCGCCGCCGAATCCCCAGATCGCGCTCGGGTTGACGTTCAGCTGGGCCCAGCCGCCGACGCCGACGACGGGATCGCCGAACGCCGTGAGGGACTGGCCGATGCCGCCGCCCAGGCCGCGCAATGCCTGGCCGGTGAACGCTTCGGCGCGCAGCTCGAAGATCGACCATGGCGCGAGGAGGTCGCATGCGACCGCCTCGCTCCGCGTGGCCCGGTCGGAGATCCATCCCACGTGCGCGCCGCAGCCGATCTCGCCTGGACGCTCGCTCATCTCCCACCGGAAGCGCAGCCGGCCCTGCACGAACGGCCGGCTCGTGCGCTCGGCCAGGTCCAGGTCCGTGTCGAACGTGTTGGCCGGGTCTCCACTCGTCGGCGCCACGACGGCGAGCTGGATCGCGGCGGTGTTCGGGCGAAAGCCGCCCAGGGTGATGCGCGCCTGCGGAAGCCACAGCCACAGGTTGCCGGCGGTGGCGAAGAGCGGAGTGCCCGAGGCGGCGATGCTCACCGGGTTGAGCTGCGCCACCAGCGGCACCTCCTGGCCGACCATCAGCTCGGAGTGTGACCAGCGGAGCAGCGCCTTCGCCGTGCGGAGCCGGATGAGCGGGAACGTTCGTCCGCCGCCTGATGGCATCTGGCCTCCGTAGAAGTCGGTCGCGATGTCACCGGCGAACTGCGCGCCGGCGACGTCGGGCGACGATGCCCGGAAGGCGAGAATCGTCTGCCGCATGGACATCCCGCCTCCGCGCTCGGGCCCCGTGGCATCAGCCCGCGCGAACTGCGGATCGTCGACGTTGTTCACGCGGCCGCTGTTGGCGAAAGCCTGGAGGACGACGCGGCCGGTGAGCTCGAGGCGCGTTCCACTGCGCGTGTGAACACCGTTCTCGGTCGATTCCTGGACCTTCTGCTCGAGGGCGTCCAGCCGGGCCTGTGCCTCGCGGAGCGCCGCCGCCATGGAGTCCATCCGCGCGCGAGAAGTGTCGGATTGCGCGATTGCCGCTGGCGCCGAGGCCGACGCGACGAGGATCACCATGCCGGCGACCCATCCCGGCGATACTTTAGTGCGAGGCAGGGACATGGCGAACACAGGGTAGGGACATGAGCATTCTGAAAGCTGTGACAAAGGTCGCCGCTCCGGCGCTCGTGGCGCTAAACGTCGCGATTTCCGCCACACACGGTCAGGGGCCGGTGAGCGGCCAGGTCTCGATCATCGAACGGCCGGGTGAGCAGACCGAGGACCTCGGCAACACGGTGGTCTATCTCGACGTTCCCGCGGGCGTGAAGGCGCGCCCGACGCCGACGACCGAATCGATCCTGCTCCAGTCGCGCCAGTTCGCGTCGCACGTCCGCATCCTGCCCGAGGGCAGCAAGGTCGAGTTCAGCAACCAGGATCCCTTCAGCCACAACGTCTTCTCCAAGGCGAGCCAGGGGCCGTTCGACACGGACGTGTTCGGGCGCGGCAAGAAGAAGAGCACCGTCGTGAAGGCGGCCGGCGTGTATCCCCTCTACTGCAACGTCCATCCGCGGATGACGGCGTTCCTCATCGCGGTGAGCACGCCGTACTACGCGCAGGCGGGTGCCGACGGCCGCTTCTCGATCGGGAACGTTCCCGCGGGGACCTACGTCCTGCACGTCTGGCACGAGCGGGCGCCGGCGCAGACGGCGACGATCACCGTGGGGGCCGGCGGCGTGGGCGCGCTCCGGTACCAGCTCGACGCGCGCAACTACAAGTACGTCCAGCACAAGAACAAGAACGGGAAGGACTACGCCGCGAACGGCGACGTCTATTGACCACGCCGACGATCCCGCCGGTCGACCCGTTCGGCCCGACGACCCCGCTCCCGCGCGCGGCCGCCGGCCCTGACTCACCGACCACGCCGGCCCCCGCGCCGGCGAAGGTCATGAAGATCAGCGGCCTCTCCCTGCGGACGAAGATCTTTCTCGCCGTCGCGGGAACGGTGCTGCTCGTCCTGCTCGGCACACTCTTCGTCGGCGGAAAGGCGTCGCAGGCGTCGGCGCAGAACAGTGTCGACGCCGGCCTCGGGCAGACCGCCGCGCTCATCTCGGAGCTCATCAGGGCCGACGAGAAGAACCTGGCCGACAAGGGCCGGATCTTCTTCTCGAATCCCGACCAGCGCGCCCGCATGGAAGCGACGGGCCTCGACAGCCTGCCGAAGGGCGCCGCGCCGCTCGACTCCGGAAACTTCCTCGACATCGCCCAGGTGATGGTCGAGGAGACCGGCGCGTCGTGGGTGCAGCTCATCGATCGCAACGGCATCCTGCTCGCGCGGAGCGACAAGCCCGACGCGCCCGCCGTGGATCTCAGCGAGTCGCCGCTGATCGGGCGCGCGCTCAACGGCGAGATCTCCCACGGCTTCGGCGTCATCAACGACTCGACGCTCTTCGATGCCGTCGCGATCCCCATTCGCGGGGCGGGGCAGGACGTGCTCCTGGGCGTCGCGATGCTCTCCCGCAACTTCACCGATTCCACCGCGGCGCAGATCCGGAAGCTCACCGGCAGCGAAGTCGTGTTCTTCGGGATCGACTCGCGCGGCGCGGTCCGGATCGCGGGCGCCACGGGCCGCCTGGTGGACCGCGAGAACACCTCGCGCACGCTCACGAGCCTGATCACGGCCAGCCGCGCGGAGGCGGACACCGCCGCGACGACGGGTGAGATGATGATGTCCATGCGGATGGATGCCAGCATGGGCTCGACGATGGCGAAGGCCGACGAGATCGACGGCCATACCTATGTATGGACCGTGAAGCCGCTGCTCACGGCGGCCGAGAGCCCGATCGGCGGCGTGGTCGCGCTCCGCGATCGCGACGAGGCGCTGGCGCCCTTCAGCCGGATGCAGAAGGCGGTGCTGGTCACCGGCGCGGTGGCGCTGGCGCTCGCGATCCTGATCTCGTTCGGTGTCGCGCGGCAGATCACCCGGCCGGTGCGCGGGCTCGTCGACGCTGCCACGCGCGCGGCGGAGGGAGACTACGCGGCCACGATCCCCCCGGCGAAGGGGGAGATCGGCGCACTCGCGTCGGCCTTCAACCTCCTCCTCGAGGACCTGCGCGAGAAGCAGTCGCTCGTGGACTTCCTCCAGAGCGCGACCGGAGGCAAGACCGTCCAGGCGCAGGCCCAGCGGATGGGCATGGGCGCGACGAACACGACCGCCCCGCGCGGCATGGGTACCGGGACGATGCTCGCGCCCGGCCAGATCCTCGCCAATCGCTACGAGATCCGGAAAGTCCTTGGCGCGGGCGGCATGGGGATGGTCTACAAGGCGACCGATCGCGAGCTCGGGGAGAGCGTCGCGATCAAGACCCTGCGGCCGGAATTCATGGAGAGCGATCCCGCGGCGCTGGACCGCTTCCGCAGCGAGATCCGCCTCGCGCGCCGCATCTCCCACCGCAACGTCGTCCGCACGCACGACATCGGCGAGGTGGACGGGCTGTACTACATCACGATGGAATTCGTGGAAGGCAGCTCGCTCAAGGACCTGATCATCTCGCGCGGACGGCTGCCGGCGGCCGCCGTGATCTCCATCGGCAAGCAGCTCTGCCGCGCCCTCGAGGTCGCGCACGAGGCCGGGGTGATCCATCGGGACATCAAGCCGCAGAACATGGTGGTCGAGGCCGACGGCACGCTGAAGGTGATGGACTTCGGGATCGCGCGGCTCCAGGCGCGGTCCGATGGCCACACCCAGGCCGGCATGGTGGTCGGCACCCCGGAGTACATGTCGCCGGAGCAGCTGCGCGGTGACGAGCTGGACGGCCGCTCGGACCTCTATTCCGCCGGCGTCGTGCTCTACGAGTCGCTCACCGGCAAGCTCCCGCATGTCGCCGACACGCCGGGCGCCTTGATCGGGAAGGTGCTGTCGGAAACGCCGGTCCCTCCGCGGGCGTCGGTGGCCGAAGTGTCGCCGGTGCTGTCGGCGGCCATCATGCGGGCGCTGGAGAAGGATCGCGAGCAGCGGCCGCGCACCGCGCTCGAGTTCCTGGGAATTCTCGACCGCGCGTGACCCGATCGGGATGACGCATCGCGTGATGATCGCGCGTCGATGACGGAGTACGGACTTCGCGGACGGCGTACCTTTTGAGCATGGAATTGCGTGAACGCCTGCCGGAGAGCGATGCGCTCCGGCTGCTCGCACGACAGATGGCTGCCGTCGCCGACACCGGCGAGCTGCTCGGCATCCTGTGCGACGCGGCGCAGTCGCAGTGCGACGCGAGCGGCGCCGCGGTCGTGAAGTCCGACGGCGAGACCGGCGACATCCTCTCGGCCTCCGGCATGCTGGCGCCGGCGCAGGGCCGGCGCTTCGCCCTGCGCGGGTCGCTGCTCGTGGAGATGCAGGCGACGCGCGACATCGTCGCGGTCACCGACGTCCAGGCGGACGCGCGGCCGATCACGAGGGCCGTGCCCGAAGTCCGCATCGGGCCGATGCTGATCGCGCCCCTCGTCGCGCACGACTCGCTGATCGGCGGCCTCGCGGTCGCGCGCGAGCCCGGCACGCGCCCGTTCAGCCAGGCCGAGAAGGAGCGGCTGCGGCTCATCTCCGACCATGCCGCGCTGGCGCTCTGGAAATCGGAGCTGCTCGAGCAGGCGCGGGCGGCCGACGCCGCCAAGGGGCGCTTTCTCGCGACCATCTCCCACGAGCTGCGCACTCCCCTCACCGCGCTGACGGGCTACGAGGAGCTCCTCGTCGACGAAGTCCTCGGGCCCATCAGCGAGCCGCAGCGGGACGTGCTCGAGCGCATGCGGTCGGTCACCCAGCACCTCACGGCGCTGATCGAGGACGTGCTCGTCTACTCGAACCTGGAGATGGGCCACGAGGTGATCCGGCCCACCGAGTTCCTGCTCGCGGACCTGATCCGGGCGGTGGCGGCCGTGGCGGAGCCGCTGGCCCGCCAGAAGAACATCGGCTTCGAGGTCGAGCTTCCCGACCCGACGCTGCGGCTCACGACGGACATCGATCGCGCCCGGCAGATCCTCATCAACCTCGCCGGCAACGCCGTCAAGTTCACCGACGAGGGCGGCGTCCGCCTCGTCGCGACGGTCTCCCCGACCCACGTCCGGATCGCCGTGATCGACTCCGGCATCGGGATCCCGCGCGCCAAGCAGGCGCACCTGTTCAAGCCGTTCGCGCAAGTGGATGCCGGCCTCACGCGCCGGCACGGCGGAACCGGTCTCGGGCTCTACATCTCGAGCCAGCTCGCGCGACTCCTCGGCGGGCGGATCGAGCTTGATTCACAGGCCGGCCGCGGCGCGACGTTCACGCTCGAGCTGCCGCGCCAAGCGACGTAGGGCCGGGCCGACAGGCCGCCGGGGCCGGGCTGCAACACCGCCTTGCGATCCCGTTAAATTGGCAAGCGTGAGCGACTTACCAATCACGAGCGTCTTCAACGACGGCTACATCGCCGAACAGTTCGAGGCGTTTCGAAAGAACCCGGATTCAGTCGACGAAAGCTGGCGGCAGTTCTTCCGCTTCGCGCAGAGCCTCTCCGGCAGCGCCATTGCCGGAACGCCCGCCTCGTCTTCCACCTCTGCACCATCCGCCGACGCGTCGCTGCTGCGCATCGCCGCCGGAGCGGCCGCCCTCGTGGCCGCGATCAGGCGATTCGGCCACCTCGCGGTGGCCATCGATCCGCTGGGATCGGCGCCGCCTGGCTCGCCGGAGCTGAAGGCCGAATTCCACGGCGTCACCGAGGCCGAGCTCGAGAAGCTGCCGGCGTCCGCCGTCGGCGGCAGCCAGGGCACCGCCGCGGATTTCGTGCGCAGCCTGCGCGAGACGTACAGCGGCAGCCTCGCCTGCGAGTTCGATCACCTCGGGAACGACGCGGAACGGCTGTGGCTGCACCAGCAGCTCGAGTCGGGCGCCGCGACCGTGAAGCTCACCGCCGACGAGAAGAAGGCGATCCTCCAGCGCCTCACCCAGGTCGACGGGCTCGAGCGCTTCCTCGGCAAGGCCTTCGTGAGCATGAAGCGGTTCTCGATCGAGGGCGTGGACCTGCTCGTGCCCATGATCGACGAGGCGATCGCCGCCGGCGCGCGCGCCGGCGCCAGGAACGTCGTCATCGGCATGGCCCATCGCGGCCGCCTGAACGTCCTCACGCACATCATCGGCAAGCCGTACCGGACGCTCCTCGAGGAATTCGACGGCCATTTTCCGGACGCGAACTCGGAGAGCGACACCGGCGACGTGAAGTACCACCTCGGCGGCCAGACGAAGCGTGAGGTCGACGGCGCGACCGTGAACATCGAGCTTGCCCCGAATCCGAGCCACCTCGAGTTCGTGAACCCCGTCGTGATGGGGATGGCGCGCGCCCGGCAGCGCTCGGCCTCGCGGCGCGAGGAGGCGAAGGTCCTGCCCGTCGTCGTGCACGGGGACGCCTCGTTCCCCGGCGAGGGCGTGGTCGCCGAGACGCTGAACATGACGATGCTGCGCGGGTTCCGCGTGGGCGGCACGATCCACCTGATCGCGAACAACCAGGTCGGCTTCACCACCGACCCGATCGATTCGCGCTCGACGCGCTTCGCCAGCGACCTGGCGAAGGGCTTCGACATCCCGATCATCCACGTCAACGGCGACGACGCCGAGGCGGGCATCCAGGCGACGCGCCTCGCGCTCGCCTACCGCGCGAAGTTCGGCAAGGACTTCGTCATCGACATCGTCGGCTATCGCCGCCACGGCCACAACGAGTCCGACCAGCCGAGCTTCACGCAGCCGAAGCTCTACCAGGAGATCGCCGGGCATCCGACGCCGCGCGAAGTGTGGGGCAGCCGCCTCGTGCGCGAGCGCATCGTCAGCGACGACGAGGTGAAACGGCTCGACGACGATTTCCGGGCGATGCTCCAGAAGACGTACGAGGAGATGAAGAAGGACTTCGCCGACCACACCGGTCACGCGGAGCCGCCGAAGTCCGGGCCGTACGAGTCGCCCGCGATCGAGACCGCCGTCAAGGCGGAGAAGCTGGTCTCGCTCAACGAGCAGCTGCTCTCCTGGCCCTCGACGTTCAAGCTGCACCCGACGATCCAGCGCACCCTGCCGCGGCGCCGCGAGGCGCTCCAGGAGGCGATCGACTGGGGCCACGCGGAAGCGCTGGCGTTCGCGTCGCTGCTCACCGACGGGGTCGGCGTTCGCATCACCGGCCAGGACGCGGAGCGCGGCACGTTCTCGCACCGCCAGACCGTGCTGCACGACACGAGCACGGGCGAGGTGTACACGCCGCTGAAGAACCTGCCCCAGGCGCGCGCGCCGTTCGAGATCTACAACAGCCCGCTGTCGGAGACCGCGGTGCTGGGCTTCGAGTACGGGTTTAGTGTCGGCGCCGCCGGCACTGGACAACTCGTTCTCTGGGAGGCCCAGTTCGGCGACTTCGTGAACGTCGCCCAGCCGGTCATCGACCAGTTCATCGCCGCCGGGCGCGCCAAATGGCGCCAGGATTCCGGCATCGTGATGCTGCTGCCGCATGGCTACGAGGGCCAGGGACCCGAGCACTCGAGCGCGCGTCTCGAGCGCTTCCTCCAGCTCTGCGCCGAGGGCAACATCACCGTCGCGGCTCCGTCCACGCCGGCGCAGTACTTCCACATCCTGCGCCGCCAGGCGATGGCCGGCGAGCAGCGGCCGCTGATCCTGATGCAGCCCAAGTCGCTGCTGCGCCTGCCGGCCGCCGCGTCGAAGCTCGATCATGTCGCGACCGGCCAGTTCCAGCCGCTCCTCGATGACGAGGTCGCGGCCCGGTCCCCGGAGCAGGTGACGCGCCTCGTCTTCTGCAGCGGGAAGATCTACTACGACCTCACGGAGAAGGAGCGTCCGGCGTCGGTGGCGATCGTGCGCATCGAGGAGCTCTATCCCTGGCCGCGCGACGTGTCGAAGATCGTGGACATGTACCCGAACGTCGAGGAAGTGGTCTGGGCGCAGGAGGAGCCGAAGAACATGGGCGCCTGGACGTACGTGCAGCCGCGGCTTCGCGCGTCCATCGGCACGATGCCGATGCTGCGCTACATCGGCCGCCCCGAGCGGGCGAGCCCGGCGGAAGGCCACAAGAGCGACCACGACGTGATGCAGGCGAAGATCGTGTCCGAGGTGCTCACGCCGGCGCCGAGCCGGAAGCTTGGCCCGAGGAGCACCAGCGACGAAGGCAAGGCAGGAGCCGGAGCGCCGCGGTGAGCCGGAGTCGTCTCCGGCGCAGCGAGGGATCTGCTTCCCGGTGGAGCAGGTCCCTCGCGACGCTCGGGATGACAGCGCTGGCCGTCGCCGCCGCGCCAGCGCGCGCGCAGCAGCCCGTCGGGGCCGCCGCGCTCGGAGATCTCGTGCAGGGGCTGGGCGTCAACACACGCGTGCTCGTGATCGGAGGGCACCCCGACGACGAGGACACCTATCTCATCTCGTGGCTCGCGCGCGGCCGGCACGTCGAGACCGCGTACCTGTCCCTCACGCGCGGCGAGGGCGGGCAGAACCTCATCGGCAACGAGCTGGGGTACGCGCTGGGGCAGATTCGCACCGAGGAGCTGCTGGCGGCGCGCCGCATCGACGGCGGCCATCAGTATTTCACGCGGGCGGTGGACTTCGGGTTCTCGAAGAGCCTGGCCGAGACGAGCGAGCGGTGGCCGCGCGAGCTGATCCTCCGCGACGTCGTGGCGATCATCCGTTCGTTCCGGCCGCACGTGATCGTGTCGATGTGGACGGGGACGGACGCCGACGGCCACGGTCACCACCAGTACGCCGGCGTGATCGCGAAGGACGGATTCGAGGCGGCCGCCGATTCGACGCGCTTTCGTGAAGTGGGCGGGATGCCGGCTCCCTGGGCGCCACTGAAGTTCTACAGGGTCGCCCGCGTGCGCGGCGGCTTCTCGGTGTCGTCCGACGCGAACGACAGCCCGGGCAACGTGAAGTTCAACGTCGGCGAATACAATCCGCTCTTCGGGCGGTCGTACGCCGAGCTGGCGGCGATGAGCCGGTCACAGCACCGCTCCCAGGGAATGGGCATGATCCTGCCCGCCGGCGCGCTCTGGGACGGGCTGACCCTCGACACCTCACGCGTGGGCCTGACTTCCGCGACCGACACCGCGCTCTTTGCCGGCATCGACACGACGTGGGGCCGGTTCGCGAACCTGCCTCCCCGGCTCCGGCCCTACCTCGACTCGATGCTGGTCGCGATCGGGAGCGCGCAACGCGCCTTCGACGCGGCCCATCCTCAGGCGATGGTGCCGCTGCTTGGGCAGGTCTATCGGCTGGCAGGCGAGGCCGGGCCGAGCTGTCACAACTTCAACGAAGGCTGCCGGCTCGAGAGCGATTTCACCGACGCCATCGCGACCACGCGGGACAGGGCGTCCAGGGCGCTGCTCCAGGCGGCCGGCGTTTCCGTCGAGGCCTACGCCGCGCGGGAAAAGGTGGCGGTCGGCGACACCGTGGACGTCACCGTCGCCCTCTACAACCGCGGCGATGCGCCGGTGCGCGTCGTGTTCGGCTCGGTGTGGGCCGACACGGCCAGCGCCGCCGTCACCGAGGGTGAGCTGAACGTCCTGCCCGACAGCACGCTGCGCCTTGCCGGCCATCTCGAGGTGCCGGTGGTGACGTATCCGTGGTGGATGAAATACGGGACGGACAAGCGTTACTCGGTCTACGACCTCCAGGACCAGGCGGGCGGCAAGCGCGGGCGGCTCCCGGAAGAGATGCTGACCGGGGACGACCGCCTCCGGTTCGCCGGCGTCGACATGGCGGCCATGGTCGGCGGCGCGCTCGTCAAGGCGTCGTCACCGATCGTGTACCGGTTCGCCGACCCCGCGCGCGGCGAGCGCCGGCATCCCATGGTCGGCGTTCCGCGCATCACGAGCGTCTTCCAGAGCACGGTCGAGTACGTGCGCGCGAACCGGCCGGTCGACCGCGGCGTTCGCGTCGAGGTGACGTCGGCGCTGAGCAGGCCGGACACCGTCAACGTGCAGCTCGGCCTGCCGCGCGGTCTGCGCGCGGACAGCAGCTACCGCCGGCTGGTCCTTCCCCCCTTCGGCAAGGGCAGCGTGTTCTTCCGGCTGCAGGGCCGCGTTCCGCAGGATGCCTACACGGTCGCCGCCGGCGTCACCGACAGGCGAGGATTCTACCAGCAGGGCATCGTCGACCTCGAGTACGAGCACATCGCGCCGATTCGCTACTATCAGCCGCCCGAGATGTATCTCTCGGCGGTCGACGTGACGATTCCGGCGGGGCTCAGGGTGGCCTACGTGCGCGGCGTCGGCGACAACGTGCAGCCGATGCTCGAGCAGCTCGGCGTGTCGGTGAAGACGCTCTCGCCGGACGCGCTGCCGATGCTCGATACCGCGGCGTACACGACGCTCGTGATCGGGCCGCGCGCCTACGAGGCGATTCCGGCGGTCGCGGAGAACGCCGCCGCCGTGCAGCGCTTCGCGCGGCGGGGCGGGACGGTAGTCGTCCAGTACGCGCAGAACCCGGCGAGGCCCGGCGTGTTGCCGTTCCCCGTCACCCTGGCGAGCCCCGCCGATCGCGTCACCGACGAAGCGGCCGCGGTGACGATCCTCGACCCGGCGCACCGTCTGATGACGACGCCCAACCGCATCACCACCGCCGACTTCGAGGAATGGGGGCAGGAGCGCGCGCTGTACATGCCGCGCTCGTTCGACCCGTCATGGAAGGCGCTCCTCGAGATGCACGACGCCGGCGAGCCGCCCAACCGCGGCGCCCTGCTCGTGGCGCCACTGGGCCGGGGTACCTTCATTTACACGACCCTGTCCTTCTTCCGTCAGCTGCCCGGCGGAAACCCAGGCGCCGCGCGACTCTTCGTGAACCTGCTGTCGGCCGGCCTGCGCACCACCCCGATTCCCTGAGGCGCGATGTCGCAACCATTCGTCGATGATCCGCGGCAGGCGGCGGAGGATTCCCGGCGCTTTCGCCGGACGCTCGCGAAGGTGATGACGGTGCAGGTCGTGTCGCTGCTGCTCCTCTGGCTGCTGCAGCGCCACTACACGGCCTGACATGCATCCGCTGAACTGGATCGTCGTCGTCGCGTACCTGGTCTACGTCGTCTGGTTCGGCCTGCGCCGCTCCCGCGACACCACCAACATCGAGGGGTACTTCCTCGCCAGCCGCAGCATCCCGTGGTGGGCCGTGGGACTCTCGGTGATGGCGACCCAGCTTTCCGCGATCACGATGATCGGCACGACGGGCCAGGGTGCCACCGACGGGCTGCGGTTCATCCAGTTCTACTTCGGGTTGCCGATCGCGATGGTGATCCTCGGGGTGACCCTGGTGCCCTTCCTGCACCGATCGGGAGTCTTCACCGCCTACGAGTATCTCGAGCGGCGCTTCGACGCGAAGACGAGATCGCTGACGGCATTCCTGTTCCTCGTCTCGCGCGCGATGTCATGCGGCGCGATCATCGGCGCGCCGGCGGTCGTGTTCTCGGCCATCTTCGGCTGGAACATCTGGCTGTCGGTGGCGATCATCGGCATCCCGACCGTGGTGTATACGGTCATCGGCGGCGTGCAGGCCGTGACCTGGGTGGACGTGACGCAGATGGTGGTGATCGCCACGGCGGTCGTGGCGACGGTCGTCGTGCTCATCGTGAAGCTGCCGGTGTCACCGGACGCGGCCCTGCAGATCGCGGGCGCGGCCGGGCGCCTGCGCGTCTTCGACTTCTCGCTCAGCCTCACCAATACGTACACGTTCTGGTCGGGCGTCATCGGCGGGACGTTCCTGATGCTGTCGTACTTCGGCACCGACCAGAGCCAGGTCCAGCGTTACCTCACGGCGAAGTCGGTGGACGAAGCCCGCAGCTCGCTGCTGGTGAGCGCGTACTGGAAGATTCCGCTCCAGGCACTGATCCTCCTCATGGGCGTCCTGGTGTTCGTGTTCTACCTGTTCGTGCCCGCGCCGATGCTCTACAACCCGGTGCACGACCAGGCCGTCCGCGAGAAGGAGCCGGCGGCCTACGCGGCGCTCGACGCGCGCTACCGGGCGGAGACGGACGCGCGCGACGCCGCCGCGCGGAGCATCGCCGGCGACGCCACGGCGAAGGGCGGCGCGGTCGCCATCTTCAAGGCGCGCCAGCAGGCCGCCGACAGCGTGCGGACCGAGGCGCTCGACCTCGCGGCCAGGGTGACTGGCCAGCCCTCGCGCGACGTGAACTACGTCATGCCCCGCTTCATCAACGACTACCTGCCGATCGGCCTCGCCGGCCTGTTCATCGCCGCCATCCTCGCCGCGGCCATGTCGAGCATCGCCGCCGAGCTGAACTCGCTGGCGACGACGACGGTGATCGACTTCTACCGCCGCTGGGTTCGCGCCGACGGCACCGACGCCCACCTGCTCGCGGTCTCGAAGCTGGCGACGCTGTTCTGGGGCATCTTCGCCTGCTTCGTCGCCACCTACGCGGTGAAGCTCGGCTCGCTCATCGAGGTGGTGAACCGGTTCGGCTCGTTCTTCTACGGGTCGATCCTCGGCGTCTTCCTGCTGGCGATGATCCGGCGGGCGAACGGCTGGGGCGCGTTCCTCGGCCTCATCGCGGGCATGAGCGCCGTCGCCGCGGTGAACTTCGGCGCGCCCGACGTCTCCTTCCTCTGGCATAACGTGATCGGCGCCGTCGTCGTCGTGATCGTCGGCCTGATCATCAGCCTCGTCGCTCCCACCAGCCGCACCGCATGAGCCGTAGACTCTTCCCGACCGCCGTGGCGATCGCCGCGCTGGCAGCCTGCTCGACGCCCCGCTCGCCGGCGCCCGCTCCCGCCACCGTCGCCGGACCGGCGGCGCCGGTGAACGCGCCGATGGCCTGCCCGGACGACACCGACACGCCGCAGATCCTCGAGTACACGATCGGCACGGCCTGGCGGGCCTTTCGCGCCGACTCGTCGATCGTCCCGCCCTCCTGCTGGGTCGCGGCCATCGGCGCGAACCAGAAGTCGTTCGCCGATTCCACGATCGCCATGACCATGGCGATGAGCGACGCGCTCATGAGGCGGAGCACGTCGGACGTGCCGAACCTGCGCGGCCGGCTGGCGCTGCTCACGCGGGTGCGCCGCTATCGCGAGGTGCCGGCGACGTTCGAGATGCTCGTACGCCTCGACACGAGCGCGGCGACGCTCGCCAACTACCGGCTCGCGCTGGCGGCGGCTCAGCGCGGGCAGGACACCGTCGCGCGGCTCCGGTATCTCACGGCCGCGGCGCGCAAGTTCCCGTCGGCTTCGTCGATCGTCGCGGACTACAACATCCAGCGGCAGGTGCCGCGCCTCCGCGCGCTCATCGACTCCACGCAGCAGATCCTGCGGCTCGATCCACGGCGGAGCGGCGGATATGCGACGCTCGCGTCGATCTACGGGAACCTCGACGTCCCGGACAGCGCGATCGCCTACACCCGGCGCGCCCTCGCCGCGGGAGTGCCGCGCAACGACGTCGCGCCGTCGCTCCAGTCGCTCATCGGCGTCGTGATGCGGAAGGCGCAGCTG
Organism: uncultured Gemmatimonadota bacterium; assembly: GCA_946479895.1. The sequence continues at coordinate 10,154 of CAMLHT010000004.1, read as the reverse complement.
CTCGACGCCCCCGACGCCTGGGAAGCCACCCTGCCTGTGGCCCGGCGGATCGACTCCGCGCTCACCACCGACGCCTCGAAGCACCTTCTCGCGCTGACCCTGTCGCAGGTCGCGGCGCACCGCGTCGACTCGCTCAGCGAGGTGCTCGGCGGGCGCGGCACGCTCGACCCGCAGGCCGCACCGGGGGTCAGGCCCGAGGCGAGGACCTCCGCGTGCCGGGAGCTGCGCGGCACGCAGGGGATGCTCGAGGAGGCGGCGGCGAGGATGGCCGCCGGCGGCAACCGGTTCTCCACGGAATCGGTGCCGGCGATCCAGAACGGCATCGCGCATCTCCGCGGGGAGATTGCCGACCTCCTGCGCCGGTGCCCGGGGTGAACCGGCCGCGCGTCGTCATCATCGGCGGCGGGTTCGGCGGCCTGTACGCCGCGCGCGCGCTGAAGGGTGAGCGCGTCGACGTCACCGTCGTCGACCGGACGAATCATCACGTCTTCCAGCCGCTGCTGTATCAGGTGGCGACGGCAACGCTGGCGGCCACCGACATCACCGCGCCCATCCGTTGGCTGCTGCGAAAGCAGCGCAATGCCGAAGTGCTGCTCAAGGAGGTCGACGCGATCGACGTGGGCGCCCGCGCGGTCACCTTCACCGACGGGACGTCGCTCGGGTACGACTACCTGATCGTCGCCACCGGCTCGCGCCACTCGTATTTCGGGCACGACGAGTGGGAGAAGCTCGCGCCCGGCCTCAAGACCATCGAGGATGCCCTCGACATCCGCGCCCGCTTCCTCCTCGCGTTCGAGCGGGCGGAGCAGGCGCCGACGCGCGAGGAGCAGGACGCCTTCCTGACGTTCGTGCTCGTGGGCGGGGGTCCGACCGGCGTCGAGCTCGCGGGCATGATACCGACCGTGGCGCGCTTCGGCGTCGCCGGCGAGTTCCGCCACGTGGACACGCGGCAGGCAAGGGTTCTCCTTCTCGAGGGCGGCCCGCGCATTCTTCCCGCCTTCCCCGAGGACCTTTCCCGAAAGGCCGTCCAGCAGCTCGTCGACCTCGGCGTCGACGTCCGCGTGAACGCGAAGGTCACGGAGATCGGCGACGGCTACGTGAAGGTGGGCGACGAGCGCATCGCCACCCGCTCCGTCTTCTGGGCCGCCGGCAACGCGCCGTCGCCGCTGGGCAGGTTTCTCGGCGCGCCGCTCGACCGCTCGGGGCGCGTGATCGTCGCGCCCGACCTCAGCGTTCCCGGGCATCCGGAGGTGTTCGTCGTCGGCGACCTCGCCGCCATGACCACGAACGGCATGCAGGTGCCGGGGGTCGCCCCGGCCGCCATGCAGTCGGGGCCGCGGGCGGCAAAGAACATCCTCCGCCTGATCCAGCGGCGGGAGACGGTGCCCTTCCGGTACCGCAACAAGGGTGACGTGGCGACGATCGGGCGCTTCCGCGCGATCGCGCTTATCGCCGGCCAGCACCTCTCCGGCTGGGTCGCCTGGTGGGCCTGGCTGCTCATTCACATCATGTATCTCGCCGGCTTCCGGAACCGGGCGAGCGTGATGCTGGAGTGGGCCTATTCGTTCTTCACGTTCCAGCTGGGCGCCAGGCTTATCACCACGCCGGTCACGAGGCAGCACGCGCGACGCACGGGAGGGTGACAAGCCCGCCCCGGAATCGTCATACTTGGCTGGGGGCGGCGTGGCTCCGGATCACGCCTGACCACCCTTCCGGTAGCTTGTCCCCATGTCGCCATCGCCACGCTTCGAGCTCGATCCCAGCCGCCTCGCGGCGGCGGGTGCCCGCTTCGACACGATCTTCGAAGCGTTGCCGCTCGCGATCGCGATCTTCGACGCCGAGCTGCGGATGGTCACCGCCAACTCGCGTTACCGTGACCTGACCGGCGTCGACGACGATCCCGGCACGCCGGTCTCGATCTACGATGCGTTTCCCAACGCGCTCGCCGACCTGACGGACCAGATCGACAGCGCCGCCCGGGGCATGCCGATCACCTCGGCCCGCGTGCCGTTCCAGCACCGCCTCGGGCGACGACTCGTCGAATCCACCTTCGCGCCCCTGGGCGACGAGCCGGGCCACGGGCTCATGTTCGCGGGCAACGACGTCACCGAGCGGGAAGGGCTGCGTGAGGATCTCGCCGGGAGCGTATCGCAGCTCGAGTCGATCTTCGACGTCATCCCGGACTCGGTCCGCGTGTTCGACTCCGACGGGCGCCTGCTGCGGTCGAACACGCAGGCGCTCCAGGATCACCCGGGCAGCATGCCGACGACGCTGCGCGAGCTGTGGCAGCTCGACCGGCCGCGGTCGGTGGGCGGCACCAGCCTCTTCATGCACGAGCACCCGACGGCGCGCGCCATGCGGGGCGATCGCGTGCGCGGCGAGACGCTCGCGGTGCGGAGGGGCGTGGACGGCTCGGAGGTGATCATCGAGGTCAACTCCAATCCGCTCTACGACGAGCGCGGCAAGATCCGCGGCGCGGTGACGGTCGAGCGCGACGTGACGGTGAAGATGCAGCTCGCCCGCCGCCTCGAGGAGGAAGCCCGCCGCACGGCGGTCCTCTACGAGCGCGTCTCGACGGAAGCCGAGCGTCTCGAGCGGATGGTGCAGGAGCGCACGCAGGAGCTGCTGGCGCTCCAGGAAGCGCGATCGCGCGAGCGCCGTCTGGCGGCCGTCGGGCAGCTCGCCGCGGGCGTGATGCACGACGTGAACAACGCGCTGAACCCCATCATGGCCGCGGCGTACCTGCTCGAGGCGAACGCCGAGAACCCCGTGGCGGTGAAGGACTATGCGGTGCGGATCGCGAAGGCGGCCGAGACGGGCGCGGCGACAGCGGCTCGCGTCGGTCGCTTCATTCGCCAGGAGCCGTTGCAGGGCGAGCGCGAGGAGACGGTGGATCTCTCGGTCGTCGCCGGCGAAGTCGTCGACATGACGCGGCCGCTGTGGGCGGAGCGGGCCCGTGGTGGAACGATTCATCTCGACCGTGAAACGGTCCCTGACGCGATCATCGTCGGCATCGCCGGCGAAATCCGCGAGGCGCTACTTAACCTCGTGCAGAACGCGTTGGACGCGATGGTCGGCGGCGGCACGCTGGGCCTCCGGACGGTGGTGAGCGACGATGAAGTCCGCCTCGAGGTCCGCGACACCGGCACAGGCATGACGGCCGAGGTTCGCGAGCGCGCCTTCGAGCCGTTCTTCACCACCAAGGGACGCGAGGGTACCGGCCTCGGCCTCGCCGAGGTGTACGGCATCGTGAAGCGGCACCGCGGCCAGACGCAGATCGAGTCGATGCCGGGCGTCGGGACGACGATCCGCCTCATCTTCCCCCGGGCGACCCGTGTCGCCGAAGCCGCGGCCGCCACGGTCGCCACCCGGCGCCGGACGCCGCGGCGGGTGCTCCTCGTCGAGGACCATCCGGACAGCCGGGAGTTCATGCAGGCCCTCCTCGAGTCCGACGGGCACGTCGTCGACGTGGCGGAGGACGTCTCGGTCGCCACCACCAAGCTCACCGCCGGCGAGCAGCCCTACGACGTGATGGTGAGTGACATCGGCCTGCCCGACGGGAGCGGATGGGACCTCATCGCCGCGGCGCGGAAGCAATGGCCCGATCTCCGGATCGGTGTGGTCACGGGATGGGAGCCGCGGTCGGGCCCCTCGGAGGCGGACTTCACCCTCCGGAAGCCGGTGAGAACGTCCGAGCTGCTCTCCAACGTCGCCGGCGAATTGTGAGGAATTTCACGGTCTCGCCGCTGGCATGGGCGGTCCGGGCAGGGCATTTTCAAGTCACATGACGGGAACCGAATCTCCACAGAAAATCCGGCTGCTCATCGCCGAGGATGACGACAACGCGCGTTCGCTGCTCGTCGACCTGCTGACGACGATGGGGCATTCGGTCGTTGCCGAAGTTTCGACCGGGCGGGAGGCGTTCGAGCGCGCGAAGGACGTCGCGCCCGACGTCGTCCTGCTCGACGTGCACATGCCCGACGGCTCCGGCATCGAGGCCGCGGAGAAGATCACGCAGCTGATTCCGGGCGTGGCGGTGGTGCTGTTCAGCGGCGACCAGACGCTGTCGCTCTCGGAGCGCGACGTGACGGCGACGGCGGCGATCGCGTTCCTGCCGAAGCCCGCGCCGCCGCGCATCCTCGACTCGACGATCCGCCTCGCCGCGCAGCGCGCGCGCGAGCTCGCGCACGCCAAGCAGGACGCCGACGCCGCGCGCCAGGCGCTCGAGCATCGCAAGACGATCGAGCGGGCGAAGGGAATCCTGATGCGCCGCACGGGCGCGTCGGAGCAGGAAGCCTACCGCATTCTTCAGCGCACGAGCCAGGACCGCTCGGTGCCGATGGTGGAGATCGCGAAGGCGGTGCTGGCGAGCGAGCCTGGAGCAGAGAAGGCGTAGGCTCCCATCCCGAGCGCAGCGCGCTCAGGATGGGATCATCTTGGCCATGGCCGGACGAGAATCTCCTCCAGGCCATCGTCACGCGTGCGAGCGATGTAGACTCTGGCCGAGCCGAACGAGAGGATCCGTTCATCAGGCTTCATCTGAATCTGGCCGGTGAGTTGACCTCGTCGATCCACCACGTCGTAGCTGGAAGAGCTGTTTGCGGTGCTTGGTGTCCGACGGATCAGCAGGGCTCCGTCGGGGGCCGCGACCAGATTACCAAGCTCGAAAGGGGGCAGGTACTTAGGCCACGGTGCATCGTCCGGAATTCGAGAGGGCCGTTGGATGTTGCGCTGCCGCTCACGGAAAAACTGTCGCTCGCGTGCATCCAAGGGGATTTCTCGCACTGGCAGTGGATCACCAGCGAGCCAGGTGCCGTCTGGCTTTCGCCAGTCCACGCGATACGGATTCACCCGGGCGATGGCCACCCATCCATCTGGATACATGACTGCATCTTCGCTCGCTGCGAGTGGCACGAACCGGATTTGAATCGAAGTAGGCGCTTCGCCCTCGGGCCCACTCGTGGCTATCCGCGACCAGGCTCGTAGCAGCCGGGTAACCGAATCCACGCCACCGGCACCGCCGATTCTGAATCGGAGCACAGTCGACGAATCCTGCGCCGTCCGTCCTGCGGTGACTGGCCTTCCGCCGCGGACGAGGAGCGTCCCGGCAGTGTCGGCTCCCAATAGCGAAGAGGGATGAAGGTTCGTTCCGGCGACGTCACGATCAGAGAGTGACCGTGCTCTTGTCCCGGAAAATTCCATCCACCGCCCCAGGCCCACGTCGAGCATCATGACGCGGTCAGCGCCGACTCTGACGGCGGGATACACGCCAGAGTACTCGTCGGGTCCCTGCCCTGGCCTTGAAATCAGCGTTGTCGCGGCCATGGACCGATCGATCAGGACGATCCGCGACTCCCGGCGATCCCCAACCAGGATTCTGTCGCCGGGCAACTCTACGGCAAAGGTGATTTCAGAGAATTCCCCAGGCACCCTGACCGGCGATCCCTGGACTGTCATCACTTGTCCACGGGCGGCAAGCGGCGTGCAGGTTAGCGCCAGGCAGCCAACAGTCCATGCCTCAGCGGCGAATCGCAGTGTCGCTCGCAGCACGTCTGACATAGGAGAGAAGAGAGTCGAAGCTCGGGACACCATCGACCCGAGTTGAGTGGATCAAGAGAGTCGGCGTCCCCCTCACCTTGAGGTTGCTTGCAGCTGCTGAGTCAGCGGCAAGGCGCCGTACGTACGACGCCCCTTTCAGGCATTGCTCGAATCGCGCAGAATCCGGCACGCCCGCCAGATTCGCCAAGTGCCACCATGACACTACGCCGAACGAATCGGCGTGGGTGAAGAGTATGTCGTGCATTTCTTCGAATCGATTCTGCTCCGCTGCACACTCGCTCGACGTAGCAGCGCCCACGGCGTAGCGATGTGAAGGCGTAGGCATGTGTCGATAGATTACCCGGATGGGAGCGCCAACCTTCGTCAGGGAGTCCCGATAAGAAGCAAACTTCCGGCAGAAGGGACACTGGAAATCCGAAAACTCGACGATCGTGACGGGCGCGGAAGGAGGCCCGATTGGATGGCCTCCATCTGCAAACTTTCGCCAGTCATTCTGTATACTTACCGATGACGACGGGGGGCGCCTGGTCGGGTTGATGTACCGACGAACCGCAAGTGCCGAAACCCCCACCGCGCAGAAAAGCATGATGGATGTTGCAATGCTCTGAAATGAGAGGCGGTGCATGGTTCACCAATTGGCGGAATGCAGCCCCTAATAGCACTCTTCAGGATAGTTGATCTGATAACCGCCGATGCAACATCCGGAGCTGCTCAATCCGCAGTAGTTCACACAGCCATTCGACACGCAACAACTCTCAATCTCCTCGTAGGTGCCATAGCAGCAGATACCGCAGGAGTTGGGGCCGTTACACATCGCTGCGGCAGCCTCGGTAGGATTCCCCAGAACAGACGCCGCGAAAAGAATCACAACGAGTGATACTGCTTGGACGACTGTATGCTTTCGCATGGTGACCCCCCTTGCGTGTTGGTTAAACGGCCAACGGCATCGTCCAGACGGTAACTCCAAGCATTGGGGGGGGGCAAGTCATTGAATCGATAGCCAAGCCTTCCCTGGGTGTAGATGATAATGGAAACCACCGTTCTAGTGTCGTTCCATTCGCGACGTGTTCTCACGGAAGTCGATAGCAGCCTGAATCTGTGTCTAATCGAAGCAATAGGCCTCAGTGCAACTGCCGAAGACGCAGGAAGACGCCCTATCTGGTCCGCACGATAGACAAGACGGTGCTCGGAGAGCCCGTCGTCCAGCTCAACCCGGCGGTTGTTCCCGCCTCGACGCCGAAGGTGGCGTACATCGATCCGCCGGCGTTCAGCGTCACCGACGTCGCCGTGGCATTCGTCAGCGGGCGCAATTTGAGCGGGAACGTGGCGACGCCGACGCGCGGATAGATGCTCCGGAAATTCCAGCTCGGCTGCTGCCACGTCGCGGCCGTTGCGGCGCGATCGTCGGTGTAGACCGAGATCGACCAGTCCCGGAACCACGTCATCACATCCGTGCCGAACGCCGCCGTGAGATTCGGCATGCCAACCGTCTTGGCGTTCACGAGCTGCTGCCAGATCGTGCCATCGCTCGCCGCCTTGCGGTCCGCCGCGTAGCGCAGGAACGACCAGATCGCGCCGCGGTTCGACAGTGAATCGTTGTCGGCATAGGGCGAGCTCGTCTCCGGGCGCTGGAGGAAGACCTGATACCGCCCGAAGTTGCCGGTCTGGTGAAGATTGAACGCGTCGACCCGCCGTTGCGACGCGGTGATGGTCGTCGCGTCGATGTTCGCCCGCGGGCCGAGGCCCGCGGTCCGGTAGAAAAGCAGCTCCTCGGCGATGTGGCTCAGGCCCTCGTTGAGCCAGACCTCCTCGAAATCATTGGCGTCGTTCACGTACAGGCGCCGGGCGGAGTTGATGAGGTGCTGGTATTCGTGCGCGGTCACGGCGACGGTGGAGCGCTGCACGTCCGCCTTCGTGCGCACGTTGCCGTTGATCGTGCCGAGGGGATCGGGCACGATCATGTAGAACATCTCGGCCACGTTGCTGCCGGCACATCCCTGGAGTGTCGCGGTGCCCGTCGTGGGAAAGAGGTCGCGCGGATTGAAGAACCCCTCCACCACGCCCTCGCTCTTTGCCGGCGTCAGCTCGTTCACGACACGCGTGTAGAAGATGATCACGCGCCCGTTGCCGTCGATGTCCGATGGATCCCCGAACGCGTTGCGGTCGAGCGGATCGACGAGCGTATCGAACGTCGTCCCGATGGACGTGAACTCGGCCGTCGTGAATCCGCCGGCGGGATTGCCCGTGTCCGCGACGACGATCGCGCGATTGGTCACGGCCATCACGCGGCCAAAGCGATAGTTCGGGTTCTCGCAGCCGCCGGAGCTGGCGTTGAAGCGGAGAAGGTCTCCCGCCACCGGCGGCGCCGCGTTGGTGGTCGCGCGGCTCCGCATCGCCAGGCGCGCGGCGCCCATGCGCGGGGCGAGCACGTTGCGCTCGAGGTTCCGGAAGCCGAGCTCCAGCGACTGGCGCGGCGTCATGCCGTCGAGCGTCGTCATCTCACCGGGAACGGTGAGTGACGTCGTCGCCGGCGCGGTCGTCACGGTGCTGATGCCGAAGCCCGTCACGCCGACCTGGGTCTTCGCGCTGGCGGCCGTGGACGCGAAGAAGCCGTTGAGCATGTACTCGGCGTTCGCGCCCGCACGGAGGCAGAGAACCGTGCCCGGCAAGGCAGTGCGAACCTCACCCACTTCCAGCTCGGCCACCTGCGAGCTCGCGCAGGCGAAGTTGGCCCCCGGTGGCGTCACCGTGGTCTCGACGGGCGGCCCGGCCGGATCTCCGCCGCCCGAGCAGGCGCTGACGAGACCAACGGCGAGCCCGGCTGTAATTCGCGTCCAGATGCTGTTCATGACTTCCCGACACTGTTCTGGCTGTTACACCCTGATACCCCGAAGTGCAGGCCGCGGGCCCAGACGTGATTCAAAAGTTCAATGCCGGTCTATTCGACGCATGCTCGGAATGGGTTCGCATGCTCGGAATGAAAGTGTGCTGCGCGGCACAAAACGATGATGCCTTCGGCCTTCGGCCGTTTCAGATTGGCGAATGATCAAGGATGAAATCGAGGAGAACCTGTTCTTCAGCTCGATCGGCGCCTTCTACGAGGTTCACAATTACCTCGGCTTCGGCTTTCTGGAGCACCATTACGTGCAGGCCCTGGAATGGGAGCTGGGGCAGCGCGGGCATCGGGTCGCAAGAGAAGTTGGCATCCCCATGCGATACAAGCACCTCGAGCTGGGGTACATGCGGCTGGACATGCTGGTCGATGATCGGCTCATCATCGAGGCGAAGTCATCGACGGTGATGCCGAGTTATGCCTCGAGGCAGATCTACAATTACCTGAAGGCGTCGAACCTGGAGATAGGCCTGCTGCTGCATTTCGGCCCGAGGCCAGTCTTCGATAGGGTCTTCTGTCGCCCCAACAACAAGATCATTCCGAGCATCGGTACCAATTCCGAGCATGCGCCCCGATAGACCGGCAATGAACCCGTCAGGCGGGCAGCACTTCGACGTCGGGGCTCGGCGCTGGCTTCGTGTACTCCTCCATGCCAAGCCCCAGGACGATCGTCCCGATCACGAGGGCCGCGGAGACGAGGAACGGCAGCTCGATCATGCGGTCGAACATGAACCCGGCGAGCAGCGGGAACACGACGCGCGCCGATCCGCCGAAGGTCTGCTGGAGGCCCATCCAGAGGCCGCGCTCGTTGTTCGGGATGACTCGTGACAGGAGGGCGGTCACGCACGGAAAGGTGAACGCGGTGCCGAGCGGGATGAGCGCGACCGAGGCGGCGATGGGCAGGAAGGAGAGGATCACCTTCCAGGTGACCGGCACTTCGCCGTTGAGCGTGCGGCCGAGCGCAACGGCGTCGATGAAGTGGTGGATGAACGGCATCGCGATCAGCCCCGTCGCCAGCAGTCCCATCCCCAGCCGCGAGAGGCGCGCCTCGCCGTACTTGTCCACCATGCGCCCGAGAATGCCGGCCCGCGTCACGATCGAGATGACGCCGATGTACAGGTAGAAGTAGCCGATCGTCTTCTCCGTCACCCCGAACCGGGCCGCGAGGAAGAGGGCGAGGATCGCGTTCATGCCCATGAAGGCGCCCATGCCGATCGCGTAGATCCAGATCAGGCGCGACTTCGGGTCGCGGCTGTTGGTGATCACGTGCCACACCGCCTCGCGCGACCGACCCTTCTTCTGGGTGTGCTTCTTCGCCTCGACCGTGTCGTGGGACTCGACGAGATACTTCGCGGCGAACACGATGTTGATCACGCACAGCACCGCGGCCAGCAGGCCCGGCGCGCGATGGCTGAAGTGCGTGGAGGCCGAGCCGATCACCGGACCGATGGCCACGCCGGCGTTCGTCGCCGCCGAAAGCCACCCGAGCGCGCGGGCACGATCCTTCGGCTCGACCGCGTCCGTGACGTAGGCCTGGATGACGCCGACCGTGCCGCCGCCGGCGCCCTGCACGATGCGCGAGAGGAACAGGAGGAACAGCGAATCCGCGTACGCGAAGATGATGTACGCGATCGCCGAGGCGCCGAGCCCGATCAGGAGGGCGGGGCGGCGGCCGTACCTGTCCGAGAAGCGGCCCCACATC
>CAMLHT010000003.1 GCA_946479895.1 uncultured Gemmatimonadota bacterium | reverse complement strand
CGGAGGGAGCGGATAAGGTGCGGAGTGAATCGCGGGCCTGACCTCCGTCCTCCGCCCTCCGTCCTCCCCCCTAGTACTTCGGTACCGTCGGGTCGACCTCGTCGCTCCAGCGCGTGATGCCCCCGGTCATGTTGAGCACGTTCGTGAACCCCAGCGCGCGAAGCTGGTTCGCGGCCCATGCGCTCCGGGCGCCCGAGTGGCAATACAGCACCAGCTCCGCGCTCGGATCCAGTGACGGAACCAGGTTGCCGAGCTGCGCCAGCGGCACCAGCTCATCGTTGGGGATGCGAGCGTACGCGTGCTCGTGCGGTTCGCGCACGTCGATGATGCGCGGCGGGTGGCCGCTCCGGATCCGGTCGGCGAGCTCGCGCGGCGTGATCTCACCGGGCACCCCGGTGGTGTTCATGTCAGGCATCGGTGTTCCACAGAAGGCGTCATAGTCGATCAGCTCGCGAATCTCGCGAGTCCCGCACGCGGGGCACTCCGGGTCACGGCGAATGGCGATCGTGCGGAAGCTGCCGGCGAGCGCGTCGCACAACAGCAGCTTCCCGACCAGCGGCTCGCCGGAACCGATCAGGAGCTTGATGGTCTCGTTCGCCTGGATCGTCCCGATCATCCCCGGCAGGACGCCCAGCACTCCGCCTTCGGCGCAGCTCGGCACGAGCCCCGGAGGCGGCGGCTCGCGAAAAAGACAGCGATAGCACGGGCCCTCGGCCGTCGCGAAGACCGACGACTGGCCCTCGAAGCGGTACACGCTCCCGTAGACGTTCGGGATGCCGAGCAGCACACAGGCATCGTTCGTCAGGTAGCGGGTCGCGAAGTTGTCGGTGCCGTCGACGACGACGTCGAACCCCCGCATGATTCCGAGGGCGTTCGCCGACGTGAGCCGCTCCGGGTAGAGGGCAACGTCGACGTTCGGGTTGACGTCGTGGAGGCGATCGCGGGCGGATTCCAGCTTGCTCCTGCCGACGTCGCGCGTACCGTGCAGGAGCTGCCGCTGGAGGTTGGTGAGATCGACGTCGTCGAAGTCGACGAGACCGAGGTGCCCCACACCGGCCGCCGCGAGGTACAGGGCCACCGGGGAGCCGAGGCCCCCTGCCCCGACGACCAGCACGCGCGACGCCTTGAGCCGCCGCTGCCCCTCGAGCATCACATGCGGCAGCCGCAGGTGCCTGCTGTACCGTCGGGCCTCTTCCGGCGAGAGCTCCGGAAGCGCCGACGGCGGCAACGCCGCAACGCGAGTGTAGCTCACCGCTTCACTTCGACCGCTTCTCGAAGTCGAGCGAGGCGGAGTTCACGCAGTACCGGAGGCCGGTGGGATTCGGGCCGTCGTTGAAGACGTGGCCGAGGTGCGCTCCGCACTTCCGGCACATGACCTCGGTGCGCCGCATGCCGTGCGTCCGATCCTCCTCGGTGTCCACCGCATTGGGCGAGAGCGGCTGGAAGAAGCTCGGCCACCCTGAGCCGGAGTCGAACTTGGTGTCGGAGTCGAACAGGGGCTCGTGGCAGGCCGCGCAGCGATACATGCCGTGCTCGTGGTTGTCCACGTAGGCGCCGGTGAACGCGCGCTCGGTGCCCTTCTCGCGCATGATGCGATACTGCTCGGGAGTGAGGGTCGCCTTCCACTCCGCCTCGGTCTTCTCGACCTCGCGCTTGCCACTCATGATGCCTCCATTCGATGCCTCAGCGAAGTCTAGCCAAGGCGTCCAGAGGCGCGGGCGTGCTGCCGGCTCAGGCCTCCCGGTAGCCGACCATGCGCGGCCGCTCGCCCGCCCGCGCCGCGATGCCCGGCGTCATGAGCACCTTCAGGAAGGGAGCGAACAGATCGGGGTCGAACACCGTACCGACCTCGCGTTGCATGATCGCGAGCGCCTCGTCGCGCGAGAACCCTGGGCGATACGGCCGGTCGCTGGCGAGCGCGTCGTAGACGTCGGCGATGCAGAGGATGCGCGCCGTCATCGGGATGTCCTCCCGGGCCAGGCGATCGGGATACCCGGTGCCGTCCCAGCGCTCGTGATGGCCGCGAATCATTGGCAGCACGTCCCACGGGAACTCGATGTCGCGGAGGAGGTCGGCACCGGCGCTCGCGTGCCGCTCCATCAGCCGGCGCTCGTCATCCGTGAGGGGCCCGGCCTTGGTCAGGATCTCGGTCGGCACCTCGATCTTCCCGACGTCGTGGAGCAGCGCGCCGATGCGGAACCAGAACATCGTCAGGTCCTCGAGACCCACCTCGCGCGCCAGGGCGCAGGCGTATTCGGCAACCCGCTCGCAGTGGCCCCGCGTGTACGGATCCTTCGATTCGATGTGCTGCGCCCAGCGATGCACGACGTCGAAGAACCGCGTCTCGAGTCGCTCGACCCGGGTGGCGAGGTCGGCCAGGTTGCGCTTCGCCTTGAGGCGTGTGAAGAGCCGGTGCGACAGGCCCAGCGCCCGCAGGGTCTCTCGATTGCGGCCGAGCATTTCATGGAGCTCGGCCTGCTCGCGGGCGGTTTCGGCCGCGAGCAGGAGGTCCTCCCGCTTCATCGCATTGCCGTACGCGGCGTCGAGCCAGCGCTCGGCGTCCACATGCTCGCCGCGGGTCCTCGCGATCACGCCCAGGTGCTTCGAGATCTCGCCGATCGCGCGCTGGTCGGATGCCGCCGTCGCTTCGGCGAGCACGGACTGGCTGGCGGCGGCCGCGCGCGGCAGCTCTCCGCGCGCCAGCCACATGTCGATCCGATTGATCTCGATCATGCGGCCCGCCGCGCGATCGCCGAAGGTCCGCGTCTCCGCGAGAGCGTCCTCGTAGCTGCGCTCGGCCTCGGGCCAGCGCCGGAGCGTCGCGTAGGCCATCGCCATGTTGTTCAGCACCGGGCCCACGTATTCGCCGAGGTCGAGGTCGCGGTAGGCGCAGAGGCTCTGCTGATAGTGGATCAGGGCCGCATCGAGGTTTCCGCGCAGCCCCGCCAGGATGCCAAGGTTCTGGGACACCATCGCCTCGAGCGACGCGTCGCCGGCGGTTTCCGCCAGGGCCTGGGCCTTGTGGTAGAGCGCTTCGGCCGACTCGAGATCGCCGCGCTGCAGGTTGGCGGTCGCCATCTGGTTGACGGCGTGCGCCACCCCCGCCGTGTCACCCCGCGCGCGCGAGAGGTGCTGCGCGGCCGCAAGACAGTCGAGGGCCGCGTCGAAGATGCCGTCGTCGATATAGCTGCGCGCGATGCGCCGGATCAGCGTCGGGACGAGATCGGCCTCGTCGCGCCCCAGCATCCGGATCGCGCGCTCGTAGCTGCTTCGCGCGAGCGCCCGCTGACCATCGCGCTCGGCCTTGCGCGCCTGCTCGACGAGCGCCGCGACTTCCGGACGAAGCGCGGCAAACGGCAGCGGCGTGCTCACGACGCGACGGGTGCCGCCTTCGCCACGCCTTCCTGCATCTTCTTCGCGAGCGTCGGGCGGGAAATCTGGAGCAGTCGCGCCGCGGCAGCCTGGTTGCCGCCCGTCATCTGCAGCGTGATACGCACCGCCTCGCGCTCGATTTCGGCCATCGACTTCCCTTCCCTGGGAATCCGGATGTCCCCGCCCTCGGCGCCGCTGGTGGGCCGCCCGGCCGACCGCCGCTGGATCATGAGGTGCTCGGGACGCACGATCGACGCGTCGCCGCTGAGGATCGCCGCGCGCTCGACCACGTTCTTGAGCTCCCGGACGTTGCCGGGCCAGCGGTGGTTGCGCATCGCCTCGATGGCCTCGTCGGAAAAGCGGCGGGGACCCTGGTACTCGCGCGTCTCCTGCTCGAGGTAATGGCGGGCGATGAGCTCGATGTCCTCGACGCGGTCCCGCAGCGGCGGGATGGTGATCGAGAAGACGTTGAGCCGGTAGAAGAGATCCTCGCGAAACTCCCCGGTCGCGACGACCTGCTCCAGCATCAGTCCGGCGGCCGCGATCACGCGGCAGTCGATCGCGATCTCGTCGAAGCCGCCGAGGCGCCGAACGGATCGCGATTCGAGGGCTCGCAGCAGCTTCGGCTGCAGCGTCTGCGGAAGGTGGTGGATTTCGTCGAGGAAGATGGTGCCCGATCCGGCCACCTCGAGGAGGCCGTGCTTGCGCGCGTGGGCGCCGGTGAAGGCGCCCTTCTCGTGCCCGAACAGCTCGGACTCCAGCAGCGATTCGGGAATGGCGGCGCAGTTGATCGCGACGAAGGGCTCGTGAGCGGCGGCGCTCGAGTAGTGAATGCCGCGGGCAAAGAGCTCCTTGCCGGTGCCGGTTTCACCGACCAGCAGGACCGTTGTCCGTCGCGCCGCGGCCACCCGGCGCGCGAGGTCCACCGCGTCCCTGATGGACCGGGTCGTCCCGATGATGTTCTTGAACCCGAAATCGGGAGTTTCGCCCGTGCCCGGGACCATGCCGCCGTCGGCGTTTGCCACCAGAACTCTCGTGTGCTGAGCGTCACGAAACGGACGCTCAACCGGGCCCGTCTGTCACGGATTGCCGTGTCAGGACGGGGTGGCGACTTCCTCGAGGCTCAGGGTGACCCGGTCCATCAGTCCATTGGCGCCGATCCGCTCGAAGGCGTCCATCGCCGCCTGATACGACTGACGGGCCTCGACCTTCCGACCCATTGCCGCGAGGGCCAGGCCGCACTCGTACATGATCTCGCCCCCCAGCAGCGCGTCCTCGGCGACGGCGCTGAGCGCCATGGCCGTCCGCAGGGGCTCGAGCGCCTCCTCCGGTCGCCCCCCGATCCGTAACGCGATGCCCCGCAGCCTGAGGGCCGCGGCTCGCCGCATCCGGTCCTGGCGCAGCTCGGCGATCTCCAGGGCGCGGTCGACGGAATGCCTCGCCTCGTCGACGCGGCCACGCTTCAGCTCCAGCTCGGCGATGTTCTCCTCGATGACGCCCTCGGAGAGCAGGTCACCGCGGTATCGGGCGAGGGTGAGCGCGCGGTCATACGAGCTCCGGGCGTCGTCGAGACGGCCGCTCTTCAGCTGCGCGACGCCGAGGTTGTTGAGCACGAGCGTCATGGCGTGACTGTCGTGGGTGGACTCGAACGCGTGAAGGCTCGCGTGATAGTGGCTGAACGCCGCCTCGGCGTCGCCGACGATGTCCGCCACGATTCCCAGGTTCTGCTGGATCATTCCGGCAAGCCGGCCTTCGCCACAGACCTCGGCGATGCGCTGCGCCTCGAGATAGTAGTTCCTCGCGGCGGTGAGATCTCCGCGACGCTGCGCGACCGAGCCAAGGCAATTGAGGGCGTGCGCCTGCCCGGCCTCGTACTCGAGGCGGCGAGCGACGTCGAGGCTGCGCTGGTACAGCGCCTCGGCGTCCGAGGTCTGCCCCCGGTCGCGAACGACGGAGCCCTGCCACCGCAGGACGTCGGCGAGGAGCGGCGACTCCTCATCGGCGCCGAGCATGGCGAGAGACTCGCGGTCCGAACGGAGGATGAGATCGTCGGCCGTGGATCCGAGGCCGGCAGCCATCGCCAGCTCGGCCAGGCGGCGGCCTTCCACCGTGGGCGGTGTGCGCCGCGGCGAGAGTCCTTTTCGTGGATCAGGTGACTTGCGACTCGTAGTGCCCTTCCGTTCAGATGACTGCTGTCTCACACGCACCTCCAGCGATCGGGGTTTCCCGGGCGAAGGAACGTGCCCTACTGTGCTGATTCGTCGGTGCCGTTGCTGCCGTCGCCAGTGGCGACGAGATACCCGGAAAAGTGCCAGACCGGGAAACTCACCGTTCTCGTGAGCAGACTGACCGACGTTCCCAGAATCTCCGACACGAGGCCCGTCCCCGCGAGGGGATCGAGATCCGAGAGATTCGCGAAGTAACCGGCGATCAGCGGCTTCGGCAACAAGCCGCCGCTCATCGCGCTGGTTCCCGTCAGGGATTGCGTTACCTGAAGCGGAACGAGGAACCGGATTCCGTGTGGCTCGAATTCATACGCGACCTGCCGGCCGGCGACCGCGGTCACGGTGATGCGAGTCGGCGCGCTGAGCGCGAATGGCGGAACCACGACTGAGAGGCCTGCATCCGGAAGCGAGAGCCGACCGCCTAACGGCCCGATCACCGCCGACGCCGACTGCGCCGTCGCGAGGGGCTGGTCACGCTCCACGACCTTCACGGTGGTCGGGAGCAATGAACGGGTCGCGCCAGCGACCGAAGTTGCCGGAGCGGTTACACTGCGGTCGCAGCTGACGACCAGCAGCAGCGCAGCGGAAGCTGCGAGGCGTATCGACGGAGCACGCATGCACGTCCTCGTGGGCAGAGGTTCCGCAGAAATGGGTAGCATCCGGCGTGCCGCGCCATAACTCGTTACCCGTTAAAGCTTTACGTTGAAGCGCATCCAGATTTCGCAAATTTTCTTTGCAGGCATGGATCACAGTGCTGTAAAGAATTTTTACCAGTAATGATCCTTTGGCTCCCTGAGTTGCTGATCGTGTAGCGTCCTGCGATCCTCAATCAGCACCAATTCATCCCTGCATACAGATGAAGCGAAAGAAACCGCAGATCGGGTACAGCCGGCTGACGCATCCGCTGGTTCGCGAAAACGGCGAGCTGCGACAGGCGACCTGGGATGAGGCGCTGGATCGCGCCGCCGAAGGGTTCCGCCGCAATCGCGACCTGCGTGGTCCCGCGTCGCTCGGCGTCTTCTCCTGCTCGAAATCGAGCAACGAGGTGAATTACCTCGCGTCGAAGCTCGCGCGATCCGCCTTCGGCACCAACAACATCGACAGCTGCAACCGAACTTGACACGCTCCCAGCGTCGTCGGTCTGGCGACAGTGTTCGGGGCGGGCGGATCCACCTCTTCGTATGAGGAGGCGGAGAACACGGACGTCGTGTTCCTCTGGGGCTCGAACGCGCGCGAAGCGCATCCGATCTGGTTCCACCACCTCCTGAAGGGCATCCGGAAAGGCACGCGGCTCTACGTCATGGATCCGCGTCGCACGTCGTCGGCCCAGTGGGCGGACGTGTGGCTGGGCCTGAACGTCGGCAGCGACATCGCGCTCGCCAACGCGATGGCGCGGGAGATCATCCACGCGGGCCTCGCGCACGAGGACTTCATCGCGCGCGGCACGACCGGATTCGACGCCTACCGCGCGGCGGTCGAGGAATACACGCTGGATTTCGCCGCGAGCATCACGGGAGTCCCTGCGGAGATCATCCGCGAGGCCGCGCACACCTACGCGACGGCCGACCGCGGCATGATCTGCTGGACGCTGGGCATCACCGAGCATCACAACGCGGTGGACAACGTGCTGGCGCTGATCAACCTCGCCCTGCTGACGGGCAAGGTCGGCCGGTACGGATGCGGCTGCAATCCCATGCGCGGCCAGAACAACGTCCAGGGGGGCGGCGACATGGGCGCGCTGCCCAACAAGCTGCCCGGGTTCCACGACGTGGAGAACGCGGCCGATCGCGCGCGGTTCGAGAGCGCCTGGCAGGCGACGATCCCGCCGAAGAACGGATGGAACCTCACCGAGATGATGGACGCGATCGATCGCGGGGCGATGACGGCGCTCTTCTGCATCGGCGAGAATCCGGCGCAGGCGGACGCGGACTCGTCGCACGTGGAGCACGTGCTGTCGAAGCTCGACCACCTGGTGGTGCAGGAGATCTTCCTCACGAAGACGGCGCAGATGGCCGACGTCGTGCTGCCGGCCGCCGCCACGTGGTGTGAAGGCGACGGCACGGTGGTCAACAGCGAGCGACGCGTGCAGCGCATGCGGAAGGTGGTCGATCCGCCGGGCGAGGCGCGCGACGAGCTTTGGATCATCTCGCAGATCGCCCGGCGCATGGGAAAGGACTTCGGCGAACCGACGGCGGAAAGCACGTGGAACGAGTTCCGCTCACTCGCGCCGGCGTTCGCCGGAATGAGCTACCGGCGGCTGGAGGAGCTCGACGGCATCCAGTGGCCGTGCTGGGACGAGAGCCACCCGGGTTCGAAGTTCCTGCACGACCGCCTGTGGAACGACGACCCCTCCAGGCGCGGGCGCCTCGCGCCGTTCTCGGTCGTGCACCACGAGGGCCCGGTTGAAGTCCCCGACGACGAGTATCCGTTCACGCTCACCACGGGCCGGCGGCTCGAGTCCTACAACACCGGCGTCCAGTCCAACGGATACGCGTCGCCGCTTCATCGCGGCGAGACCGTGGACATCTCACCGGAAGACGCCGAAAGGCTCGGCGCCGCCAACGGGACGCTGCTGCGCATCACGTCCCGTCGCGGCTCGGTCGTCGCGCCGGCCTTCATCGACCCGGGGCTGCGGCAGGGCGTGGTGTTCATGACGCTTCACTTCCCGGACGACGTCGCGACGAATGCGCTGACGATCAACGCCACCGACCCTCGGTCGGGCACGGCCGAGTTCAAGGCCTGCGCGGTGAGCCTGCAGCTGGCGACGCAGACGATGCCGGCTTTCGTGCATCAGCGCCGCGAGCTGGCGGTGGCGGGAGACGACTAGAATTGTCATCTCGCGCGCCGGGATGACGGAGACCGCATGGACATAAAACTGATCGAGGCCCCGGCCAGCCCGGAGGAGAAGGCGGCCGTCGACGCGCTGCTCGGCCCTCCCCAGTCCCAGTGGGAGGGCGGTGAGCGCACCGACCCTCGCGAAGGCCACGTCGGCTATGCCGGCGCCGCCGTCCGGGCGCGACGCCACCTGCTGTTGCCGGCGCTCCAGGCGGTCCAGGCGCGCATCGGGTGGATCAGCGAAGGCGCGATGGACTACGTCTGCGAGCGGCTGAACGTCCCGCCGGCCGACGCCTGGGGCGTGGCGACCTTCTACGCGCTGCTGGCGACGACGCCGCGCCCCCGGGGCGTGCTGCACGTCTGCGACGACATCGGCTGCAAGGCGCGTGGAGCCGACAAGGTGTGCGCGGCACTCGAGCAATCGGCCGGCCCGGCCCACGCCCATGGGCCACACGGCGATGCCGTGCAGGTCGACGGCGACAGCATGACGTGGATGCGGTCGCCGTGCCTCGGCATGTGCGACCATGCGCCGGCCGCGTTCATCCAGATCGCCCAGGAGGGCGGCGGGTTCGACACGCTCATCGCGGCGATCACGCCCGAGGGCGCCGCGGATTACGTCCGGAACGCGCCCGAGGTGCTTCGCGATCGCGACTATCACTTCGTCGGCGTGACGCAGGTGGCGGCGCCGGTGGTTCATTCGCTCCGGCTGCTCCAGCGGGTCGGCGCCGTGGATCCGGAATCGCTCGAGGCATACCGCGCGGCCGGCGGCTATGCGGCCCTCTCACGCGCGCTCGACATGGGCGCCGACGGCGTGATCGCCGAGGTCACGGACTCGAAGCTGATGGGCCGCGGTGGCGCCGCGTTTCCCACCGGCCGCAAGTGGGCCGCCGTGGCGTCGCAGCCCGTCCGCCAGCGCTACCTGATCTGCAACGCCGACGAATCGGAGCCGGGCACGTTCAAGGACCGCGTGCTGCTCGAGGGCGATCCCTTCGCCGTCGTCGAGGCGATGACGGTCGCGGCGTTCGCCACCGGATGTGAAAAGGGGTTCCTGTACATTCGCGGCGAGTATCCGCTGGGCACCGCGCGAATGCAGCACGCGATCGACGAAGCGCGACGCGCCGGGCTGCTCGGAGAGAACATCCTCGGGCGGCACGTGAACTTCGACATCGAGATCCGGCGCGGCGCCGGCGCGTACATCTGCGGGGAAGAGACGGCGATCTTCAATTCCATCGAGGGCTACCGGGGCGAGCCGCGCAACAAGCCGCCCTTCCCGGTGCAGGCCGGCCTCTTCGGCAAGCCGACCGTCGTCAACAACGTGGAGACGCTCGCCAACGTGCCGCACATCGTCACGATGGGAGGAGCGGCCTTCGCCCGCGTGGGCGCCGGCGGGATGTCGACCGGCACGAAGCTCTTCTGCCTGAGCGGAAACGTCCGGCGGCCGGGGACCTACGAGGTCGAATTCGGCGCGACACTGCGCCAGCTCATCGAGCTCGCGGGTGGCGTGGAGCCCGGCCGCGCGATCCAGGCCGTGCTCCTCGGCGGCGCCGCGGGCGTGTTCGTGCGTCCCGACGAGCTGGACATCCCGCTCACGTTCGAGGGCGTTCGCGCGGCGAAGGCGACGCTGGGGTCGGGCGTCATCATGGTGTTCGACGATACCGTCGACATGAAGGCGATCGTCCTTCGCATCGCGGCCTTCTTCCGCGACGAGTCCTGCGGCCAGTGCGTCCCGTGTCGCGTGGGCACCGTGCGACAGGAGGAGGCGCTCCACCGGATCGTGAAGGGCGCCACCCGTGGCGGGGTTGCCGCCGAGGTGGCGCTCATGCACGAGGTGGGGCTGCAGATGAACGACGCGTCGATCTGCGGCCTGGGACAGACGGCCTACGCGGCGGTGGAATCGGCGATCCACCGCCTCGGGGTCTTCGGCGCGGTGCGCTAGGCCTACTCCGACAGGTTCGGCGGATCCTCGCCGAGGGCGGTGGCGAGCTCGATCAGGTGGTCCTGCTCGTTGAGCAGGATCTCGCGAATGTGCTCGGCGATCGCGAACTCTCCCAGCGCCTCGCACTGCCGGACGCGCTCGCGGTAGGCGCGGATTGTGACGGCCTCGTTCTCGAGGTCGAACCGCAGCATCGTCTTGTTGTCGTCGGACGTCTTCACGGGCTTCGGCGTCGCCGTGATCTCACCGCCGAGGTAGTCGATCTGCTTGGCGATGGTGAGCGCGTGCTGGAGCTCTTCGGCCGCGTGCACCTCGAGCTCCTTCGCGATCTGCATGTACTGCGCGCCCTTGAGGGCCTGGGAGTACACCACGTAGGCGATGATCGCCTGGTACTCGCGCGAAAGGTCGTCGTTCAGGCTCTCGATGAGCTGCTGGCGGGGATCGTTGCTTTCTTTCTTCGGCACGGATGTCGGGGCTGGAGGATCGTGTTCAGGAACCGTGAGGGCAGCAATTCCCGTGCACGGCCCCTGGTGGCTCCCGCGCCTCACGGCCAATAACTTCCGATCATGACCGCCCCGCCGCTCACGCCCGCGCCGTTCGTCCAGCTCTCGCGCGCCGCTGCCCCGAAGGTCCGGATCGACCTGACGATCGACGGCGAAGCCGTCTCCGTTCCGGAGGGGACCACCATCCTCGCGGCGTGCCGGACGCTGGGTAAGGAAATCCCCACCCTCTGCTTTCTCGAGACGCTGCATCCGGTGAACGTGTGCCGCATCTGCGTCGTCGAGGTGGAGGGGGCCCGGGTGCTGGCGCCCGCCTGCTCGCGGGCGGTCGAACCGGGCATGAAGGTCCTGACCGATTCCGAGCGGGTGAGACACAGCCGGAAGATGATCCTCGAGATGCTGGCGTCGTCGGTGGATTTGTCGACGACTCCGGAGGTCGGCCGGTGGATGGAGGAATACGGAGCGAAGCCGGAGCGCTACGGACCGCCCGCGCCCCCGGCTGCCGAGGGCCAGCGTGACGAGGCGATTCCAGGCCATCATGAGTCGCCGGACGTCCGCTACGCGGCCACCGTGCGGCAGCCGGTCAAGGTCGACAACGACCTCTACGTCCGGGACTACGCGAAGTGCATCCTCTGCTACAAGTGCGTCGAGGCCTGCGGCACCGACCACCAGAACACGTTCGCGATCGCGGTGGCCGGCCGCGGATTCGACGCCCGCATCTCCACGGAGCTGGCGGTGCCGCTCCCGGACTCGGCCTGCGTGTACTGCGGCAACTGCATCGCGGTCTGCCCGACGGGCGCGCTGATGGCCCGGACCGAGTTCGACATGCGGGCCGACGGCACCTGGGACGAGTCGCGCCAGCGGGCGATCGACACCATCTGTCCGTATTGCGGCGTGGGCTGCACGCTGACGCTGCACGAGCAGGACGGCGAGATCGTGAAGTCGACGTCGCCGCTGGACAATGCGATCACGCTCGGCAATCTCTGCGTGAAGGGCCGGTTCGGCTGGCGGTTCGTGCAACCCGGCGGCAAGTCTCCCGCCTGACCGCCCTGCCTTGCACGTGAAAGTTCACGTGCATATTCTTTCAGCTGATGCCAAGGCCATCAGCCGCCGCCGCGCCGGATCCGGCGCTCGTTCTCGCGAAGGCCACGCGGGCGGCCTCGGAGCGGCTCGGGCTCAGGAGCCGGCAGCTGGCGCGGATACTCGGGTCGAGCGAGGCATCGGTTTCGCGGCTCCAGGGGCGGCGCGGGCTGGATCCGGACTCGAAGGAGGGCGAGATGGCGCTCCTCTTTCTCCGGATCTACCGGAGCCTCGATGCGCTCGTCGGCGGTGACGACGCGCGGGCCCGCGAGTGGCTGGCCGCGCCCAACGATCACGTCGGCGGCGTCCCGGTCGAACGCATGATGACGGTGGAGGGTCTCGTCGATGTCGTCCAGTATCTGGACGCGATGCGCGGGCGACTCTGAGATCCGGCCGCTGCGGCTCACGCCGTGGCGGGTGGTCGAAGCTCAGCATCAGCTCTCCACGCGAAAGCTCGTCGATTCCGCCGAAGAGCAGATGCTGCTCGAGGGGCTCATCGAGCGATCGAAGCCGCCGGCCCGGGCGCCGGCCCGGATGCATTACCTGCTCTCCACGCCGTTCCGGTATCCTCCGCTCCGCCACGGCTCGCGGTTCGGGTCGCGATTCGAGCCGGGCATCTGGTACGGCTCGGAGGACCTTCGCACCGCGTTCGCCGAGGTCGCCTACTATCGCCTGCTGTTTCTCGAGGGATCACGCGCCGACCTCGGGACGGTCACGACGCAGCATACGGCCTTCAGCGCGCGGGCCCGGTCGATGAAGGGCATAGACCTCACGAGGCCACCCTTCGCCGCGCACCGGAAGGCCATCACCTCCCGGACCGGATACCGGGCCACGCAGGCGCTGGGAACCGCCATGCGCTCCGCCGGCGTGGTGCTGATCCGCTATCCCTCCGCCCGCGATGCCGAGGATGGGATCAACGTCGCCGTCTTCTCACCGGGGGCGTTCGAGGGATCGAAGCCGCGCGAGCTGCAGACCTGGCACTGCATCGCCCACACGGGGCGAGTGGAGATTGCGAAACGCGATTACTTTCGCGCCGAGCGGTTTGCGTTCGGCCGCGAGCAGTTCCTCGTGAACGGGTCGCTGCCGCGGCCGGCGGAGTGAGCGCACCGCGAGGACGACCTTCCGCCAGGTGGTGGTGCGGGCGCGCCGGTTGAAGTTGTCGTAGCCGTTGGCGCGGAGCGATTCGTGGATGTCGGCATAGATCGCGGCCGCCACGGCCACGGACCTTCCGAATTCGCGCGGGAGCAGGGGGATCGCCTCGGCGGCGAATCGATAGTCCGCATCGGCGCGGGCGATCAGGTCTTCCATCAGCGCCCGGTATCCGCAGGTGATCGGGCGTCGGCCTGCCCGCATCTCGTAGAGGTCGAGCATCGTCACGCCGTGCGCCTGCATGAGGTCGAGCGGCAGGTAGACGCGGCCGGCCTGCATGTCCTCACCCACGTCGCGCAGGATGTTGGTGAGCTGCATGGCGTGACCGAGGGCAGCGGCGCGGTCGAGCATCCAGGGGTCGCGGACGCCGTGAAGCGCGCAGAGCCAGAGGCCGACGACCGATGCGACGTCGTAGGTGTATCCGCGCAGCTCGTCCATGGTCTCGAACTGACGGAACCGGAGGTCGGACCGCACGCCGCGAATGAGCGCCTGCGGGTAGCCGAACGATCCGCCGGACAGCCGAAGGTCCGCCATGACGGCGTCGAGCATCGGCATGCCGGTGTCGTGTCCGTCGTACGCCGCGCTGGAATCCCAGAGCCAGTCGTCGAGAGCGGCATCGATGTCCTCCACCGATCCGGGGGTCGACGGGGCGTCGACGATGTTATCGGTGTGGCGGCACCACGCGTACACCCGCTCGATGCGTCCCCGTTCCGCCGCGCCCAGCAGCAGCGTCGCGAAACGGAACGACCGGCTATGGCTCGCCATGTAGGCGCCGGCAGCCGAGATCCCCGGGACGCCGTTCATGCGATGGCGCGCCCGACCGCGCGGCGGTGACCGACGAGCGCCCAGCACGCTCCGAGCGCGACGACCGTGGCCGCGAGGGCAATCCACATCCCGGCGATCGCGGCAAGGCCGACCGGAAGCGCGAGGTTGGCGCCGTAGTATGCGATGAGCCACCGAGGCGACAATCGCGACGTCCATCGGTCGACGCCTAGGGCGGAAAACGCGACCATGATCGCGAGACCGGTGACGAACCAGCCGAACAGGTTCAGCCAGGGCATGCCGTAGTAGGCGCCCTGCTCTCCCCAGACCCAGAACGCCGTCGCCGCGCTCATCGCCGGATCGAGGGACAGGTCCCACGCGAGGAGGATGAGCGAGCCGATGACGATGCGGGCCATCCGGGAGGTGCGATGACCGGCGCTGGCGAGCGCGAACGACGGCAGCGCCATCAGGAACCAGCTCATCGGGATCAGCACCGGCACGTGGCCGAACCACTTCGCGCCGAGGGCTTCCGTGTACCGATAGGGGCCGAACGGCAGCCCGACGGTCGTCCCCGCGAGCTCGCTTCCGAGGCTCAGCAGGTAGACGGCGATGAACGGGACGATCCAGCGACGGCCGACCTGGCGGGTGAGGTAGACGGCCAGGATTCCGAACGCGAGGAGGATCTGCGCGCGCGGAAAGAATTCGAAAGCGCGCGGATAGACCGCGGCGGCGTTCGGGATGGTGGCCAGCAGCTGCGGCCAGGCCCGGAAGACTCCGAAGCCCACCACTGAAGCGATGGCGATTCCGTAGAGGCTGGCGATGCCCGCTCGATCGGCCGCCAGCGCGATCCTGTCCGCCCTTGTCGAGGTCATGAGGCGAAAAGTGACGGGAATTCCATATTGTGTCAAGGTATCTGCCGTGATATACTTGGACATATGATGGACAGACAGCATGCGGTGGTGGTCGGGGCCGGTCTGGGCGGGCTCGCGGCGGCGGTACGGCTCCGGCTCCTCGGGTTCCGGGTGACCGTGGTCGAAGCGCTGGATCAGGCAGGTGGTCGCGCGCGGGTCTTCCGCCGCGGCGGGTACACGTTCGACGCAGGGCCCACGGTGATCACCGCGCCCTACCTCATCGACGAGCTCTTCACCGCCGCCCGCCGCGATCCGCGCGACTTCTACGAGCTGGTGCCGATAGATCCGTTCTATCGAATCATGTTCGACGACGGCAGCCGGTTCGATTACGTCGGCGACGAGGAACGCCTCCTGGCGCAGATCGGCGCTTTCAATCCGCGCGACGTCGACGGTTACCGCCGGCTGGCCGCGCATGCGGAACGGATCTTCGAGGTGGGCTACCAGCAGCTCGCCGACCGGCCCTTCCATGACGTGGCGGAGATGCTGCGGGTGCTGCCGGCGATGGTCCGGCTGGAGAGCTACCGCACGGTGCACGGCCTCGTCTCGCGATACATCCGCGACGAGCGGCTCCGCCAGGCCTTCTCCTTCGAGCCGCTGCTCGTGGGCGGCAACCCGTTCGAGACGACGTCGATCTACCTCCTCATCCACTGGCTCGAGCGAAAGTGGGGCGTGCACTTCGCGATGGGCGGGACCGGCTCGATCGTCGCCGGCCTGGTGCGACTCCTCGAAGAGCTCAGGGTGGACATCCGCTTTTCGTCACCCGTGCGTGACATCGTGGTCTCCGGCGGCAAGGCGTCTGGCGTCACGCTGGAGTCGGGCACGACCATCCCGGCGGACGTCGTCGTCGCGAACGCGGATCCGTCGATGGTCTACGCGAGGATGCTCGACCCGCGTCACCGGCCGCGCCATTCGGGCCGACGGCTCCGGCGCGTCCGCCAGTCGATGAGTCTCTTCGTGGGATACTTCGGGGCGAGGCGCGAGGAGCAGCCGGGGGATCTCGCGCACCACACGATCCTGATGGGCCCCCGCTATCGCGAGCTGCTCGCCGACATCTTCGACCGGAAGGTGCTCGCACCGGACTTCTCGCTCTACCTGCACGCGCCGTCGCGCACCGACGATTCGCTGGCGCCCCCGGGTCACGAAGCGTTCTACGTGCTGTCTCCCGTTCCGAACACGCGATCGGGCGTGGACTGGTCGCGCGAAGCGGAGCCCTACTTCGACCGGATCCTCGAGTCGGTGGAGTCCCGGGTCCTGCCTGGCCTCCGGGGACGGCTCACCGAGCGGTTCACGATGACGCCGCGGGACTTCGAGGAAACCCTGCGCTCGCGGGACGGCGCGGCGTTCGGCCCGTCACCGCTGCTGACGCAATCGGCCTGGTTCCGATATCACAACCGCTCCCCGGACGTGCGGGGACTCTACTTCGTGGGCGCGGGAACGCATCCCGGCGGGGGTGTTCCCGGCGTCCTGAACTCGGCGAAGGTGGTCGAGAATGCCATTCGGGCCGAGTATGGCCCAGGCGTTCCGGGAATCCTCAGGAAACCGGCCTGATGGACTCGAGCTCGGCGCGGAACGCGCGAGCATCCGAAGCGATCGTCGCGCCGGCGCCGGCGAGTGGCTCGGCGCTCTCGATCGCCGCTGCCCCGCCGACGATGACCGCCACCGCCGGAGCCAGGGCGCGACGAAGCTCGCGAATCTCGCTCACCGCGCCCGGCGCGTGATCCGGGTGGACGAGGCTGAGGGCGACCGCGTCGGCGCCGATCTTCACGGCAGCCTTCGCGAGGTCGCCAGCCGGGATGTTGGGGCCGAGGTACTGCACGCGCCAACCTGCTTCGGCCGCGGTGACCGCGGCCATCATGGCGCCCAGCTCGTGAAGCTCACCGGCAGGCGTCGCGACGAGGATCTTCGGCGCATCGATGGGCGGCGTGAAGGAGCGCATCACCCAGGCGAGCGCGTCGCGCGCCGTGGCAGTGGCGAGATGCTCGTGCGCGGGGCTGATCGCGCCGGAATGCCAGCGGTCTCCCACGGTCTCCAGCAACGGTCCGACGACCGTCTCGATCCAGACCTCGGTGCCATGCGTCATCGCGGACCGGCGGAGGAGCGCGGCCAGCCGCACATCGTCGAGGTGATCGACGGCAGCGACGAGGTCCTCGAGCAGACCATCCGTCGGGTGCGAATCCGCGACGTTCGCCGCGGGGCTTTCGCCAACCTCGCGAGCCAGCGCGGAAAGTCGGTCGAGGTTCAGGCCCGCCACGGATGCGATCCGGTGACCGCCTTCGACCAGCCGTCGCAGCAGGCGGAGCTTCTCGATGTCGCCGGCGGAGTAGAGGCGCTGGCCGCCTGGCGATCGGACCGGCGACACGACGGAGTATCGGCGCTCCCAGACCCGCAATACATCGGGCGAAAGGCCCGTGCGGCGCGTCACGACGCCGATGGGGTACCGCGAGTCGTGTCCATTGCCGGGAGTATTCACCGGTGGAATACTGAAAGTCACGAGGAATGAGCACAAGCCAACGCCAGGCGCCGGAGCATCACCTGCCCATCACAGCGGTCCCCGAGGAACGCGTCATCCTGGTGGATGCGAACGATCGCGAGATCGGAACCGAAGAGAAGCTTCGCGCCCACGAGCGGGGCACGCTGCATCGGGCCTTTTCGGTTTTCCTCTTCGACGACCGCGGGCGCGTGCTGCTCCAGCGTCGTGCCACCGGCAAATATCATTCGGCCGGGCTGTGGTCGAACACGTGCTGCGGGCACCCCCGTCCGGGCGAATCGGTTCCGTCGGCGGCGGCGCGGCGCCTGAAGGAGGAAATGGGGATCTCCTGCGAGCTGACGCCGCGATTTTCGTTCGTGTATTCGGCGTCGCTCGACCACGGACTGACCGAGCATGAGCTCGACCATGTGCTGACGGGTCGATTCAGAGGCACACCATTCCCCGACCCGCGCGAGGTGGACTCGTGGGGCTGGATGTCCCTGCCCGCGCTCGTCGCCGACTGTGCGGCATCGCCGGAGCGATACAGCGCCTGGCTTCCCATCGCGCTGCGCGAATCGGGCGGAGCCCTCGAGCATCCGGCGGACTGAGTCGGCGGCAACACTGACCGGCGCCACGGCGTAATCCAGTCATGAGCGCTCGTGGCGGAAAGCGTGGGTCGATCAACCTCGTGGCCCTTGGGTCGGCAGCCGTGCTGGCGGTGTACGCGGCCGGATACGTCCGCACCCGGCCGGCGGCGCAGCGATTCGAACGTGGCGACTTCGACCGGCGTCCGGTGCCGCAGGCCGCGGCGACCACACCGCGGCCAGTTGCGCCGGCAGTGACTCTCCGGGCCGACTCGCCGAGCAGGCCGGTCGTGGCCGCGGTGGCCATCGCACCCGGGGCCAGCAGGAAGGCGACGGCATCCGTCGCCCCACCCAGCCCCGCGGCGCACGACAGCTCGCCGGTCCACGACACTGTCCCGGCGCACGAGGACAGCGTGCCCACGCCGGCGCCGAGCGCGCCAGCCCAGGTCGCGGCAGTCACCGACACGGCGAAGGCGGCAGTGGCCGCGGATACGGTGAAGGCCATGAAGGACGGCACCTTCACGGGCTGGGGTACGTCGCGCCACGGCGACATCGAAGCCGCCGTCGAGATCCGGGGTGGCCGCATCGTCAACGCGTACATCACCCAGTGCCTCACCCGCTATTCGTGCGGCCGCATCGCGGCGATCATTCCGCAGGTGGTGCAGCGCCAGAGCGCCGAGGTCGACTTCGTGTCGGGCGCGACGCAGAGCACCAACGCCTTCTACTACGCCGTCGTGGAAGCCCTGTCGAAGGCGAAGTGACCGTGGTGCGGGTGCACCAGACGGGCGTGATGGGCACGGTGCTCACAACGCGAATCATCGCCCCCGGAGAGTCTCGCCGGACGAAGAAGGATCTCGACAACGCCATCGAGCGGGTCCTGGGCTGGTTCAGACGCGTCGAGAACGACTGCTCCCGCTTCGACCGGTCGAGCGAGCTGCGTCGGCTGTGTGCCACGGTGGGCCGGCCGGTGCGCGTCAGTGCCCTGCTCTTCAACGCGATCGAGTTCGCGATCGCGGTGGCCACCGAGACGGAGGGGGCGTTCGATCCCACGGTCGGAGCGAGCATGGAGGAACGTGGATTCGACACCCACCACCGCACGGGCATGCGCGATCCCGCGGGATTGCCGGGTGGGGCGTCATTCCGCGACGTGGAGCTCGACGCGACGAACCGGACCGTCATCCTGCACCGCCCACTGCTTCTCGATCTCGGCGCCATCGCCAAGGGTCTCGCGATCGACCTCGCGGCGCAGGAGCTTAGCCCGTTCGGGAACTTCGCCATCGATGCCGGCGGCGACCTCTATGCCGGCGGCCACAACGCCGACGGAGAGCGATGGGCGATAGGCATCCGGCATCCGCGCGACCCGGAGGAGACGATCGACCGCGTTTCCGTGAGCGACGCGGCCGTCTGCACGTCCGGGGACTACGAGCGTCGCAGCCCCGTCGACGCAGGACATCACATCATCGATCCGCGCGCCGGCGCCGGCGCGCCGGCATGCGCCTCCGTCACCGTGTGCGGGCCCGGCGCGATGGTCGCGGACGCGATGGCGACCGCGGCGTTCGTGCTCGGTCCGGCCGCGGGGATCGATCTCCTCACCCGCCACGAGCTGGAAGGAATGTTCGTGACGCCGACGCTGGAGATCCGGGCAACAAGTGGATGGCAGGCGCTCCACGCAGGTGCGACATGAGCGCCAGGGCTTTCTTCCGCACCCCGAAGGGGCAGCTGATCGTGGTGCTCGGAATCCTGCTCTGCATCGCCATGATCGTGGCCGGCATTCCGCTGACCCTTCCCGGAGTGATCATCGCGACGGTGGTCGCGGCGGCGATCGATGCGCCGATCCTCCGCTGGCGCGAACGGCGCTGGACCGTTCCGAGCGGGGCCATCCTCACCGGGATGATCATCGCGATGATCCTCGCCCCGCACGAGCCGTGGTACGTGGTGGCCGCCGCATCGGCGATCGCGATCGCCAGCAAGTACGTGGCGCGAACGCGAACGGCGAACGTATTCAACCCGGCGGCGCTCGCGCTGCTCGCCGTTTTCGTGGCGTTCGGGGCCGAGGAGAGCTGGTGGGGAGCCGTGCCCGACGGGCCGTGGTGGCTCGTCATCTTCCTCGTGGCGGCCGGCGGATACCTGACCGTCCGGCTGAACAAGACCCCGGGCGTGATCGCCTTCCTCGCGGCCTACTTCGCGGCGTTCACCATCGTGGCGTACGCCGGGGGCGAGGCGAAGGTATGGGAGGTGTTCCGCGCGCCGGACCTCCAGGCGGTCCTCTATCTCGCGCTCTTCATGGTGACCGATCCGCCCACGTCACCGCCCAAGCCGCGCGAGCAGGTGACCTTCGGCATCATCGCCGCCGCCTTCACGGTGGCGACATTCCTGACCATCGGCGGGGCATACTTCCTCTTGACGGGAGTGCTCGTCGCCAACCTGTGGGAAGCGAGACGCCGGATTCGCTGGCGGTCGGCGCGCGCGGACTCGCGAGCGGCCCACGCGGCGTAGCCGGACACCTGCGGTGCGGTGGGCCACGCCCTATAGTTCAGCCAATGTCCGCCACACCTCTCGGGCCCGTTCCCGGACTCGGCTATGCGGAGCTGGTGAGTGAGCATCGCCTCCTTCGGGTATCCGACCAGCCGGCATCATCGGACATGTCGTCCGTTGCCGAGGAGATCCCCGTGGCCCTCGTGTACAACGGCGAGCCGTTCGTGGTCGTGATGGCCTCCCCTGCCGATCTCGAGGATCTCGCGATCGGCTTTTCACTGACCGAGGGCATCATGGAAGGGGGAACGGAGCCGCGGCGCATCGATGTCGTGCGGCACAGCCGCGGCATCGAGCTGCAGATCGAGGTCACCGAGGCGGATGCGGCACGGCTCGCCGGCCGGCGGCGCGGAATCAGCGCGCGCACCGGGTGCGGCGTGTGCGGGATCGAGTCGATCGACGAAGTGCTGCGCGTCCCCCGTATGGTGCCGAGCCGCGGCACCATGGAGGTGGAATCCCTGTGGCGCGCGGCGGCCGAGCTGGAAGCCCGCCAGCCCGTGAACGCCGAGACACGGGCCGTTCACGCGGCGGCGTTCGCCGACCGTTCCGGGGTCCTGCTGGTGGTGAAGGAAGACGTCGGTCGCCACAACGCCCTCGACAAGGTCATCGGCGCGATGGTCCGGGAACGCGTCGATCCCGCGGACGGATTCGTCGTCGTCACCAGCAGGGCGAGCTATGAGCTCGTACAGAAGGCAGCGGCCGCCGGAGTGCCTGTCCTGGCGGCCGTCTCACGTCCCACCGGCCTGGCGATCCAGCTCGCCGAACAGGCAAACATCACCCTCGTGGGCCTCTTGCGCGGCCGCAGCGCCAACGTGTATTCCCACCCGGCGCGACTGGGCCTCATTCCCTCACCAAGCTGAACTCGACTGACCCATGGAACAGGCTGTCAACAACGTCCCCTCAGACATCGAGATCGCCCAGCGGGCGAAAATGCGCCCGATCGTGGACGTCGCCGCCGAAATCGGTCTCGGCCCCGACGATCTCGACCTGTATGGCAAATACAAGGCGAAGATCCCGATCGAGATCGCCGAGCGCCCGATCAAGGGGCGG
Organism: uncultured Gemmatimonadota bacterium; assembly: GCA_946479895.1. The sequence continues at coordinate 10,147 of CAMLHT010000003.1, read as the reverse complement.
CTGGTGGTCGTCACCGCGGTGAACCCCACGCCTGCCGGTGAAGGCAAGAGCACGGTCACCGTGGGCCTGACGCAGGCCCTCAAGCGGCTGGGCCACAACACGCTCATGTGCATGCGCGAGCCGAGCCTGGGGCCGGTCTTCGGCGTGAAGGGCGGCGCGGCCGGCGGCGGCTATGCGCAGGTGGTGCCGATGGAGGACATCAACCTCCACTTCACCGGCGACTTCCACGCGATCTCGAGCGCCCACGCGCTGCTGGCGGCGATGATCGACAATCATCTCCAGCAGGGCAACGCGCTGAACATCGACCCGCGCCGCATCACGTGGCCGCGGACGATCGACATGAACGATCGCGCGCTCCGCAAGGCGGTGATCGGCCTCGGCGGCGTCGGCGACGGCGTGGTGCGCGAGGAGAAGTGGGTCATCATTCCGGCGAGCGAAGTCATGGCGATCCTGGCGCTCGCGAAGAGCCGGCAGGACCTCGAGGACCGTCTCGGCAACATCATCATCGGCGCGACCGCCGGAAAGGAGCGGAAGCCGATCCGCGCGCGCGACCTCAAGGCGCACGGGGCGATGGCGATGCTGCTCAAGGATGCGATCCGGCCGAACATCGTGCAGACGCTGGAGGGCGGGCCGGCGCTCGTGCACTGCGGGCCGTTCGGCAACATCGCGCACGGCTGCAATTCGATCATCGCGACGCGGGCGGCGCTGGCGCTGGCCGACATCGTGGTGACCGAGGCCGGCTTCGGCTCCGATCTCGGCGCCGAGAAGTTCTTCGACATCAAGTGCCGGTTCGGCGGGCTCAATCCGGAGGCGGCCGTCATCGTCGCGACCATCCGCTCGCTCAAGATGCAGGGCGGCATGCCGAAGAAGACCCTGACGACGGAGAACGTCGCCGCGCTCGAGAAGGGCCTCTGCAACCTCGAGAAGCACATCGACAACGTGCGCCAGTTCGGGGTGCCCGTGGTCGTCGCGCTCAATCGCGTGAGCACGGACAGCGACGCCGAGCTGAAGACGGTCATGGAGTTCGCGAAGAAGATGAACGTCCCCATCGCGCTGACCGAGGTGTGGGCGAAGGGCGGCGCCGGCGGCGAGGCGCTCGCGAAGGAGCTGCTCGCGCTGCTCGACAAGAAGGGCGCGGAATACCGGCCGCTGTATCCGGTCGAGCTGTCGATTCGCGAGAAGATCGAGACGATCGTCAGGAAGGTCTACGGCGGCGACGGCGTGGATTACGCGCCGGCGGCGGAGCGCCAGATCGACTATCTCGAATCCATCGGCCTCGGGCAGACCCCGGTGTGCATGGCGAAGACGCAGTACTCGCTCACCGACGATCCGACGCGGCTCGGACGGCCGACCGGTTTCCGGATCACCATCAACGAGGTGTGGGGCGCGGCGGGCGCCGGATTCGTCGTGGCCCGGGCCGGTGACATCATGACGATGCCCGGACTGCCGCCCGAGCCGGCCGCCGAACGGATGGCGATCAAGGACAGCGGCGAGATCCTCGGCCTGTTCTAGCCGATCGGCGCTTCAGGCGCTTCCGTACGAGCAGAGGGGCAACACGGAAAAGTCCGATCGGATCTGATCAGATCTGATCGGACTTTTCCGGGATATCCGAATGGCAGAGACACCAAAAATCGGTATTCAGGGCCAGGCGGAATTCACCGGAAGCGGGACGGGAGAGTCATTGTACGTCCCGTTTCCGAGCTGGCCGTAGTAGTTGTAGCCCCAGCAGGCGATCATCGTCTCGGTGGTCGCGCAGGAGTAGGCCCCGCCGAGCGCGACGCCGGTCGCGCGGCTCAACCCGGGCACCAGGGTCGGCGTGAGGACGACCGAGTTGTAGAAATCGCCGGCCTGGCTGTTCCCGTTCCATCCCCAGCAGAAGACGTTCGCCGCTTCGCTGACGGCGCAGGCATGCGCGACTCCGCCCTGCGCCGCCCCCGTCGGGAGCACGAGGTTGGGGCTGGGCGCGCCGCCAAATCCGCTGCCGACGGCGACGTCGGTGAACTTCAGGTCCGACGCGATCGGCGTCGGCACGTTGCGCTGCGCGGTCGTGCCGTCGCCGAGCTGCCCCACGCCGTTGTAGCCCCAGCAGAGGATGCGATTGTCGACGGTGAGGCCGCAGGTCGACCGCGCGCTCAGGCTGAGCTTCCGGAACTGGGCGGTCGTGGCGACGAGCAGCGGCCGGCCATGGTTGTCGGAGTCGGCGGTGCCGATACCGAGCTGGCCCGAGTCGTTGGCGCCCCAGCAGTACGCCGCGCCGGCGGTGGAAATGCCGCAGACGTGCGTCCATCCCGGCGACACCGATGAGAACTTGAGATCGCCGACGACCTTGTTGGGGGTCGACCGTGCTCCCGTGGGGAGCGCGTCGTCGCCAAGCTCTCCGCGCTGGTTGAGCCCCCAGCAGTAGGCGTCACCGTTCGCGACGAGGCCACAGGTGATGAGCCGGCCGACGCGGATGTCCGTCCACGGCTGCGGCGAATAGACCGTCACCGGCGTATTTCCGGTCGCGCCAGCCGCGCCATTTCCGAGCTGCCCGACCCCGCCGCGTCCCCAGCACAGGGCGTCGCCATTGGAGAGGAGGCCGCAGGCATGATTGCTGACGCCGCCGCCGAGCGACGCCACCCGCCGGCCAATGGGCACCGGCTCGGCGCTCTTGTCCGGGACCGACACGCTCAGGCCGTACTCGAGATACTCGGTATTCCGCCCCCAGCACGAGAGCTCCGCCTTCCGGTCCAGGGCGCACGCCGTGGACTCGCCGACGTACAGGCGCTGGCTCGGCGACGCGGGACCCGGGCCGGAGTCCACGCAGGCCGCGACCGCGAGAGCCATCGGGAAACGCAGGAGAGTCGAGAGGCGCAAGCTTTCACCCGGAAGAAGTGGTAGACGCGAACGTCGGCATGTGCCCAACCCTCGTCAAGGCCGAATGGTCACGCGCGCGCCGGGGCGTGATTGGCGAACACGGGGCTTCCGGCGTCACATTATGCGGGAACGAACACCCCACCGTTTCCGGAGCTCAGGATGCACGCCCGCCTCGCCCTCGCCGCTGCCCTCACGCTTGCCCCGCCACTCCTCGCCCAGGGTGCGCCTGCCGCCGCCCCCCGCGCGCCACGCACGATCGAGGAGCGGACCGCGTCCATGCGCAAGCTGGATGGATACTTCCCGCTCTACTGGGATTCGACGGCCGGCCAGCTGTTCATGGAGATACCGCGGCTCAACACCGAGGTCCTCCATACCGCCGGCATGGGCGCCGGGCTCGGGTCGAACGACATCGGCATCGACCGCGGCGGGCTGCTCGGGTCACGCATCGTGTTCTTCGAGCGGGCCGGCAACCGCGTCCTGATGGTGCAGCCGAATTACCGGTTCCGCTCCTCGAGCTCGAGCGCGGCCGAAGTGAAGTCCGTGCGCGACGCGTTCGCGCGCTCCGTGCTGTGGGGCTTCAACGTCGCGGCCGAAAGCGACGGGGGACGCCGGGTGCTCGTGGACCTCACGGACTTCCTGCTGCGCGACGCCTACAACCTCGGCGGCCAGATGGGAGGCTTCCGGCTGGAGAACAGCCGCAGCTCCATCTACATGCCGATGACGCAGAACTTCCCGAAGAACACGGAGATGGAAGCCGAGCTGACGTTCGTGCCGGGCGGCGCGGGCGGCGGCGGCCGGGGCGGCGTGGCATTCGAGGGTGTCGGGTCGGTCGCCGCGACCGGAGAGGCGGCCAGCGTGCGGGTGCATCAGTCCTTCATCGAGCTGCCGGACACCACCGGCTTCGAGCGCCGCGCCTACGATCCGCGCTCCGGATTCTTCGCGGCGACGTACCAGGATTACTCGGCGCCGCTCGGCCAGCCGATGACGCAACGGTCCATCGCGCGCCATCGCCTCGCGAAGGTGAATCCGTCGGCGGCGGTGAGCGACGCCGTCAAGCCGATCGTCTACTACCTCGATCCGGGCACGCCGGAGCCGATCCGCAGCGCGCTGCTGGAAGGCGGTCGCTGGTGGAACCAGGCCTTCGAAGCCATCGGGTACCGCAACGCCTTCCGCGTGGAGATGCTGCCCGAAGGCGCGAGCTCGATGGACATCCGGTACAACGTGATCAACTGGGTGCACCGGTCGACGCGCGGCTGGTCGAGCGGCGCGACGGTCACTGATCCGCGCACCGGCGAGATCCTCAAGGCGGTCGTCACCCTCGGCTCGCTGCGCATCCGCCAGGACTGGATGATCCTCGAGGGCCTGCTCCAGCCGTATGCGCGGGGCAACGACACCACGCCGGAGATCCGGCGCTGGGCGCTGCAGCGCATCCGGCAGCTCTCGGCGCACGAGATCGGCCACACCCTCGGGCTGGGCCACAACTACTACAACAGCGAGGCGGGCCGCATCAGCGTGATGGACTACCCGCATCCGCTGCTGACGCTGAAGCCCGACCAGACGCTCGACATCTCCCAGGTGTACGACGACGGCATCGGGGCGTGGGACAAGGTCAGCATCGCCTACGGCTACCAGGATTTCCCGAGCGGCACCAACGAGCCGGCGGCGCTGAAGAAGATCCTGGACGACGCGTGGGCGAAGGACCTGCGCTACATGACGAACCAGGACCTCGAGGTGGGATCGAAGGTGGACTGGTGGGTGAACGGCACCAACAGCGCGGCGGAGCTGAACCGCCTGATGGACATCCGGCGCGTCGCGCTGGCGAAGTTCGGCGAGAACGCCATCAAGACCGGCATGCCGATGGCGCAGCTCGAGGAGGTGCTGGTGCCCCTGTACCTGCACCATCGCTACGCGGTGGAGTCGGCTGCCGGGGTGCTCGGCGGGCAGGACTACATCTACGCGGTTCGCGGTGACGGCCGGACGCCGACGAGGCCCGCGAGCGCCGACGCGCAGCGCGCGGCGCTGTCGTCACTGATGGCGACGCTGTCGCCGTCCGCCCTGGCGCTGCCGCAGTCCCTGGCGACGCTCATTCCGCCGCGCCCGCCGGGCTACGGCATGACTCGCGAGCTGTTCCCGCGCTTCACCGGCAACGCGTTCGACGCGATCACGCCGGCGGTGGTCGCGGCGGGACATACGCTCTCCCAGATCCTCGACGACTCGCGGGCGGCGCGCCTGGTGGAGCAGAAGGCGCTCGATCCGGCGCTGCCCGGGCTCGAGGACGTGCTCGACGCGATCCAGGCCGCGACGTTCGGCGCTTCCACGCGCACGCCCTACGAGGCGGAGGTGAAGCGTGCGGTACAGCGCGTGGTGGTGGACGAGCTCATGAGCGTCGCATCGGGCGCGCCGATGCCGCAGGTCCGGGCCCTGGCCACCCTCTCGCTCCAGCGCATCGCCGCGGCGCCGACGGCCGGCCTGTCCACCATCGACCTGGCGCAGACGACGCTCATCGCGAACGACATCAAGCGCTTCCTCGAGCGGCCACACACCGCGACCGACATCCGCCAGACGCCGGCCGCGCCGCCGGGAGCGCCGATCGGCGATCCGGGCATCGAATGGCTCAACCGCATCTACCCGCGCTGCGAATTCCGCGGCCTGTTCCTCAACCAGGACAACTGACGATGATGAAACGACTCAGCGTGATGGCCGCCGGCGTGCTGATCGCCGGCACGGCGGGTCTCGCCGCGGCTCAGAAGCCGCTGCCGACGGCGGACCAGCAGATCGCCACGGCGGTCCTCGCGCTGCCGGAGGGAATGCGCGCGAACGCGACGGTGATGGGCTGGAGGACCGCCGGCAAGCTCGAGGTGCTCCGCCAGGGGACGAACGGCATGAACTGCCTCGCGCAGTTCGCGGTGGAGGAGAACTTCCACGTCTCCTGCTATCACGAGGGCATGGAGCCGTTCATGCTGCGCGGCCGCCAGCTTCGCGAGCAGGGCGTCACGGGAGCGCAGGTGGACTCGGTGCGGTTCCGCGAGGTGCGCGAGGGGAAGCTGAAGATGCCGCTCCAGGGAGCGATGTATCAGCTCTTCGGGACGAAGACCTCCTGGGATCCGGCGACCGGCAAGCTGACCGGAACGCGGTCGCTGTTCGTCGTCTACATCCCGGGCGCGACGGCCGAGTCGTCCGGGCTGTCCACCGCCCCGCAGCAGAGCGGGCCCTGGCTCATGTTCCCGGGCACGCCGAAGGCGCACATCATGCTGCAGGGAGCGATGTAAGGAGGACGGAGGACGGAGGGCGGAGGCGGAGGCGGAGGCGGAGGGCGGTCAGCCTCCGATGACGCCACCTCCAAGCTCCCGAAGGCGGGCCGCAAGGTCCGCCTTTGCCTGGTCCAGGCGCGCGTTGGCCTCGGCAATCTTCTCATCCACCTGCTGGCGGGCTTCGGCGACCGCGGCGTCGATCTTCGCCTGCGCCGCGGCGCGCTCCTTCTCGACGAACGCGTCGACCTGCGCCCGCACCTTCGCCTCGGCCTTCGCGATCTCCTCGCCGGCAACGCGCTTGATGTTGTCGGCGACCTGCCGGTCGAGGTTGGATCGCACGGCGAGCGCGGGCGACTTCGTCGTGCCCCGGATGTCGGCGGTGACGTCGACGTTGTCGATGCCGGTCAGCACGCGCGCCACCAGCGACTCGAGGGTGTTCATCTTCGCGCGGCGGGCCGAGTCGGGCGACCAGGTGGGGTTCGGCGACACGGCGGTCCAGCGGCCCGTCACCGATTCACCCACGACCGTGAAGCGAAGGGTGCTCGCGCCTTTCCCCAGGTCCAGCCGCAGCGGTACCGCCGGCACGGCGAACCGAGGCAACGTCACGCCACCCGCCCGCACCACGATGTTCTCCGTCGGCACGGCCTTGACGTGATCGAGGGTGCCGACGACGAGCAGTGACTCGAGGCCCGCGCCGCGCGCGTCGCGCGTCAGCGAGAAGACCGTCGGCTTTCCCACCAGCGCGGGATCGCTCGTCACGTCGGCGACCCGCAGCGCATAGGTCCCGCGGAGCGCGCCCGCCGCTTCATCGAGCGACAGGTTCAGGGCAGCACGGCGCAGGTGGAACTGCGGCCCGTTCTCCGGCGTGACGAAATGGACGGTCGTTCCGGCCTTGCGGAGCCGCTTCGGGCCGGGCGACTCACGCGGCAGCAGTCCGGGCGGCGCGTACTCGCGGGCGAGCGCGACCCAGTACATCGCCTTCTCGAAGGCGTCGAGGCTCACCTGGCCGAAGAGCGCGGGGCCGATGTTCGGCGCGTCGAAGGTGGGCAGCTTCAGCAGCCCGCGGGCGAACGCGTAGTCCGCCTGCCGCGCGGCGTCGAGCTCCTTCACCGACTCGATCAGCGAGTCGGCATCGGCGCGGAGCGCGACGCGCGCCGCCTCCATGGCCCGCTTCGTCGAGTCCACGCGGGCGCCGAAGCGCCGGACGTCGTTGATGGCGTTGCGCGTCCCCGACAGCCCGAGCGTCCGCGGCGACTGGCCTTTCAGCCGCGCCAGCAGGGCCTCGGCGGAATCGGCGGTCTCCCCGAGCCGGAGCGCCTTCACGCGCGCGAGCGTGAGGTCCTTCGCCGAATCCGCGTGCGCCGCCAGCGCCTTCGCCTTCTGCACCGTCTGGAGCTGGCCGGGATCGAGGACGAGCGCGCGGATGGTGTCGATCGGCGTCAGCGACAGCAGCGGGACCTTGAACTGGGCGCTCCACCGGTTCGCGGCCACCATCGCGCCGGGCAGGAAGCCCCCGCCCTTCACCGGCTTCGCGGCCTTCGCGCGCCGGGTGAGGCCGCGGACGCTGTCGACCACGAAGTCCGTGATGACCACCCGCTTGCGGAGCAGCGGCACCCGATCGAGACGGACGTGGGCGTGGCCGATGTCCAGCACGTTCATCATCGGATTCGCCGGATGCGCCACGGTGAATCCGCGGATGTCCAGCGTGCCGCGGGACAGGCTCAGGCTCAGCTCGTCCATGGCCACCTCGACACCGAGCGCCTTCGTCGCCGCCTCGGCAATCGTGGACTTGATGATCGCGTCGGCGAACAACAGCCAGCCGCCGACGACGAGGGCCACGATCGCGAGCAGGCCGATGAAGCCACGCCAGCGGAAGAACCCGGACGATTTGCGGGTGGACGGCGCGGGCGTGCCGGCTACGCCGGGCCCCGCCGCGGTCGCGGTATACGTCACCACTCCCTCGCCGTTACGGACGGAACCAGCTGTAGACATCGAACACCTTCGTGGCGGCGAGCGCGTGATAGATGCGGGTCTTCATGAACCAGTCGCCGAGCGAGACGCGGTAGCGGATCACGGCGATGCGGAAGAGGACGAAGATCGGGATGAACAGGACGATCCAGGCGACGAGGCTGCCGAGGACGACGGTGTTGGTGAGGTTCGAGAACGCGATGACCGGCTGGGCGTCGATCCAGGCGAAGAACGGCCGGAGCGACGGAACGCCGGTCAGCAGCCAGTGGCCGATCCGGTCGAACACGGGATCGAGCAGGAAGCCGACGGGCGCGAACATCGCCATGCCGAGCAGCCCCGCGCCGAACGAGACGTTGATGATGCAGAGGGCCACCACGACGATCGCGTTGTGCAGGTTCATCAGCGGGGTCAGGCCGAGCGCGGCCCCGAGCGCGATGCCGCCGGCGATCTGGCCGGGGGTGCCTTCCGAGTGCAGCGTCTTCGCGAGCGAATGCAGGAATTTGAGAATGGCGATCATGCCGGGATGTTGTCGGCGTGCATAGAATTCTGCAATGGCGAACCTGCACCTTTTTACCGGTGACGCGGCGGCGGAGCGCATTCGTGGCGCGCTTCGTATTCCCGCCGGCGAATCTCTCGTTCAGCACGACGTGATCTCCTGCGGGCCGGTGCAGCCGTTCCAGTCGCGCGCGGAATGGCTGAAGACCCGGGACGAGTTCTGGCAGGAGGTCTGTGGTGGCCCGGACCTGGAGGAATTCCCGACCGACCTGGTGACCGACGCGGAGCGACTCGGTGCCGCGGACCGCCTGGTCCTCTGGGTCGGCGCCGGATTGTCGGACCGGCTGCTCCTGCCTTCCGTGCTGACGCTCGCCGAGCTGGTCGGGGTGACACTGCCGCCGATCGATATCATGGCCATCGTCACCCACCCGTCGCTGAGCGTTCCGGTCCTCGGCTGGGGCATGCTGCGGGAGACGGACGTTGGCGCTCCTTCAGGCGTGCCGGTGACGCTCGACGATCACATGCGCGCGCGGCGGACGTGGGCCGGTCTCACGGCGAGCACTCCGCGATCCCTGTTGCAGGCCCTGGACACCATCGACGAAGACGGACCGCTGCTCTTCGCGCTGTCGACCCTGATCGAGCGGTATCCGGACACGGTCCGCGGCCTGAGCCACTGGGATGCGGCGGTCCTGTCGATGGTGCCGGACGCCGGCACGGATGCGTTCACCATCGTCGGGGGCGCGATCGGCGCGAATTACCAGCATCTCGACCCCGTCGGCGACCTGTACCTGTTCTGGCGGCTGCGGCGCATGGGCGCGGCGTCGCTGAAGCAGCCGCTCGTCAGGCTCGAGGGCGATCCGTCGACCATGCGGCACTGCACCGTCGTCCCCACCGACTTCGGCAGGATGGTCCGGGATGGCGAAGCGAGCCATGTCGCCACGAACGGCATCGACGACTGGATCGGCGGCGTGCATCTTCGGTCCGCGACGGGGTCGCCATGGTATCGCCGTTCCGGCACCCTCATTCCCCACACCGGCCCATGACCACACGCATCCTCGGCCTGCGCACCAACATCATGAAGGTCGGCAACCTCGCCGAAGCGAAGGCCTGGTACACCCGCGTGTTCGGCGTCGAACCGTACTTCGACGAGCCGTTCTACGTCGGCTTCAACGTCGGCGGGTTCGAGCTGGGGCTGGATCCCGATACGTCGGATCAGAAGCCCGGCCCCGGCGGATCCGTGACCTACTGGGGCGTCGCTTCCATGTCCGACGCCATGACGCCCCTCCGGAAGCAGGGAGTGACCGTGCGCTCCGAGCCGCGCGACGTCGGGGGCGGAATCATCGTGGCGGCGATCGAAGACCCGTTCGGCAACGTCATCGGGCTGATCGAGAACCCGCATTTCACGCTTCATCCCTGAGCTCGGGTGCCCGTGAGGCCGGTGACGGGTGAACCCTGCGGAAGGTCTGCGTTGCCGGGCCCGCCAGAAGCCCCTTAATCGACAGCCTCAACGACGGACGACCATCGCATGATCCAGAACGTCTCCGATACCGCCCGCTGGGTGGCCTACTACCGGGCGA
>CAMLHT010000002.1 GCA_946479895.1 uncultured Gemmatimonadota bacterium | reverse complement strand
GCGCTGCTGGCCTCGGGGCAGAACTCCACGCTGACGGGCACGCTCGCCGGCCAGATCGTGATGGAAGGGTTCCTGAACATCCGGATCCGGCCCTGGCTGCGCCGCCTCATCACGCGCATGATCGCCATTGTGCCGGCGGCGATCGTGGCCATCTTGTACGGCGAAAGCGGCACCGCGCGACTGCTCATCCTCAGCCAGGTGATCCTCAGCTTGCAGCTCTCGTTCGCGGTGTTCCCCCTGGTGATGTTCACCTCCGACCGGAAGAAGATGGGTGACTTCGCCAATCCCGGCTGGCTCAAGGCCCTGGCGTACCTCATCGCGTTCATCATCGCCTCGCTCAACGCGTGGCTCCTGATCTCCACCGTCCGCGAATGGCTCGCCTGATGTACAAGCGCATCCTCGTCCCCCTCGAGAACACCGACACCGACCACGCGATCGTGGCCCACGTGCGCCAGCTCGCGAAGCTCAGCGGCGGCTCCGTGGTCTGCATGCACGTCGCCGACGGATGGGCGGCGCGGAACGCCAACCAGCTCACCCTGCGCGAGTCGGAGGAGATGAAGTCCGACCGCGAATACCTCGAGCGCGTCTGCGACGAGCTGGAGCGCGACGGCATCGACGCCGAATGCCTGCTCGCCGGCGGTGATCCCGGCAAGGAGATCGCCGCCGCGGCCGAACGCGAAGGGTGCGATCTCATCGCGATGTCCACGCACGGCCACCGGTTCATCAAGGACGTCATCTACGGCAGCGTGGCGAACGAAGTGCGGCACCTTTCACGCATCCCCGTGCTCCTCGTGCGCGGCGATCGTGAGCCTTCCCACATTCCCAGGGCGGAAAAGGCGAAGTGACGGCGGAGCGGGCGCTGCCGGAGCTCACCGGTCCGGTCGAGGACTATCTCAAGGTGATCTACGAGCTCGAGCTGCGCGGCGGCGTCGCCGGCACGAACGAGATCGCCGCGGCGCTGGGCATCGCCGCCCCGTCGGTCAGCGGCATGATCCGACGGCTCTCGGGGCAGGGCCTCGTGACCCACGCGCCCTACAAGGGCGTGCAGCTCACCCGCGAAGGGCGACGCGCGGCGCTGCGCACCATTCGCCGCCATCGCGTCATCGAGTCCTACCTCACCCAGGCGCTCGGCTATCCCTGGGACCGGGTGCATGACGAAGCGGAGCGGCTCGAGCACGCGGCCTCGGACGAGCTCATCGATCGCATGGCGGCGGCGATCGGCGAGCCCGAGACCGATCCGCACGGCGCCCCCATTCCCACGCGCGAAGGGACGATGGGCGCCGAGCCCGAGCTGTCCGCCCTGGCCGAGCTCGCCGACGGGGCGCAGGCGCGCATCGCGCGGGTCGGCGATCGCGACGGGGAGCGGCTCCGGTATCTCTCGAATCTCGGAATGGCCATCGGTGCCGAGGTCGAGCTGGTCTCCCGTGAGCCATATGATGGGCCCATCACGGTGAAGGTGGGCGGGAAGCGGCGCGTCATCGGGCCGGAGCTCGCCCGCCACATCTTCGTCGCGCCCTCCGCCGGTCGCCGCCCGAAGTAGGGAACGGTCTTTGCCCGAAGTCGGCGCCGAACAGGGCAATCGAGGAGAAGGACACGTGGCCGCCAATCCGTTGCACATCGACCCCGACGCGGGGATTCCCGATCTCATCCGCCGCCTTACCGATGACGGCAAGCGCCTGGTATCCGACGAGATCCGTCTCGCGAAGATCGAGACGAAGGAGAACGTGAAGGCGGCCGGCCGCGGGGGAATCCGCCTGGCGCTGGCGTTCGGGATCGGGACCGTGGCCCTCGTCGCGATGACGCTGCTGATGGTGACGCTCATCGGGCGGCTGGCGAATGGCCACATGTGGGTGGGCGCGCTGGTGACGGGCATCCTCGAGTTGATCGTCGCTGCCGTGCTGTTCAAGCGTGGCGCGAAGGCGCTGGCCGAGCCGTCGTACACGCTCGAGGAAACGCGCGCGGCGCTTTCGACCATCCGGAACGGCTAGGCGCCGGCCGGACGGCCGCCGGGTGAGATACATTTCCGTGTGCTCGTCCTGGCGCTCCTGCTGCTCCAACAGGGAATAGACTCGGCTCCCCCTTCGCGGCCGCTGCGATCGATGGCGATCGACGAGCGGCTGGCCGCCGATGCCGGACTCCGTCCCGGCGACCGCATCAGGCTGGGCAGCGACCCATCCGCTCCATCGGATTCGGCGGTGATCGCCGCGATCACTGCCCGCGGCACCGATCCGTCGGAGATCGCCCGCGGCGAATATCACGTCCGCATGCACCTCGGCGACCTCCAGGAAATCGCCGGCTACGGCGACCGGGTGGATCGGTTCGCGGTCAGCGCCAGGCCGGGTCGCCTCGATGCCGCCGTCCGCGACATCAATGCGGCGGCGTTCGGCTTCCAGGCGTATCCCTCGCGGGAGATCGCCGTCCGGACGTCGAAGACGTTTCTCGTCGTCAGCCGCTTCCACCGCGCCATCGGCGTGATCACAATCGTCGCCAGCGCGATCTTCCTGCTCTGCATCATGCTCCTCAAGGTCGAGGAGCGGCGACGCGACGTGGCGGCGCTCCGGCTGATGGGAATCTCCAGGCGCACCGTCATCGCGTCGGTGATGGTCGAGGCCGCGGTCATCTCGATCCTCGGGAGCGTCGCCGGGATCGGGCTGGGCGCGATCACCTCGGCGATCGTGAACTGGCACTACCAGGGAGTATATCGCACGCCGCTGGCGTTCTCGCTGATCACGCCGGGCATCGTCGTCCTCGCCGTCGGCCTGTCGGTGGCCCTCGGCCTCGCCGCGGGTTATCTCGCCGCGCGGCGACTCGTCGCGCAGCGGCCTCTCGCCCTCATCGGTCGCTGATGCGTTTCGCGCGGCGCGGACGGACCCTGCTCGCCATCGCCGGAGTCGCCGTGTCGGCGGCGATGCTGCTCGACATGGTGATGCTCTCCAGCGGCATGCGCGCGTCCTTCCGCGAGCTGCTCGTCTCGCGCGGATACCAGATTCGCCTCGCGCCGCGCGGGACGCTGCCCTTCGACACCGAGGCGACCCTCGGCGGGGCCGGGGCGATCACCGCGACGCTCGCGGCCGATCCGGAGGTGAGCGCGGTAAGTCCGGTGCTGGGCGGGCAGCTGCACGTCGTGCGCGGCGACACCACCATCTCCGGCGCCGTGCTCGGCCTGCATCCCGCGGTCCAGGGCGACTACGAGCTGCTCGAGGGCCGCGATCCCGCAGCGGCCAACGAGATCGTGATGAGCGGCGACTTCCTCGGCGCACTTTCGGCCCGCATCGGCGACACGCTCACCGTCGGCGCGGCCTACGATCCGCAATTGCGCCAGCTGCTGGGACGCCGGACCGTGAGCGTCGTGGGCAGGGCCCGCTTCCTCTACATGGCGTCCGGGCAGCGCGGCGCGGCGATGCCACTGGAGACGATGCAGGCGATGTCCGATCAGCGCCGCGATCGCGTGTCGCTGTTCATGGTGCGGGTGCGCGACGGTGTCGACGTGGAGGCAAAGCGTCGGGCCATGGAGGCCAGCCTGCCGGGCGTCAGCGCCATCTCGATCGAGACCGCCATCGCCCAGGTCGACCAGCGGCTGAGCTACTTCCGCCAGCTCGCCGTCATCCTCGGCGCCGTCAGCTTCGCGGTGGGCTTTCTGCTCGTCACGACGATCGTCACCGTCTCAGTGAACGAGCGCATCGGCGAGATCGCGGTGCTGCGCGCGATCGGCGTGACGCGGGCAGGCATCGTCCGGCGCATCGCCACCGAGGGGCTGGTCCTCATGATGGCAGGCGGTACCCTCGGCCTCGGCCTGGGCCTGGTGACCGCGCGCTACCTGAATTCCATCCTCGCCACGTTCCCGGGCTTGCCCGCGGCGATCGATTTCTTCCTGTTCGAGCCGCGCGATGCCTGGCAGGCGCTGGGGCTGCTCGTGGTGGCCGGCGTTCTCGCGGGTATCTACCCCGCCGCGCGTGCCGCCCGCCTGCCGATCGCCGCCACCCTTCGCGAGGAGGCCATCGGATGAAGAAGTCCGTCGTGAGCCTCGCCGGCGTGCGCCGTGACTACCACATGGGCGGCGAGGACGTTCACGCGGTGCGAGGCGTGTCGCTCGAGATCGGCGCCGGCGAGTACGTCGCGATCGTCGGGCCGTCGGGCTGCGGGAAATCCACCCTGCTCCACCTCATCGGCGTGGTCGACCAGCCGACGACGGGCACGGTGACGGTGAACGGGGAGCGGGTGGACCAGATGCGCGACGCGGATGCGACGCGCTTCCGCCTCCGCAACATCGGCTTCGTCTTTCAGCGGTTCTACCTCATGCCCGCGCTCTCGGCGGCGGAGAACGTCGAGCTGCCGATGGCCGAAGCGGGGATGAAGCGAGTCGAGCGCCGGGCCCGCGCCTGGGAGCTCCTCGCCTACGTGGGGCTCGCCGGGCGCACGGATCACCGTCCGGCGCAGATGTCTGGTGGGGAGCAGCAGCGGGTGGCGATCGCGCGTGCACTCGCCAACCGGCCCGCGCTGCTGCTGGCCGACGAGCCGACCGGTGAGCTGGACGCCGCCACGGGGGCGGACGTAATCGCGCTGCTCGGTCGCCTCAACGCGGACGGCACCACGGTGATCGTCGTGACGCACGACGAGAACCTGGCCCGCGCGGCCCGTCGCGTCGTCCACATGCGCGACGGGCAGGTCGTGGACGACACGGCCCGATGAGCTTCTTCGCGCTCGCCATGCGCAACCTGACGCTGCGCAAGTGGCGCACGGCGATGCTGCTCGTGGGCTATGGGCTCGGGGTCGCGACGATGATCGTGCTGCTCTCGATCGGCGAAGCGCTCGTCCTCCAGGCCAGCGACGAGAAGCTCGTCGGCGGCGGCGAGATCACCGTGCTGCCCCAGGGCATCGACGTCGAGGTGATGAAGACAGGCGGCCTCGGAGGAATGTTCTTCTCGATCGACCATTCCCGCTTCGTCCATCGGCAGCTGCTCGGCGCGCCGCGTGCGCGCGACCAGGTCGCCGCCGCCGCGCCACAGATGACGGGCAAGCTGCTGTACGTAAGCGCGGGCGGGCGGACGATCCCGGTTCTCGCCAGCGGAGAGATTCCGTCGCTTACGCGAGCGGTGAACGCGATGCCGCGGGTCGTGAGCGGGACGTGGGCCGACGACGAGAGCGACCGTCGCTGGACGTCGCCCACGCCCTTCGAGCTCAGGCACGAGATCGACCGCTTTCACCTGCCGCCGTCCGATGCGCGCGGAGATTCGACGTGGGGCGAATGGCACTACTTCAACGTGCTGTGGCCCGGTGGGCGGAAATGGGCTTTCGTGTCGCTGATCGTCGGCGGTGCCGTCCCCGACGTGCGGTGGGGCGGCCAGGTCCTTGTTACCCTGCACGAGATCGGACGACCGCCGCGCCGGTTCGTGGCCTACGCGCCTCCCGAAGCCATCTCCTTCTCGACGAAGAGCGCCGACCTGAGGATCGGTGGCTCGTCCGTCCGCGTGATGCCGAACGGCGACTATCGCGTCGTGATCGCCGCTGCCGATGAGGTAACGGGCGCGCCGCTCGGCATGGACATGGTCGTCGCGCCGGCGCCCGGGGCGTACTTTCCCGGCGCCGCGATCGGCGGAAGCGCTCTCGTGAGCGGCTACGTCGTTCCCGCGCTGCGGGCATCGGCGAGCGGACGATTCTGCGTCGCGGCCCGGTGCGAGGCGCTGGATGGCGTGCAGGGCTACCACGACCACAACTGGGGCATCTGGCGCGACGTCGCCTGGGAGTGGGGCGAGGCGACCGCTGGTGACTACACGGTGTTGTATGGGCGCCTCATGTCCGAGGGAGTTGCCGACCAGCCGCTCTTCCTGTATCTCGTGGATTCGCTGGGCTTCGTCGGCCTGTTCCGGCCGAAGGCCATCGACTACGTGGACGACCGCACGGTGACGGTGAACGGGCGGATCATCCGGGTGCCGTCGCGGGCGGTTATGCGCGATGTCCGTGGCGACGATCAGATAGTCCTCGAGCTGGAAGTCGAGGATGCGGCCGCGACGGACGTGCGGAGCGGGAACGGCCAGAAGATCGGCCGGATTTCAAGGACGTGGTTCGTGCAGATGAAGGGCCGCGCCCGCATCACGGGGCGCATCAACGGGCGCGCCGTCAACGGGGCGGGGCAGGGCTTCTTCGAGACCTATCGCTAGAGGATCGGGATGATCAGAGTCGCCTGCATCGCGCTGTTCCTCGCTTCTCCCCTGCTGGCGCAGTCTGAAGGCGCGGCGACCCTCGGCGACCGCGTGCTGGTGATCGCGCCGGAGTCGGGCTACGAGAAGCTCGTCGGCCGCGTGACGGCGACCACGCCCGACCTGATCAGCCTCAAGGTCGACGGCGCCGTCGGAGAGTTCTACGTCCAGCGAAGCCAGGTGATCGCGATCTACCGGAGCATCGGCCGGCATCGCCGCACGAAGCGCGGGCTCCTGATCGGAATTCCCATCGGTGCCTTCGCCGGAATCTGGTTCGGCCCGAGGGCCTCCGATCGCAGCTATGACCAGTCCTATCGGAGTCCGGTCCCTCGCAACGCCGCCATCGGCGGACTCACCGGCGCCGTGCTCGGCAGCGTCATCGGATTCGCCATCCGCCAGGACGTCTGGACGCCGATCAGGGCATATCCGCGATAGCTAGCCGCGTCGGTCGCCCGGCTGCGGCGTGATCTGGGCCGAAAGCGTTTCCTTCGCGCGGCGCTCGCGGTTGCGCGTCCACGCCTCCTTCGCGTAGGGCTTCGCGGATTCCCAGTCCCGGCGCGCGGTGCCGGCCGTCCACCCGCGCTCGAGGTCCGGCTCGATCTCCTCGAACTCCCGCGCGACGAAGTTCGGGTTCTCAGCGGCTATGTGGCCGAGGAGATAGGCATTGCGCGCGTCGTCGAACGTGTGGCCCGTGGCCCTGCGCGGATGCCGCTCGAAGTGCTGGCGGAAATACGCGTGATCATCCTCTGAGAGCCTCTCCGCGGCTTCGGTCACCGCCCGCCCCGCCCACCAGCCGCCGAGCGCGCCGGCGATGCCCCCGAGCAGCGCGCCCAGAGGTCCACCCGCCGCGCCGATCCCGGCGCCCAGCAGCGTTCCCGATATTCCGCCCGCCGCCTCGCCGATTTCGTCGGCCGTCGACGGTGGCCCGGCGTGCGATCCCAGCGCCGCATCCTTCGCCTGCTCGATGCGGCCGTCGAGCGATCCAGCCCGTCTGTTCGTCATGGAAACCTCGATTCTCGCGTGATCCCTGACGAATCGCGGCAAGAAAGAGGCCCGCTCCCGCTTGACCGGTCCATGAAAACAAAGTCCCTTTGAACATGCCCGGTCGCATCCGCCTCGGAACGCAGGGTTGGAATTACGACGCGTGGGTCGGCCCTTTTTATCCGGAAGGCACGCGCGCCGGTGAATTCCTGCGGATCTACGCGCGCGCCTTCGACACGGTGGAAGTCGATTCGACGTTCTATGCCGTGCCTGCCGCAAAGACGGTCCGCGGGTGGGCCGAGCGGACCCCCGAGGGCTTCGTCTTCTCGCTCAAGATGCCGCAGGAGATCACGCATGAGCGCAAGCTTCGCGACGTCGACGACATCCTCGCCGAGTTCCTGGAGCGCGCCCGCGACCTCGGCGACAAGCTCGGTCCGATCCTGATCCAGTTCGGCCCCGAGTTCACGCCGTCGGAGCTGCCGGCCCTCGCGCAGTTCCTTCCCCGGCTGCCGCGGGACATCCGCTTCGCGGTCGAGTTCCGCCACCGGGGCTGGATTCACGACGGCGTGATCGCGCTCCTCGCCGAGCATCACGTCGCCCTGACGCTGACGGATGGAAAGTGGATCCAGCGCAAGCAGATGATGTCGCTGGCCAGCCGCCCGACGTCGGACTTCCTGTACATGCGCTGGATGGGCCCCGACCGCTCGATCGTCGACTTCTCGCGCATCCAGGTGGACCGGACGCGAGAGCTCGAGACGTGGGCCGGTGTGCTCTGGGAGCTGGCGGAGCAGGGCTTCGACGTCTACGGATACGTCAACAATCATTTCGCCGGGCATTCGCCCTCGTCGACTCGCGACATGCAGAAGCTCCTGGGCCAGCGTCCCGTCGAGCCGGAGCAGCTCGGCGAGCAGATGACGCTCTTCTGATGGCGGCGACGACCCCCGTCATCCTGAGCGAAGCGAGGGATCCGCTTTCGTCGGCCGATGGCCGGCGGCCGGGCGTCGCCCGGGTTGCGGGCAACGAGCGGGCCTGGCTCGCGTACGTCGTCGTGTTCGCGGCGGTGTGCGTGATGATCGGCGTCTACTGGGACATCTCGTGGCACATGTCCATCGGCCGGGATTCGTTCTGGACGCCGGCCCATCTCCTCATCCAGGCCGGCGGGCTGCTGGCCGGGATCTCCTCGGGCATCGTCGCGCTGAGGAGCACGTTCCGTCCGCGCCCCGCCGACGTCGGGACGAGCGTGCGTCTCTGGGGATTCCGCGCGCCGCTCGGCGCCTGGGTCTGCATCTGGGGCTGCCTGGCCATGCTCGCGTCGGCACCCTTCGATGACTGGTGGCACAACGCGTACGGGCTCGACGTGAGGATCGTCAGTCCACCGCACACGGTGCTTGCCATGGGGATCTACGGGATCTGCCAGGGCGCGCTGATCCTCGCCCTCGCGAACCAGAACCGCGCCGGGGATGATCGGCGGGCCAGGTTCACGATGCTGTACCTGGTCGCGGGCGGCCTGATGGTCATGAACTTCGCCATCTTCCTCTCCGAGTACAGCTTCCGCTTCCTCCAGCACGGGGCCGTCTTCTACCGGATGTCGGCGATCTTCTATCCGTTCGCGCTCGTCGCGCTGGCGCGCGGTGCGAGGCATCGCTGGCCGGCGACCATCGCCGCGTCGGTGTACATGGGAATCATGCTCGCGCTGATGTGGATCGTGCAGCTCTTCCCGGCCACGCCCATGCTCGGCCCGATCTACCAGCCGATCACGCATTTCGTCGGCATGGCCTGGCCGCTGTGGCTCATCGTTCCCGCCGCCGCCATCGACCTGATCCGCCAGCGCGTGGGCGGCCGGTTTCCGCCGATCGTCGAGGCCCTCATCATCGGCGCGGCATTCTCGCTCGCGTTCCTGGCGGCGCAGTGGCCGTGGTCGTCGTTCATGGTTCACAGCCCGCTCGCCCGCAACGCGTTCTTCAACGCCGACAACTTCGTCTACTGGGCGCAGCCGTCGTACGTGGAGCGCAGCCACCGGTTCATCAGCGATGGCAGCCGGTTCGGATCGGCGGCACTCCAGACGGTCCTGATCGCGTCGCTCTCGGCGTGGGCCGGCTCCGGATGGGGCGCGTGGATGTCGAGGGTGCGCCGATGAAGGGCATCAGGGCGGCGTCGATCGCCGCGATGCTCGTCGTCGTGTCGGGACACATCGGCAGCCGCGACACGTTCTTCAGCGGAAAGGCCGGCCCCTACGCGATCAGCGTGCGCGTCGTCCCGCCCGACGTCGTTCCGGGGATCGCCTGGGCGTACGTCCGGACCACTGAGGCCGACATCGACAGCATTGCCGTTCGGCCGGTGTACTGGAAGGCGGGCGCGAAGGGCGCGCCGCCGGCGGAGCGCGCCGATACGGTCGCCGGCGAGCGCGGCGTCTACGCGCAGAAGATGTGGCTCATGTCGACCGGCTCCTACAGCGTGTCCGTCGAGGTGTTCGGGCGCCGCGGGCGGCATGCGGTTTCGGTGCCCGTCATGGCGCTCGCCATGTCGCGACTTGGGCTCTCGATTCCCTATGCGGCGATGCTGATCGCCTTCGGGATCGTGCTTTTCGCCGGGCTCGTCGCCATCGTGCGGGCGGCGGCATCCGACAGCCTCGTGGAGCCCGACCGCGAGCCCGACCAGGTCGCGCGCCGGCGCGGGAGCCTGGCCGCGATCGTCACCGTTCCAGTGTTGCTGCTCGCCATTCTGGGCGGCGCCCGCTGGTGGAGGGCGGAGGACGCGCGATTCGCGCGCACGATCTACCGTCCGCTCGCCGCCGATGCGACGGTCGCCAGGAACCCGCGCGCCTGGTCGCTGCGACTGGCGATCCGCGATACCAGCGGGCAGGACCTGCTCCGCGATCCGCTCATGCTCGATCACGGCAAGGTGATGCATCTCTTCCTCGTGAAGGAACAGTCGATGAGCGCGTTCGCGCACCTGCATCCGGTCCGGGAGCCGGGTGGCGTGTTCGTATCGGCGCTCCCGGCGCTGCCGGAGGGCCGCTATCACCTCTTCGCCGACCTCGTGCTGGAAACCGGGGCCGAATTCACGGTGGCAACGCGCGTGGACGTGCCGCCGGCGTTCGCGGACACGCTCTCGGATGCCGACGACTCGTGGACCTTCGCGGCGTTCGGCGTGCCGGCGCGGAAGGGAGCACGGTCGCAGCTCGCTCCCGGGACGTGGCTCCAGTGGGAGTCGCACGATTCACTGGTTGCGGGCCGTGACGTCACCCTCGAGTTCACCGTGCGCGGCCCCCGCGATGCCATCGTCCCGGTGCAGCCCTATCTCGGAATGGCCGGCCACGCGGTGCTCGTCCGCGAGGACGCCTCCGTCTTCGCGCACCTGCATCCCATGGGATCGATGTCGGCAGCGTCTATCCAGGCGTTCGATCTCCGGAATCGGGGCGATACGACCGCCGACGGCAGGCTGGCCGATCCCCACGCGGGGATGACGATGGACGAGGGGCAGGTCGAAGGTCGCTTTTCCTTCCCGTTCGCCTTCCCGCAGCCGGGGCGTTATCGGCTGTGGGTCCAGGTCAAGCGCTTCGGCCGCGTGCTCACCGCCGACTACGAAGTCAGCGTGAAGCCGTGAAGCGCTCGACGATCGCGTTCCTGGCGCTGGCCGTCGTCATGGCCGCCATCTGCGTCCGCCTCGGCATCTGGCAGCTCGATCGCCGCGAGCAGCGCCGCGCGATGAACGCGCGCATCGCCGGGCGCATGGCGGCGCCGCCCATGGATGTTCGCCGCGTCGAAGGCGACACGACCCAGGTCCGCTTCGCCACCGCGATCGTCTCCGGATCGCCGGATTTCGGGCACGAGGTGCTGCTCACGCATCGCGGAAACGACGGATCGCCCGGCGTCGACATCCTCACGCCCATCCGGATCGCCGGAAGCGACAGCGCCGTGATCGTCAATCGCGGCTGGGTGTACTCGCCCGACGGCATGACGATAGATCCGGCGCGCTGGCGCGAGTCCGACACGGTCTTCACCGGGTACATCGATTCGTTCGAGTCCGCTCCGTCCGACACTGTGCGCCGCCAGGGCATCAGGAGGGCGAGCTACGAGGCCATCGCCCGCGAAATCCCGTATCCGATCCGGAAATTCTATGTCGTGGCCCTGGGCGATTCGCCCGCCGATACGACGACCGGGGGACAACCGCGCGTCGTCCGGCTTCGCCCGCCGCAACTCGGTGAGGGACCGCACATGAGCTATGCGCTTCAATGGTTTGCATTCGCCACGATCGCGCTGATCGGCGCGGGCATCGTGGCGGCCCGATCAATGCACAAGCCCGGATCATCCTGATCGCAGCGCGGGATCAGTTCCATGAGCCATCGCCGGGCGCGCTCAGGATGACCACACACGGAGATCCCAATGGACCAACAGAAGCATGCCTCCGAGGAAGAAGCACGCGACGTAGCCGAAGCCGCCCGGGAAAGTGAGTGGTCCGGACACAGCTTCGCCCGCGACATCTATCTCGGCCGCTTCTCCCTCGACCTCATCCATCCGGCGTCCCGCCCCGATCCCGAAGAGGCGGCGCGCGCGAAGCCGTTCATGGACAAGCTCCGTGAGTTCCTCGGCCGGGTCGACTCCGACATGATCGACCGGACGGGCCACATCCCCGAGGAGTACGTCAACGAGCTGCGCGCCATGGGCGCGATGGGCATCAAGATCCCGAAGGAATACGGTGGCCTCGGGCTGTCCTACGCCAGCTACGTGCAGGCGATGGGGCTCGTGACGTCGAAGGACGGGTCGCTGACCGCGCTGCTTTCGGCGCACCAGTCCATCGGCCTGCCGCAGCCGCTCGCGCTCTTCGGCAACGAGGACCAGAAGCGGCGGTACTTCCCGCGCATGGCCAAGGGCGCGATCTCGGCCTTCGCGCTGACCGAAGTGGACGCTGGCTCCGATCCGGCGAATCTCCGCGTGACGGCCACGCCGACCGAGGACGGCCGGCACTTCATCCTCAACGGCGAAAAGCTCTGGTGCACCAACGGCACGCGCGCCGAGCTGTTCGTCGTGATGGCGAAGACGCCGGACATCGTCGTCGACGGAAAGCCCCGGAAGCAGATCACGGCGTTCATCGTCGAGAAGGACTGGCCGGGCGTCGAGGTCGTGCATCGCTGCCGCTTCATGGGCCTCAAGGCGATCGAGAACGGCGTGATCGGGTTCCGGAACGTGAAGGTGCCCCGCGAGAACATCCTCTGGGGCGAGGGGAAGGGACTCAAGCTCGCGCTCATCACGCTGAACACCGGCCGGCTCACCCTGCCGGCGAGCGTGGCCGCCGGCAGCAAGGCGCTGCTCGAGGTGGCCCGCACGTGGGGCAACGAGCGTGTGCAGTGGGGCGCGCCCATCGGGAAGCACGAGGCGGTCGCGCACAAGATCTCGATGATGGCCGCGAACACCTTCGCGATGGAGGCCATCTCCGCGCTCACCGTGGACCTCGCGATGCGGGGGGACTACGACATCCGCCTCGAGGCGGCGATCGCCAAGATGTACAACACGGAGCACGGCTGGCGGATCGTGGACGATGCGCTCCAGATCCGCGGCGGCCGCGGGTACGAGACCGCCGACTCGCTGCGTGCGCGCGGCGAGCGTCCGATCCCCATCGAGCGCGCGATGCGGGACTCGCGCATCAACCTGATCTTCGAGGGCTCGTCGGAGATCATGCGCCTGTTCATCGCCCGCGAAGCCGTCGATCATCACTTCAAGACAGCTTTCCCGCTCGTGGACAGGAAGTCGACCGGGGCGGAAAAGAAGGCCGCGTTCGGCCGGGTGATGGCGTTCTATCCGGTGTGGTATCCGACCCGGTATATCGGCAAGGGACAGATCCCGACGTCCTTCTCGCACTTCGGCCGCCTGGCGAAGCACCTGCGATACGCCGAGCGGCACAGCCGCAAGCTCTCGCGGTGCCTCTTCCACGCGATGGTGCGCTTCGGCCCGAAGCTCGAGCGGCGCCAGCTCGTGCTCTTCCGCGGCGTGGACATCGGCGCCGAGATCTTCGCCATGGCCGCGACCTGCGTTCGGGCTCACGCGCTGGCCGCCGACGGCAACTCCCGGGCGATAGACCTGGCGGACCTCTTCTGCCGCGAAGCCAGAAAGCGCATCGACCGCCTGTTCGATGACTTCTACGGAAGCAACGACGACGCGTCGTATCGTGTGGCGCAGCAGGTCCTCAAGGGCGAGCACACCTGGCTCGAGTCGGGCATCATGAGCATGCTGGGCGAGGCGTCCGCGGCGATGTCGCCGGATGCGCGGCCGGGGGCCCGCGCAGCCACACCCGAAGCCCGGAATCCCGAAGTTCCCGTCGGGTGAAGCGAACGGCGGTGCGCGCTCATTGAGTACGCCGTAGACAAGGTTTTCCACCGGTCGTACAATCGACTCATGCGATCGAGCCGGTGTGCGACAATGGTTCTGGCCGGGACACTGGCGGCGGGTCCTCTCTCAGCGCAGCCTGGCCGGACCATCCCGCAATGGACGCTGTCCTCGGCGCCCGAGCTCGACATCGGGGACGATCGCGACGTCCGCACCCAGTTCGACGGCGTCACGGCCGTCGTTCGCATGCCGCGCGGCGAGATCGCCGTCGCGAGCTCGCGCTCGCAGGAGCTCCGACTCTTCTCCGCCGACGGTCGCTACCTCACCACGCTCGCGTCGAGCGGCCAGCTCCGCGACCTGGGCCGCGTCTGGCGCTCGGGCGACACGCTCTATGCGGTCGAGGACCTGCCCGAGGAGAGCAGTCTCCACCTGTATTCCACGTCCGGCTTCATCGCGCGGCGCCAGGTTGGCTCCCGCAACGCGGGGGGAATCCGGCCGCTCGACCGGTTCCAGGATGGACGGCTGGTCGTCACGGCGCCACGCCGTTCGTCGGGAACGACTCGCGTGGTGGACGCCATCTTCCGGGATTCCGTTCGCCTGGGGATCATGTCGCTCGACGACCGCGCGAATCCGGAATGGATCGGGACGATCGTCAACGACATGTACATCTTCCGCGGCGTCGGTGGTCGCGGTCGCGCGGTCGCTTCCGCTCCATACCCATGGGGTCGCGCGACCAGGGTCGCCGTCAGTGGTGATCGGCTGTGGGTGGGCGACACCGAGACCGGATCGATCACGCAGTACGACTCCGAGGGCCGGAAGGTCGGCGGCTTCACCGTGCCGATCGCTCCCCGTCCGATCGACACAGCGTTCATACGTCGGCTTCGATCGACGGCGCTTTCCGACGCGATGAACTGGAACGACCGGGCGCGGATCGACGCGGCGTATTCATTCCCGATCCCAAGGGTGGCGCCGCGCTTCGCCCAGCTTCTCGCCGGTGCCGAGGGCGAGATGTGGGTCGAGGTCTTCCAGGAGGATCCTTCCGCCCAGCGGCGGTTCATCGTGCTTGGCCGCGACGGCCGGACCCTTGGCGGCGTGACGATGCCGCCGACGGTGGTGCCGTTCGAGATCGGCCGCGACTACGTCCTCGGTGTCCGGAGGGACGAGGAAGGCCTCGAGCACGTCGTCCGGTACCAGCTGCGGCGGCGATAGAGGCCAAGCCGCCTCGACGGTACGTCGCTTGCCCCGCTCACGGGCATGAACGACCCCTGGTCCTCAGAGCGGGACGCACTTCTCGGCCGCCGCATTTCGGATATCGGGCTCTCGATCGCGGGCACACGAGTCGAGCGCCTGACCGCCGAGCTCTATCGGGAGCTGGAGGCGCGGGGGATCCATTTCCGGCCGCCGGTCTACCTGAGCGACCAGTGGGGGTGCCCTGACGGGACACCACTCATCGGCGTTCCCTTCTACCTGGCCGACGCGCGGCTCGAGCGCATCGAGGCCGAGATGTCCGGCGGCGTCGAGGATGACGCCGAGGCGATGCGCTACCTGAGGCACGAGGCGGGGCACGCGGTCAACTACGCGTTTCATCTCTACGACCGCCCCGAATGGCGCTCGCTGTTCGGGTCATTCGCCAAGCCGTATCATGACCGCTACCGCGCCGACCCGTTCTCGCGCTCGCACGTCCGCCACATCCTCGGCTGGTACGCGCAGAAGCATCCCGATGAGGACTTCGCCGAGACCTTCGCCGTCTGGCTGACGCCCGATCTCGACTGGCGGCGGGAGTACGAAGGATGGCCGGCGCTCGCGAAGCTGGAGTACATGGACCGCCTGATGGCGGAGATCGCCCGGGAAGCGCCCGAAGTGCCGGCGCCCGCCGAGGACGATCTGCCCGTCGAGGCGATGCGCTACACGGTGGCCGACCACTATGCCGCTGACGAGTCCATGCCCATCGAGGACGCGCGCCAGTTCGACGCCGACCTGCGCCGCATCTTCATGCGTGCCGCCGACGCTCCCGGCGGCGAGCCCGCGTGGGCGTTCGTGCAGCGCCACTACCGGGAAATCGTGGGCCGGCTCACCTACTGGACGAGCGAGCCGCCGAGCGTCGTCCGGTCGCTGATCGATCACGTGGCGGCGCGCGCCAGGGCGCTCGACCTGCGAGTCGGAGCGCTCGAAGCCTCCACCCTGATCGAGCTGACGGCTTTCGGGACCGCCGTCGCGATGCAGTACCGGGAGAGTCGTCGCCAGCGAAAAAAGGCAGCGGCGACCTCGTAGCCATACGGCTGGGTACGCTGCTTGCCCAGTCGGAGCCCAGATGAAAGTCACGATTATCCACGCCGTCGACGCTGTCGAGCCACCGCCCGTCGATCCGGTGCTCGATCAGGTTGCAGGCGCGCTGAAAGGCGCGGGGCATGCCGTCTCGATGCTCGCCGTCGACAGGGACCTCGCCCGGTCGGTCGAGGCGCTCACGGCGGACAAGCCGGACCTCGTGTTCAACCTGGCTGAATCCTTCGAGGGGAAGAGTGCCCTCGAGGGCAGCGTCGCCGGGTTGCTGAACCTGATCGACCTCCGATACACCGGGTCGAGCCCGACGGGCCTCATGCTGGCCGGCGACAAGAGCATCTCGACGAAGGTCCTGCGGGCCAACGGCGTGAAGACGCCGGAGTCGACCACCCTCTTCCGCGGAAACGTGGAGTCGGCCGGCAAGCTGTCGTTTCCCCTCATCGTCAAGCCGCCGCAGGAGGACGCTTCGCTCGGCATCACGGGAAAATCCGTGGTGAACGATCTCCAGGAGCTCTTCCAGCAGCTCGACGCGCTGCATGGCGAGTACGCGTCGCCGATCCTCGTCGAGGAGTTCATCGACGGGCGCGAGTTCTACGTGGGTGTGCTGGGGAACGACCGGCCGGTGGCGCTGCCGCCGATGGAGATGGACTTCACCGGATTTCCCGCCGACAGGCCCCGCATCGCGAGCTGGGCGGCGAAATGGGGTGACGACGGAGAGGGCAGCGGGGCTGAATACGCGGGAACGAAGTCCGTCTTTCCCGATCTGGACGACGAGCTGGTCGAGCGGCTGCACGCCGTGGCGATCGCCGCCTTCCAGGCGCTCAGGCTCCGTGACTACGCGCGAGTCGACATGCGCGTGAATCCCGCCGGCGAGGTCTTCGTGCTCGAGATCAACCCGAACTGCTACCTCGAGAAGGAGGCCGAATTCGCGCGGGCGGCCGGCAAGCACGGCCTGGAGTACGATGCGCTCATCGCGCGGATCGTCGAGCTGGCGACGGCCCGCTACGCCCGCTGATCAGCGGGCGCTGACGGTGTCGACGGTATAGCCCTCGTCGGAGATCGCTTCCTCGACGTCGGCCAGGGTCGACTTCGACTCGTCGAGCCGGATGTCGGCCGAGCCGACCTTCACGTCGTTCACGCTGACCCCGGGCGTAGCGGCCAGGCGATTCTTCACCGCGCGGACGCAGTGCTCGCAGGTCATGCCGACGATTTCAATGTGGAGATCGCTCATGTCCTGAAGATAGCGGCTAGGGAAGCAGCGTTCCGCTCAGGATGAGTTTGGCGGCCATGAAGTAGATGACCAGGCCCAGCACGTCCACCAGCGTCGCGACGAACGGCGCCGAGGCCGAGGCCGGATCGAGGCGGAACCGCCGGAGCACGAAGGGCAGCATCGACCCCACCATGGTGCCCACGGTGACGACTCCGATGACGGAGACCCAGATCGTCATCCCGACCTGCATGGGGTAGGTGATCGGCGGATCGCCAAGGCCGAGCAGGTATTGTCCCCAGATCCGCGCGAACCCGATCCCGCCGAGGATGACGCCGAGCGTGACGCCCGCCGGCAGCTCGCGCATGGCGACGCGCCACCAGTCCTTCACCTGGAGCTCGCCCAGCGCCAGCGCGCGAATGATCAGCGACGTCGCCTGGGAGCCGGAGTTGCCGCCGGAGCTGATGATCAGCGGCATCAGGATGGCCAGGAGCAGCACGTGCTGGAGCTCATCCGAGTAGGCGTTCGTCGCCAGCGCGGTGAACATCTCGCCCACGAACAGGATCGCCAGCCAGCCGACGCGCTTGCCGATCATCGGCCAGAAGCCGATCTGGGTGTACGGCATGTCGAGCGCTTCCATGCCGCCGAACTTCTGCACGTCCTCCGTCTGCTCCTGCTGGATGACGTCGATGACGTCGTCGACGGTGACCACGCCCATGATGTGCCCGGACTCGCTCACCACCGGGATGGCGACGAGGTCGTAGTTCGCGATCATCCGCGCGACTTCCTCGCGGTCGGCGTTCGGCGCGACGCTGACGACCTCTTCCCACGCGATGTCGTCGATCGTCGCGCCCGGCGCGGCGGCGAGAAGCTCCCGCAGCGAGAACACGCCGGCGAGCCGCCCCTCGACGTCGGTGGCGTAGATGGAGTACATCGCCTCCTTGCGGCCGATCCGGGCAATGGCACGCACGTTCTCGAGGGCGATTTCCACCGGCGTCGTCGCGGCCACGGAGACGAACTCCGTGGTCATCAGGCCGCCGGCCGTGTCCGGGTCGAACGAGAGCAGCCGCTCCGTTTCGCGCCGCTGCTCGTCGGGGATCTCGGAGAGGATCTCCTCCGCGGTCTCCTCGTCCAGCTCCTCGAGCGTGTCGGCGCGGTCGTCCGGCGTCATCTCCGTGACGAGCTCGGCGGCCTCCGTCGCGCTCATCGCCTCGATGATCTCGGTGCGCAGCTCCTCGTCGAGATACTCGAGCACGTCCGCCGCGCGATGCCGCGGCAGCGCGAGGAGGAACTCCCGCACGCGCTCCTGCGGCAGGTGCTCCACCACGTCCGCCAGGTCGGCGGCGTGGAGCTCCTCCGTCTCGACGGCGATGTCCCGCGGCGACTCCTCGAGCAGCGCGAGAATGTCCGGAGCGAGCAGCGCCGCCATCGTGCGGTCTACGGGGTTGCGCGGCGGTGGCGTCATCGCGCGCAGTATACCCCCCGCATGCATCGGACGACTAGGGGGCGCGGAGGACGGAGGACGGAGGGCGGAGGGCGGAGGGCGGAGGGCGAGCTGATAGCCGCTAGCCGCTAGCCGCCAACGGCCGGGACCGATAGCCGAGAGCCGGCGCCGACAGCCGAGAGCCGAGAGCCGAGCCGATAGCCGAGCCACCTCCCAACCCTTTTTGGAGCTTGTGTGTCCTACCCTGTCGATCAGCGCTGCCCCCCGATCCGACGACGGCGCCCCACTCATGCCCGGGTTCGCATATGAGACGCCCACTCGTCGCCATCGGCTTGGTATTCCTTGCCGCGTCCACCGTTCTCGCGCAGCGCCAGGAAGGCAACGTCGCCGCCCCGACCGGCGGCGGCTCCGCGATGTCGCCGAACGTGGCGACCGCGTCACGCGCCGCGCAGCCCGTGATCCTCGACGGCCGCGAGGATGACGCCGTCTGGCGCGACGCGATGGTCATCGACGGGTTTCGCACCTTCACCCCCGTCATGAACGGGGAGCCGCGCTTCCGCACCGTCGCCAAGGTCGCCTACGACGAGAAGAACCTCTACGTCTTCACCCGGATGTACGACCCGCATCCGGACAGCATCGTCAACCTCATGAGCCGGCGGGACGCCCGCACGAACTCGGACTGGATCAAGGTGATGCTCGACCCGTATCACGACCGCCGGTCGGGCTTCGAGTTCGCCGTGAACCCGGGTGGCGTCAAGCGTGACTACGCCATCATCGACGACGGCAACGAAGACCAGTCGTGGGACGCGATCTGGGAGGTCGGGACGCGCATCGATTCCCTCGGCTGGGTGGCCGAGTTCCGGATCCCGCTCAACCAGCTCCGGTACCAGAACGCCACCGACCACACCTTCGGCATCATGATCTGGCGCGACGTCGCCAGGCACAACGAGCGGTACAGCTGGCCCAACTACGACCGGAGCACCCAGGGCCTCTCATCGAAGTTCGGCGACGTCACGGGCATCAACGGCGTCGTTTCCCCGCGCCGGCTGGAGTTCGCGCCATACACCGTCGCCCAGACCGCGAACACTCCGTCGGCCACGGCGGCCAGCGGCTACGCCCACACGAGCAACACGCGCGTCGGCGCGGACCTCAAGTACGGACTCACGTCCAACCTCACGCTGGACGCGACGATCAACCCGGATTTCGGGCAGGTCGAGGCCGACCCGTCGGAGGTGAACCTCTCGGGGTTCGAGAGCTTCTTCAGCGAGCGCCGTCCCTTCTTCCTCGAGGGGCAGGGAGCCTTCAGCTCCTCGGGCGCCAATCTCCTGTACTCGCGCCGCATCGGCCGCGGGCCGCAGCTCGGCGGCCTGTACTATGACCAGTCCAACGTCAACAACTCCACTATCCTGGGCGCCGCGAAGCTCACCGGCCGGCTCGCCAATGGCGTGAGCGTCGGCATCCTGAACGCCGTCACGCAGCGGGAGATCGGCGCGCTGTCGCCGGCCGGCATCGGGCAGACCATCGAGCCGCAGACGAACTACTTCGCCGGACGCGCCGCGAAGGACTTCAGGGCCGGCGCCAGCTCGGTCGGCGCCATGGTGACGTCGGTGCACCGCCAGACCGATCAGTTCACCGAGGACTACCTCCGCCGGGACGCGCTCGCCGGCTCCATCGACGCGCGCCACCAGTTCTTCCGGCGCAACTACCAGGTCTCGGCATCCATTGCCGGAAGCCGCGTGAGCGGAACCGCGGCGGCGATCACCGCCACCCAGCGCAGCCTGACTCACAACTATCTCCGGCCCGACGACGACCTCGAGCTCGATCCCAATGCGACGAGCCTCGACGGCTACACGGCCAGCGTCTCGTTCAACAAGCGTGGCGGCGGCCACACGATCGGGAACTTCGGGATGGACATGACGTCGCCCGGATTCGAGATCAACGACCTCGGGTTCCTCTCCAAGGCGGGCAGCAAGTCGCAGTGGGCCTGGCTCCAGTATCAGTGGAACAAGCCGGCGAAGCTCTATCGTCAGGGCAACATCAACTTCAACCAGTGGGCGAACTGGTCCTGGGACAATCTCCGCACGGACCTGGGCGGCAACGTGAACTCGCACTGGGAGCTTCCGAACAGCATGTGGGTGCACGCCGGCATCGGCGTGAACGGCATCGACTCCTACTGCGATGACTGCCTGCGCGGCGGGCCGGCGCTGCGCCGGGATCCGAACCCGAACGGCTGGGTGGGCATCGACGGCGACCCGCGCAACGTCATCGTCCCCGGCCTGTTCGCTCGCTGGTCGTCCGGCTACGGCGGCCGCGGCGGGTCGTGGGGCTATGACCCGTACCTCAACTACCGGATCGGCAGCGCGATCAACGGCTCGCTCAGCTACAGCTACTACAACGTACGGAATCCGCGGCAGTTCAGCGGCAACTTCGGCGAGATCGGCAACGACTCGACGCACTACACCGTCGCGAAGCTCGACCAGACCCAGCATTCGGTGAACGTGCGCATGGCGTACACCATGACGCCGACCCTCTCGCTCGAGCTCTTCGCCAGCCCGTTCTCGTCGCGTGGCGACTACAGCGGCTGGCTCCAGGTGGCCGATGCCCGGGCGACGGACTGGAACAGCCGGTATTCACCCTACAACGGCGGCGATCCGGGCGCCTTCGACTTCAAGCAGTATCGCTCGAACACGGTGCTGCGCTGGGAGTATCGCCCCGGCTCGACGGTCTACGTGGTGTGGGCGCAGGAGCGGACGCGCGGTGTCAGCGGTGCCGCGGCGCGAACGGCGCCGACGGGCCTGGGTGAGCTGGTGAAGGCGCACCCGGACAACGTGTTCCTGATCAAGGGCTCGTACTGGTTCAGCATGTAGCGCTTGGCATGGCCCTGTAACCTGAAGCCCTGAGCGCCTGACGGCTGAACCCGAAGTCTCGCGAGACTCGGCATCAGCTGTCAGGTTCTCAGGGCTTCAGGTCACAGGGATACGCCTAAAGCACCGGCAACCGGCGACGCTCCTCTCTCGTGTCCCGCACCTTGTAGCCGGCCAGCTCGATCGCCTCGCGCAGCCGCGCGAGTGAAACGCGGGGGCCGTGGTCGACGACGGCCTGGCCGATCTTCACGTCGGCGCCGGTGACGCCCGGCACGCCGCCCAGCCCAGTCACGACCGCGCGCACGCAGTGCACGCAGCTCATGCCTTCGATGTCGAGGATCGTTCTCACCCGTTCAGACTAACCAGCGGCGCCACTGCCGCGATAGCTTTGACGGATGAACCCCGCCTTTCTGGGCCTCGGCGCGATTGGTCGGCCGATGGCCGCCCGCGTCGCGATGGCCTTTCCTGGTCTGGTCGTCTGGAATCGTTCCGCCGAAAAATCCGCCGCCTTCGCCGCCGAGCATCCGGTGAAGGTCGCCCGGACCCCCGCCGAGGCCGCGCGGGAGGCCGACGTCGTCATCACCTGCCTCCCGCTGTCGCGCGACGTCGAGTCGCTGCTCGACGGGCCTGACGGATTGCTGGCCACGATGCGGAAGGGCACGACGCTCGTGGACTGCACCTCGGGCGATCCCGCGACCTCACGTCGCATCGCCGCCCGCCTGGCCGAGCACGGCATCGATTTCGTCGATGCGCCCGTGAGCGGCGGGACCTCCGGAGCGGAGAAGGGAACCCTGACGGTCATGGTCGGCGGAGACGCCGCCGTGTTCGAGCGCATGCAGCCGGTGTTCAGGTCCTTCGGCCAGAAGATCGTCCACTGCGGTGACGTCTGAGCCGGCGACGCCCTCAAGGCCGTCAACAACGCCATGCTCGCGATCCACGTCTGGACGACGGCCGAGGGGCTCGCGACGCTGGTGAAGGCCGGCGTCGACCCGAAGGTCGCCCTCGACGTGATCAACACGTCCAGCGGGCGGTCGAACACGTCGATGAACCTGTTCCCCGAGCGGGTTATCACGCGCGCCTTCCCGCGCACGTTCCGCCTCGCGCTGCTCGAGAAGGACATCGGCATCGCCGCCCAGGTGGCGCGCGACAACAAGGTTCCCACGCCGGTCACGCAGCTGACGGCCGATCTCTTTACCCTCGCTCGCGGGGAGCTCGGCGAGGTCGCCGATCACGTCGAGGCGGTCCGGCTCATCGAGCAGTGGGCGGGAGTGGAGATCTCATGACGGCCACTTCCCTCCGGCCCGCGGTGGCGCAGGCAGATCCGGTGAAGGCCGCGCGCGCGCAGTTCCCGGCCCTCGAGCGGGTCCACAACGGGCAACCGGTCGCCTACTTCGACGGACCGGGAGGCACCCAGGTGCCGCGCTCGGTCGCCGAGGCGATGACGCAGTACCTCTATCACCACAACGCCAACACGCACTGGGTCTACCCCACGAGCGAGGAGACCGACGCCCTGATCGCCCAGTCGCGTCGCACCCTCGCGGCGTTCCTCAACGCCGGGGCGGACGAAGTCGCGTTCGGCGCCAACATGACGACCCTCACGTTCCACCTCGCGCGCGCGCTCGGCCGCGAGTGGAAGGCGGGCGACGAGGTCGTGATCACGGAGCTCGACCATCACGCGAACGTCGCCCCGTGGCGGGCCATCGAGAAGGAGCGCGGGATCGTCATCCGCTCCGTGCGGTTCGATCCCGCGACCGGCGAGCTGGACCTCGCGGATTACGCGGCGAAGCTCGGCCCGCGCACGAAGCTCGTCGCCCTCGGTGTCGCCTCCAATGCCCTCGGGACCGTCACGATGCCGGCGGAGCTCATTCGCCAGGCCCACGCGGTGGGCGCCGAGGTGTTCGTCGACGCCGTGCACTACGCGCCGCATCGGCTCGTCGACGTGAAGGAATGGGACTGCGACTTTCTCGCGTGCTCGGCCTACAAGTTCTATGGGCCGCACATCGGCATCCTGTACGGCCGGAGGAAGCGCATCGAGTCGCTCGATTTTCCGAAGCTCGAGCCGGCGCCGAACGAGTCGCCGGAACGGGTCGAGACCGGGACGCAGAACCACGAGGGGATCGTCGGGGCCGCGGCTGCCGTGGAGTTCATCGCGGGGCTCGGCACCGGCGACACCCTGCGGCAACGGCTGACGACTTCGTATGCGTTTCACGCGCGACATGGCCAGGACCTGCTCCGGAAGCTCTGGTCCGGCCTGTCATCGATCGACGGCCTGACGCTCTACGGCCCGACCCCTGACAGGGTCCGTACGCCGACCCTGTCGTTCACGCTTCGCGGCCATTCGACCAACGACGTCGCCCGCGCGCTGGCGTCGAAAGGCCTGTTCGTCTCAAACGGGGACTTCTACGCGATGACGGTCATCGAGCGCATCGGCCAGGCGGCCGACGGCGTCGTCCGCGTGGGGTGCTCCTGCTACACGACCGACGAGGAAGTCGAGCGGATCATCGCCGCGGTTCGCGAGATCGCGCGCGGCAAATGACGACGGCACTCCGGGAGGACTCCGAGCAGCTGTCCCTGCCCGGCGGCTTCCAGCCGTCGTCGGGCGGGTTCATTCGCGGGCTCACGCTGCTCGGCGCCATCGCCCTCGTCGTGGGCAACATGGTGGGCACGTCGATGTACACGCTGCCCGCGGCGATCGCGGCGGCGGTTGGGCCGCTCGGGATCGTGGCGTGGGGCCTTACGGCCCTGGGCTATCTCGGCGTCGCGCTGGTCTACGCCGACCTTGGCACGAGGTATCCGCGCACCGGCGGACCTTATGTCTTCGCGCGTGAGGCGTTCGGCGACTTCGCCGGGTTCCTGAGCTTCTGGCTCTACTGGGTCAGCGCGCTCATCGGGAACGCCGGCATCGTCACGGGTGTCATCGCCTATGCGCAGGGTTTCTTCCCGGTCCTCCAGACGAATCCGGTCGCGCGCATGCTGCTCGCCCAGGTCCTGCTCTGGACCTTCTGCGGCATCAATGTGCTCGGAGTGAGGCACAGCGCCCGGCTTCAGATCGCGATCATGATCGTCAACGTCGGGGCGCTCATCCTGCTGGTCGGCGGATCGTCCCATGCGATCGACACGGCCAACTACGAGCCCTTCGCCCCGCACGGATGGGCATCGCTGGCCACCGGGACGGCCCTGATCGTCTGGGCCTACAGCGGGGTCGAGACAGCCACCGTGCCGGCCGAGGAGGTAAGGGCTCCGCACCAGACCATCTGGCGCGGGACCATGATCGGATACGGCATCGGAACGATCGTCTTTCTGCTCGCCGCTGTCGTCGTTGCTGGCGTCCTTTCGAATGCGGAAGTCGCATCATCCGCTCGCCCGCTGGCCATGGTCGTCGAGCGCGCACTGGGCCCGACGGCAGCCATGGCCATCAGCGCCGCGGCCATCATTGCCGGCCTCGGTACGCTCAACGGATGGCTGCTCGTGAGCGGTCGCGTGCCGGTGAGCGCCGCGCAGGACGGGTTGATCAGCGCGCGCCTCGCGCGCATCCACCCGCGATTTGGTACGCCGGCGACTGCCCTCGTCACGAGCACGGTGGTCGGGAGCGTCCTGCTGTTCATGATCCTGAACAACACCCTGCTCGAGACGTTCAACTTCCTGGTGCTGCTGGCGGTCTGGGCCACCCTGGTGCCGCACCTCATCACCGCCGCCGCCGAGCTGACTCTCGTTCGCCGCGATCCCGACCGCTATCCCCGGCGGGAGCGCCGTCGCGCGCACGTCATCGCCCCGCTCGCGTTCCTCGCGATGATGTATTTCGTCTACGGCGCCGGGGCCGAGATCGGCCGCTGGGGCTTTCTCCTCATGGCCGCCGGCATGCTCGCCTACTCCATGTTCCGCAAGGAGCGGCGTCCCGTCGCGATCGAGGCGGAGGCGCCGCCGGTGCTTCCCGTCGACCCTCTTCAGCTCGCGTTCCCGATCTCCTTCAAGGTCGTGACGGTCTCGAAGACGACGGAATCGTTCCCGGGCCCCGAATAAGCACTTCGGCCTACGCGCTACGGTCCACGGTCTACGGTCTACGGTCTACGTTCTACGTTCTACGTTCTACCGTTCTACCGTTACTTCTTCTTCCTCGAGACCAGCTCCTTCTCGAGGGCGGGCACGAAGCTGTCGTACTTAGATCCCGGGCTCCAGAGCACCCAGCCGTCGAAGCCGGCGTCGTAGATGGCCTGCTTCTGCTGGCGGATCTGCTCCGGTCCGTAGGGCGGCGCGCCCAGGGTGAACGCCTGGATCCAGGGGCGCACGTGCTCCTCGGTGCTGATCCCGAGCTTCTCGTTGCGCACGCGCGCGGTGTCCAGCGCGATCTTCATGACCTTGTAGGGCTCGGCGTTCGGCCGCATGATGCCGAACGATCCCCGCGGGTAGTGCGACGGGTACACCATCGGCAGGACGACGTCGGTGACCGGCGCGATCTTCTCCCACCACTGGCCGATCTCGAGCGCGCCCTTCACCGTCGTCACGAGGCCGAAGATGTCGGCCGTGGAGCGGACGCCGGCGGCATTGAGGCGCGTCTTCGCCTGCTTGAGGTACGCCGCGAGGTTGTCGGGCTTCGAGACGCCCTTCGCGTCGGGGAACACCTGCGGCGGCAGGCTCTTGTACGGCTCCGGAAACCGGATGTAGTCGAACTGGATCTCGCCGAAGCCGAGCTTCGCCAGCTCCTCGGCGATCCCGATGTTGTAGTCCCACAGGCCGTGCTGGTAGGGATTCACCCAGGCGAGCCCCTGCTTGTCACGCCACACCGAGCCGTCGGCCTTCTTGATCGTCCAGTCGGGATGCACGCGCGCCGTCACCGAGTCCTTGAAGACGACGAGGCGGGCGATCGGCAGGATGTCGTGCGCCTTCATCGTGTCGAGGAGCGCCTTGAGGTTCGGCACCACGCCCGCCGCGCCGGCGTTCTTCGCCCACTCGGGGTTCGAGGTCCGGAAGTTCAGGCCGAACTCGTCCTTCATGTCGAGCACGATCGCGTTGACCTCGGTCGAGTCGGCGATCGCGATGAGATGCCGCATCTTCTTCGCGCTCTGCGACGCGTAGCGGTTCGCGTAGAGCGCGCGAACCACCGTGCGCGCGCGGAGGGCGCTGTCCCGTGCGGTCGGCGAAGCCACGGGCATCGCCGCGGCGGATGCGGCCTTCGCCGATGCCTGCTGGCGCTCGGCGGCGTTCGCGCCATCGGACGCGGTCGTGAGCGTGCTGGTGTCGGCTGCCGCGAACTGGCGTGGCTTGCCGTCCGCCTGCTTGCAGGCGGCCATGACGAAAAGGCCGAAAGCGGCCTGGAAGAATCTGGGAATACGCATCTTGGTGTTCCCTACGCAGTATATTTGCCACGGCGAGTCGACCGGTGGCAGAGCCCCGGTTACCCGATCCCCGAGCAATTGATCCCGCCAGTGACACGCCCAAGGAAGCCGGTCAAGGATAGCCAGCACGAGACGTCCGAGCTGATGATGCCGGGCGACGCCAACAACATGGGCCACGTGTTCGGCGGCGTGATCATGTCCATGATGGACAAGTGCGCGGCGATCTCGGCATTCCGCCACTGCCGGGCTCCCGTCGTGACGGCCTCGATCGACCGCGTGGACTTCCGCGAGCCCATCCATCTTGGCGACCTCGTCGTCATGAAGGCGAGCGTCCACTTCGCCGGCCTCACTTCGATGGAGGTGGGCGTGCGCGTCGAGGCGGAGGAGCTCATGACCGGCCGGCGCCGGCACACGAACTCCTGCTATCTCACTTTCGTCGCCGTCGACCGGAACGGCCGGCCCGTCGAGGTCCCCGAGTTGCTACCTGAGACCGCCGAGGAGAAGCGCCGGTATCAGGCGGCCACGGAACGCCGCGCCCGGCGCGTCGAGGAACGGCAGCGCGAAGAGGCCCATAAGTGAGCATTCGGGGAGCGTCATGAAGCGGTTCACGGTCGAGCAGGCGAACGCGACGCTTCCGCTCGTGCGGAAGATCGTCGAGGACATCGTCACGCAGTACCGCATCTGGAACGAGAAGCTCAACGAGATCGATCTCGTCGCCGCCTCGGGCCGGGCGGGCGACGCCGAAATCGCGGACCGGCTCGCCGGTGAGGCACAGGCCATCGCCCGCGACATCGAGGGATTCCGGCGCGAGCTCGCCGACCTCGGAATCCAGGTCAAGGATCCCGGCATTGGCCTGATCGACTTCCCCAGCACCATGGGCAGCCGCCCGGTCTTTCTCTGCTGGCGCCTCGGCGAGCGGCAAGTCGGCTACTGGCACGAGCTGAACGCCGGATACGCCGGCCGCCAGCCACTGGTCCCCGAATCGGTCGGCTGATTCGGCACTTCACCACCCGAACACTCATGGCTGTCATGAAGTCCTATAGATCCCCCGACGGCGTCCTCTGGGCCGTCGAAGTGCAGACGCCCGGCTCGAGCAACGCGATGGTGGTCTTTCATCATCCCGACGGCGGGTCGAGCCGCAAGGACCGCTACAACTGGTACATCAGCCGCGGCCCCGAAGCGCGCAGCGTCACCTCGCGCCTTTCGCCCGACAAGGTCCTCTCGGCGCTCGACGACGCCACGCTCGCTCAGCTCTTCCGCCGCTCGATGCGCGTGTCGCGCCCCGATCCGCTCAAGATCAGTGCGTAGGGAGTAGACCGTAGACTGTAGGCCGTCGGAATAGGTCTACGGTCTACGGTCTACTGTCTACGGTCTACGGTCTACGGCCTCACTGTCGCCGAACGGGACCTCGATCTCCATTCCGTCCCGCCCGACCATCGTCTCGCGGAAGACTTCCTTCGCTTCGCGGTCAAGCGGCGTCGCGTCGCGTGAGTACCGCGCCGAGAAGTGGGTGAGCAGCAGGCGGCGCGCGCCCGCGTCGCGGGCGACCGTCGCCGCCTCGCGCGCCGTGGAATGGCCCGTCTCCACCGCGCGCTCCGCCTCCTCGTCGCCGAACGTCGCTTCGTGAATGAGCAGGTCCGCGCCACGCGCGTGCTCGACCGTTGCCGCGCAGGGCCGCGTGTCCCCGGTGATCACCACGCGGCGTCCCGGACGCGGCGGCCCGACGAGCACCGAGGACTCGATCACCCGGCCATCCTCGAGCGTGACCGGCAGGCCGCGGTGGATCTGCCCCCACAGCGGGCCTTCGGGAATGCCGAGCTGGCGCGCGAGGTCCGGATCGAATCGCCCCTTTCGCGTCTCCTCGATCAGCGCATAGCCGAACGACGATGAATTGCGGTGGTCCACCGCGAAGGGAACGATCGCGTACCCGTCGCGTCGCAGCGGAACGCCCGCCTCGAGCTCCACGATGTCCACCGGGAACGTCGCCCGCTCGAATCCCAGGCTCTCGGCGCGCTTCAGCACGCGCGACGAGCCTGGCGGGCCCCAGAGCGTGAGCTTGTCCGTCCGCCCCTGGAGGGCCATGGTGCGAATCAGCCCGATCACTCCGAGAATGTGATCGGCGTGGAGGTGCGTGAAGAAGATGTCCTCGAGGGAGAACGCCACCCCCCACCGCATCATCTGCCGCTGCGTTCCCTCGCCGCAGTCGAACAGCATCGTTTCCCCCTCACGGTGGACGGCGAGGGAAGAGACGTTGCGCTCCACGGTGGGGCGCGAGGCGGAGGTGCCGAGCAGGCGGACGGACAGCGACATGCGCGAAAACTACTCGGAGCCGGACTGCTTTTTGCGCCGGTCCCCCGGCATGCCAACGTCCAGATCCCGCTCGCGCGCCCGCGGCGCGCGCCGCCCGCGCAAGGCCACAGCCGATGCCCGGCCGAAGTCGCCCTTTCCTCCGCAACACCAGGAGAAGCCCGGCATCGAGAGCCTGATGCACCCCCGGCCGCTCTACGAGGCGCCGACCTATCGTGGCTCGGGCAAGCTGGCCGGCAAGGTGGCGCTCATCACCGGCGGCGACTCGGGCATCGGCCGCGCCGTGGCCGTGCTCTATGCGCGTGAAGGCGCGAACGTCGCCATCGTCTACCTGCGCGCCGAGCAATCCGACGCCGAGGAGACGCGCGCGGCGTGTGAGGCCGAGGGCGCGCGCGTGCTGCTGCTCCCCGGCGACGTGAGGAAGTCCGCGTTCTGTGATCGGGCCGTCGCGCAGACCGTGGCCCGGCTCGGGCGCCTCGACATTCTCGTCAACAACGCGGCGTTCCAGCAGCACCAGGAGTCCATCGACGACCTGACCGACGCCCAGATTCGCGAGACCTTCGAGACCAACATCTTCGGCTACATCTACATGGCGCGCGCCGCCGTCCGCGTCATGAAGCCAGGCGGCGCGATCGTGAACTGCGGCTCGATCACGGGGCTCGAGGGCAGCAAGGCGCTGCTCGACTACTCGGCCACCAAGGGCGCCATCCACGCCTTCACCAAGTCCCTCGCGCAGCAGCTCGTCGAGCGGAAGATCCGGGTGAACTGCGTCGCGCCGGGCCCCATCTGGACCCCGCTCAACGTCGCCGACAAGACCCCGGGGAAGGTCGCGAAACACGGCGCCGACACGCCGATGGAGCGCCCGGGCCAGCCCGAGGAGGTCGCGCCGGCCTTCGTTTTCTTCGCCTCCAGCGCCGATTCGTCCTACATCACGGGCGAGGTACTGACCTTGCTTGGCGGGGAGACGACGGCCGCCTGATCGCGGACCGAGGCGGGAAAATCCGTGAGAATGCGGGATTTGGGTCCGCACTTTGCAATTCATGGGTTCGCAAGACTGGCAGGGGCCTGACAGAGGGGCGCCGGACCGGGGGAACTGTCAACCGAGCGTAGTCACGCGCAGCATGGAGGAGCAGTAAATGCCGAATAGACCGGGAAATGACGATCGCAGCTTCGGGGCGCCTGACCGGGAACGGCAGCGCGATGTCGCCAACGAGACTGGACGCAGCGCGTCCGGCTCGCGGAGCTCGAGCGATGCCGAGGGAATGACCTCGGGCAACAGCTCGTCGAATGGCACGTCACGCCGCAGCAATCGTGGTTTTGCTTCGATGGATCGGAGCAAGCAGAAGGAGATCGCGAGCAAGGGTGGCAAGGCCGCTCACGCCAAGGGCACGGCCCACGAATTCGATTCGGGCGAGGCTCGTGAAGCGGGGCGCAAGGGCGGTCTGGCCGTCAGCCAGAACCGCGAGCACATGGCCAAAATCGGTCGCCGGGGCGGTGAAGCCCGCGGTGCCGCTCGCGGCCGCGGCGCCGGCGTCGCCAATTCGGGCGCCAGCTCCGATGAAAGCACCACGACCGGGGGCGGATTCCAGAATTCGCGCGCCGGGATGGCTGACCGCGAGGTCAGCGTCGAAGGACGGGAAGGGGTCAAGGCGAACACTCAGGGCAACCGCGGCGCGAATAACTCCATCGGGGGCGAACGGGCGAACAGCAACACGCTCAATCCCGACCAGAGCTCGCGTGGCGAAAGCTTCGGCAACCACTAGCTGGCAAGGTCCCTGAAGCGCGTCGCCCGGCTACGCCGGGTCGCCGGGCCCTGAGGGAACGGCCGCATCGTCAAGGTGCGGCCGTTCCGCGTTTCCGGGCTTCGTGTCTTTCGTCTCTGGACACGGGCCGCCCCGTCCCCATCTTCTGTCCGAGGATCCCCCACCGGAGTTCCCCTTGGACGCTGCGACGAAGCCCCGCGACAACGTCGGCACCTACACTCCCACCCCCGTCGACCAGCTCGCCGCCCAGGTGGCCCGGCTTGGTCCGACCGAGGCCGCCGAGCTGCTGGCACGCCACGACCCCGCGATCATCCACGACGTCCTCCAGGCGGTGAACCCCGGCATCGCCGGCGACATCATCGCCGAGATGGATTCCGAGGACCGCCGCCGGCTCTACTCGACCGGCCCGCAGCACCTGACGCAGCAGTGGTCGATGAACCAGACGTTCGACGACGACAGCGTCGGGTTCCTCATGGAGCCTCCGTACGGAGTCTTCCGGCCGTCGGAAACCGTGGCGCAGGTCACCAGTCGCATCCGCGACATCGTGAAGACCCACCTGGTGACCTACTGCTTCGTCGTCGATCCCGCGGGCAAGCTGCTCGGCATCGTCACGATGCGCGACCTCCTCGTCGCCGACGACAGCGCGACGCTCGAGAGCGTGATGCTCCGCAACCCGTTCACCCTGCGGCCGGACACACCCCTCAAGGATGCGATGAAGCAGGTGCTCAACCGCCACTTCCCGGTCTACCCGGTCTGCGACGACACGGGCAAGCTGATCGGGCTCGTGCGCGGCCAGGCCATGTTCGAGGAGCAGGCATTCGAGATCAGCGCCCAGCCGGGACAGATGGTCGGTGTCGGCAAGGAGGAGCGCCTCATCACTCCCTGGCCACGCAGCCTCAAGTTCCGGCACCCCTGGCTCCAGCTCAACCTGCTCACTGCGTTCATCGCCGCCGCCGTCGTCGGCATCTTTCAGGATACCCTCGACCGGATCGTCATTCTCGCCGTGTTCCTCCCGGTCCTCGCCGGCCAGTCCGGGAACACCGGCTGTCAGGCGCTGGCCGTCACCCTTCGTGGCATCACCCTCGGTGAGCTGAAGAGCGGCACCGAGCGATCGCTCGTCACCAAGGAGGCGCTCCTCGGCCTGCTGAACGGAGCGCTCGTCGGCGTCACCGCGGGCGTCGGGATGTTCATCGTCGCGACCATGCAGCACAACGCGAACGCCATCGTGCTCGGCGCCATCGTCACCGCGGCGATGATCGGCAGCTGCGTCGTCAGCGGCGTGTCGGGAGCCCTCATTCCGCTGGCGCTGCGCAAGGTGGGAGCGGATCCCGCGACGGCCTCCAGCATCTTCCTGACGACGATGACCGACGTCGCCTCGATGGGGATCTTCCTCGGCCTCGCGACGCTATTGCTCACCTGACGGGCCGCGCAGCTTCGCGAGCCGGTCGTCGTCCACGTTGCCCCCGCTGACGACGACGACCGTTTCGCCGACGGGACGCAACCGGCCGGAAAGGATCGCCGCCACGCCCGCGGCGCCGGCGCCCTCGACCCGCAGGCCGTGCTGATCGAGGAGCCACAGCATCGCGTGGCCGATGGCTTCCTCCGAGACGGTCACGATCTCGTCCAGCCCGGCCTGGCCGATCTCGAGACCCTCGGCGTCGATCTGGCCGGCGAGTCCGTCGGCGATCGTCGGCAGGCTCTCGATCTCGACGAGGCTGCCGGCCGCGACTGACTTCGACATCGCCGCGGTCCGTTCGCTCTGCGCGCCGGCGATGTGCACCGATGGCGCGTGAGCGCGGAGCAGGCTCGCGCAACCGCCGAGCAGTCCGCCGCCGCCCACGCTCACCACGAAGGTCCGCACGCCGGGAGCCTCGGCCAGGACTTCGAGAGCAACGGTGCCCTGGCCGGCGAGCAGGTCGTGCCCGACGCAGGGATTGATGAAGCGCCTGCCCTGTTCGCGCGCGAAGGCGATGGCTGCCGTCATCGCCGCGTCGTAATCAGGTTCGCTGTCGATCACCGTCGCGCCGAGCGCGAGGATTCCGTCGCGTTTCACGCGCGGCGCGGTGCCCGGGATGTAGATCGTCGCCTGCACCCCGAATTCCTTCGCCGCATAGGCGACCCCGAGCCCGTGATTCCCGGCCGATGACGCCACGACTCCGCGCCGGCGCTCCTCCGCGGAAAGCGAGGCCATCACGTTGAGGGCCCCGCGCAGCTTGAACGAGCCGGTGCGCTGCTCGTTCTCGAGCTTGAGGCGGACCTCGTTGCCGGCGACCTTGGAGAGCCCCTGGCTGCGGATCATCCGCGTCCGTTTCACGAACGGCTCGATCCGGGCGGCGGCCTTCAGGACGGACTCGGCGGGAAGCAGCGACATCGGTTGCGGGCGGTGACGGGAAGTCGTCAAACTGCTGGCTGGCCAGCCAGTTAGCTAGCGGTCCAGCCGTTCTCCCGCACTTGCTCCAGGCGGCGCGACCGACTAGTGTTCATGCGTCGGCCCCGCGCTCGCGCGGGGCCGTTTCCGTGAAGGCCCGTCCCACGGCCGGCACGACATGCGGGGCTGTAGCTCAGCTGGGAGAGCGCTGCAATCGCACTGCAGAGGTCAGGGGTTCGATCCCCCTCAGCTCCACTGGGGTCCCGACCCCGAGATCAGGCAGGCTCAGGTAGCAGGCACGGTTTTCGCCAATGGAGACGTTGCCCGCCGTTGTTCGGTAGGACGCAGAGTTCCAATGACAGCGGTTGTGGCAAACTCCCGGCGAAACCCCGGTGAGCTCGAACGCCGCGGATTCCGATCCGTGGCGTTTTCCTTTTTCAGTGGGTTCGCGGCGGCTTCCGCGGCTCGAGGGTGGCAGGCACCGTGTCCTTCGGCGCCGCCACGGCGCAGAAGGCCGTCACCTGCGGCCCCACGTAGGGCTCGAGCTGGGTTAGATAGTCCAGCGACTGCTTCGCCGCGTCACCATAGGCGCTCTGGCCCGCCTGCAATCCGTTGCGGGCGACCGGCACCATGTCCCCGCTCAATCGCGCGAGTCGGCACGCCTCGACCTTGTCCGCCAGCTTCGGCGCTTCGGTCAGCGCCGCCTGCGCCAGTCCCAGCGCCGTCGCCCCCATGAGGAAGGTCGACTGCACCGACGGCCTCACGGAGTCGGCGAACGCGAGGAAACGCAGGGCGAGGCCGAAGTCCGTCGACATGTGGGTTCCGTTCGCTGCCCGGTAGAGCGTGTTGCCCTTCGAGAGCGCGAACTGAGCCACGGTCGCCGAATCCTCACCGCGGGTGAGGGCGCGTCGCAGCGCCGACAGCGCGCTGTCCGGACGTCCCAGCTCGATTTCCAGCTGAGCGACCATCAGCTCACCCTGGCTCATGGTCGAATCGAGTTCCATTGCCCGCTTGGAGGCCTCGAGTGATTCGCTGAGCTTTCCGCGCGTGCGCAGCTCCTTCGCGTTCAGCGCCTGGAGATCGGCGCTCCGCGGAAAGAGCTGCAGCCCGCGTGGCAGCACGGTGTCTGCTTCGCTCTTCACGTACTGCGTGTAGAGGGAATAGAGCCGCGCATCGTTCGGGAAGGTCGAGACGCCGTAGGCGAGCGCCTCGATGGCCTTGAACGGCTTGCCGACGGCGCGATAGACGGTTCCCAGCCGAAGCCAGAAGGTGGAGTCCGATCGGGCGATGCTGTCCCGCTTCACCATGATCTCGCCCGCCTCGAGCGCCCGCGGCCAGCTCCTGTTCTCGAAGGTCACCCGCCACTTCTGCTGCACGACCGGAAGGTCGTCGCTGAATCGCTCCGCCAGCCGCACGACGAAGGGCTCGGCCCGCTTCGTGTTGCCGCCGAACACCAGCGAGTTGATGACGCGATGCGCCAGGTCGACGTCGTTGGAGTCCGTCGCCGCGAGGCGCAGCCACATGTCGGCCGCGGCATCCCGCCGGCGCAGCGAGTCGAGCGCGATCGCCGCGGTCTCGATTGCGTGGAAGCTCATCGAGTCCATCGCCAGCACCTGCTGGGCGACGTTGAGGATCTCCGCGGCCGGCGCGCTC
Organism: uncultured Gemmatimonadota bacterium; assembly: GCA_946479895.1. Next base: position 7,509 of record CAMLHT010000002.1, on the reverse strand, counting down.
GTCTGGCGAAGGGCCCAGCCGAGACAGATTCGCGCCAGCACCGCGTTGGGAGATTGCGCGATGGCCTCGCGGGACTGCGCGATGGCGACCGAGCCCTTTGCCTCGCGCAGCGCGTTCTCGCAGCGCCGCACGTGCACGAGCTGGGCGAGATTGGCGTTGAGGTTCTTCGCCATCACGTCCGCGGCTTCGTCGAGCGAGACGGATGCGGCCGAGCCGAGAGGCTGGCGCATCTTCTTGTCGCGCATCAGGACCAGGGTCGCCGAAAGGCGAAACTTGTCCTTCTCCCGCGTCACCGTTCCTTCGACGTACTCGTCCGCGCGGAGGGCGCGGCCGAGCAGGTAGATGTGGTCGAGCGTGTAGGTCGAATCCGGGTTGAATCCCGCCCGGTACATTCGGTCCCGGATGTCGTAGTCGTCGATCACGAGCGTCGCGCGCTTGTCCACCAGCTTCACGATCCGGTCGCGGATCGCATCACCGGCGCGGCGCCCGGTCTTCAGGTCGACGCCCGGCCCGACGGCGAAGTTCGTGATCAACAGCCCCTGGCGCGTGAACTCCTGCGGAGGGCGGCGCTGGCCCGTCGCCGGCCGCGACACGGCCAGCACGAGAGTGAGCGTCAGCGCCCAGGGCAGGGAGGATCGGTAGGACCACGTCATCATTCGGAGTATACGAGCCGGACCGGCGTGTTGCTGAGGTCCCGGACCGGTCAGCGCAGGCGAAGGGCTCTCGCGTCCTGCTGGAACGCGCCCATCAGCTCGCGCACGAACGCCGCCTCCTCCCGCTCGACCGACGCGTCGAGGTCTTCGAAGACCCGCGAGACGAGGCTGCTCAGGAAGCGCAGGATGGCGCTCTCCTTCACCTCGAGCCGCGCTCGCCGGGCGAGAATTGTCTGGGATCCCGCGCTATCGATGACGGCCATCTCGAAGGAGGATCCGGCGCCCTGGAACGGGTGGCGGAGCGGTGTGCGGATGAGCCGAGCCGTCACCAGCGGCAGGTCCCACTCCGGCTCGGTGCGGGCGACGAACAGCCACGAGCGCGACCGCTCCGTGCGGCTGATCGTGAAATCCGTGACGAGGTTGCGCCAGCCAACGTCGAACATCTTCACGCGCATCGTGAGGTCGGACGTCAGCCGCAGCGAATCCGGCATCGCCCGCGGCGGGCCGAGCGCGCTGACCAGTCCATCGGCGCGCGTGCGATAGCTGATGTTCAGCCTGCGCTTCGTTCCCACGGCCTCGAAGTACGGCACTCCCGTCCTGTCGGTCACGAGAAAACGGTAGCGCGAGTTCTCGACGTACTTCGCGACGTACGCCGCGAAGTGCGGCGCGGTGCGGGCGAGGTTTTCCGTGCGGAATCCCACGACCATGTTCACGACCGTCGTGCCGGCCGGCCCCGGCTTGAGGGTCAGGGAGTCGATCGCGAACAGCTTCGACATCACTGCCGCCGTCCGCGGGAACGCCGACCGCGCCCCGAGACGGAGCGTTGCCGCCTCGTGGTCGTGACCGGCCGTGAGCAGTGTCTGCATCATCGCCGCCGCATCCCTGGCCGTCATCGAGCCGATCGCGAAGTCGACACCGGTGGCCCACTGGTATTCGCCGTCGCCGGTGCGGCGCAGCGTGATGACGTGCCTCGTGTCCGCGAGGTCGGCCAGCCGGCCTCGCTCGCCGACGTCGAAACGGTAGCCGCGCTCCGTGAGCGAGCCGTGCGCCCACAGCGAGCGGGTCGTGGTGCTCGCCGTGGTCGTCCAGAGGGAGGTGTCCGGGAATACGCGGGAGGGATGGAGCGCGCCCGATACCAGTCGGCGCCGGGTGGACTCGAAACGCCCGGACCGCTCCGGATTCGTGAACCGGGCGGCGATGGCATCGGAGACTTCCTCGACCTTGGTCGCCCGGTCCTTCGGCCCGTCGCTGACCGAGCGGATGGTCTCGGAGCAGGCGGCCGCCAGCAGCAGCACCGCCGGCCAGCCGGCCTTGCGGGCCAGGCGAATCGATTGCTCGAGTCCGGTCGCAAACGCCGTTCGCCGCTGAATTTGCGCCGGCGGACCGGCTTCACGATTTAACCTCATGCAGGGTTGAAAGGTGAGTCGCGGAACCCTATTTTCAAAGGCTCTCGTGTGCTTGCACGCGGGACGACTGCCCCTTGGTGTAACTGGCAACACGCCTGACTCTGGATCAGGAGAGTCCAGGTTCGACCCCTGGAGGGGCAACTTCGAAAGGCAGGCCCGAATGGGCCTGCCTTTCTCGTTTCCCCTCCCGGCGGTCTTCCTCCGCGCTGCGCGCTCCGGATCGACCCCGTTTCCTGCCGTGCACCGAGGCCTGCCTTTCTCGTTTCCCCTCCAGGCGGTCTTCCTTGCCGCTGCGCGCTCCGGATCGACCCCGTTTGGCCTCGAGGTCTGCCTTTCTCGTTTCCCTCCCGGCGGTCTTCCTCCGCGCTGCGCGCTCCGGATCGACCCCGTTTGGCCTCGTGATCTTCGCTCCGGCCGTCATCTCAACAAATCGCCACGTCAGCGCGATATTCCTTCCGGAAGTCGTGGAACCGGGCAGCCCAGGCCGGATTTCATGACCAGGATTCTTCACTCGTCCCCCATCAGCGAGCTGACATGACCTCGAGGACCGTTCGTTTCGCCTTCGCGACCGCCGTCGTTGCCGCCCTTGCCGGGTGCAAGCCCGGTACGACCGTCGGGTCACCGGGTACGACCGCCACGCCTGCCGCGGCCAACCGCGCCCCGGCGATGCCGGCCGGCGTCACCGCCGCGAGCATTGCCGAAGGGAAGACGCTGTACGAGACGCAGGCCAACAACTGCTCGCGCTGTCACGGGCTCGACGCGAAGGGAGGGACGCGCGGCCCCAACCTGACCGACTCGGTCTGGGTGCAGATCGACGGCTCCTACCCGGCGATCGTGAAGATCATCACCGACGGAGTGCCGGCCGCGAACATCAAGGGCAACTACTCCTTCCCGATGCGTCCGAAGGGCGGGGCCCAGCTCACCGACGCGCAGGTCGCTTCAATCGCCGCCTACGTCTGGTCGGCCAGCCATCCGCACTGAGCAACCCCTGGTTGAATCGATCGATCGAGGCCCTCGCCGTGCGCGAGGGCCTCGGTCGTTTCAGCGAAGGATGCCCTGGAGAAATCCCGGCATTCGCATCGTCCGCTCGACGCCGGCATGCACGAAGATCATCGGTGTCTTCGTCGAGAGCATGAGGAGATCCCATGATCCGTCGACGAACGCGGCGAATCCGCGGCCGAGGGGAATGCGCGCGCGGCCGAGCACGCCGGTCATGACCTCCTCTTCCGTGCGCAGGCCGCCGACCAGCGACGGATCGTCGAAATCCATCCGGAGATCGGTGAGCCGGACGCCGCCGCTCAGCGCCATCCGCGACACGATCAGCTCCGGCGTCGTCCACGCGAGCGTGAACATCGTTCCGGTGAATGGCGGCTTGCCCGTCGTCGGCCGGTAGCCGATGTGCCCGACGGCCAGCTCGAGCCCGCCGCGACCGACGTTCGTCGCCGCGGCGAGCTGCGCTCCCGTCTTCGCGCTCCAGTCGCTCGCGATGTGGCCGGAGACCGGGTTCCTGAACACCGAGCCGCGAAGCGTCAGCCGCGAGAACGAAGTGTCCTGGGCGTTGGCTGTCGCACAGGCCGCGACCATCATCACCGTCAGCATCTTCATCGGTCACCTCCGACCGACGGCAGCGCGATCGTCACGGCGAGGTGCGTTCGGAGGTTCCATTGCGCGCCGAGCGGATGTGTGATCTCCGGCTGGTTGAACGCGTTGCGGACGACGAGCTGCGCGCGAACGCGCTCGTGCCACATCCACTTGTTCACCGAGAGATCGACGCGCCGGACTTCCGGGTCGTAGATCATCGCTCCCGGCTCGAGCTGCGGCCACAGCGTCCGCGGCGCGTACCGCCCCGAGACCGCCACTCGAAAGTGGCCGGGCGTCACGGCCGATGCGAACGCTTCCAGGAAGCCGCCCGGCGTCGTCCCGTCGTCGGGGCCGGCGTTGCCGACCTGCTCGGAGACCTCGGCGCGCAGCCGCAGTGACGACCGGCCGCGGTTCGCCGTCGCCAGCACGCCGCCGGCGATTGCCGCGTTCGACGCGTTGTCTCCGAGCCCCGGAAATGCGAAGCCGCGCAGGTACCAGGTGGGAACGAAGCCCGTCAAAGATCGCGTCGAAAGCTCGACGCGCGCGTCGATGGCGCCGGAAGATCCCTCGTGCGTCAGGGGCGAGCGGAAGCCATCCATCCACACGTCTCCACCGTCTCGCCAGGTGTTGAACGCCACGAGCGACAGGGCAAGTTCCTGGGAATCGGCGAGCGCGCGCGCCTGCCGGAGCGCAACCGACGCCCCGATCCCGCCCAGCGAACGCTCGATCCCGATGTTGGCGTCCCCATGCCGCCCGGTGTACGTCGCCCACGCACGCTCGGCGTGACGCTGCCTCGTCGTGGTCGTGTCACCGGAGCCGGTCTTCTGCCGGCCGGTATTCAGCCCCAGGCCCACGCGCAGCGGACCCTGCGGCGAGCCGGCCTCGAGGAATGCGTCGCCGAACATGCGCTCCTGCTGGAGCGCGAATGGAAGCACGTCGCCGAGCGAGTCCACGTCGAGCTGGCTGCCCGCCAGGCCGTAGCGGAGCGCCACTCGCTCGACGCGCGCGCTGCCAGTGATCCCGACGTGAGAAGTGATCACGCGTGTCGAGCGGTCAGCGTCCGGCGCCGGCAGGTACGCGAGGCCCGTGAATCGTCCGCGGCCGGCGACCAGGTAATGATCCCCGCCAGCGAAATGGCCGGTGAGCACCCCCGATCCGCCCGAGGCGTTCACGTCCGACTGAAGCCTGCCGAACACTCCGGGCAGGCGGTTGACGATTCGCTGGTCGGTGATGTTGAGGCTCGAGTATCGCGCCGCGAGATCCAGCGACGCTCGCGGGGACGCGACCGCCAGCGCGCCGCTCGTGAATGGCCCGAGCTTCTCCACGTTGGTCGTCGCGCGCGCGGTATAGCGGTAAGGGCCGGGATCGCCGCTTTCGTCGCCATGCTGGTAGTCCGCGACGATCGAGGGTCCTCGCGGCGGCACGCGCGTGAAGAGGTCGATCGTGCCGAGCACCGCCTGGCGGCCGTCCACGAGGCGCGGCCCTTCGGTGATCACGACGCTGTCGATCTGCGTGATGGCCACGGGAATCGCGTCGAGGATCCACAGGCCCTCGATGTTGACCGGCATCACCTGACCGTCGAGCCGGACCATCCAGCGTGCATTCGTGGCGCCCGCCTCGACGAAGCCGACTCGCGAGCCGGTGAGCTGGTGATTGAAACCGTCGGTCGTGGCGACGCTGCCCGTGGGAAGGGCGTCGACGATGTCGCCGAGATGGTGCCAGCCGGCGGCGGCAATTCCCGCCGCGTCCACCACCCGCCTGCTCGAACGCTGCGCGCCGATCGGGGTAGTGGAGAGCAGGAGGCCGAGCAGGGTCGCGCCGAGAACGGTGTGCCTCATCGCCGCCAAGCTAGTCCGCGCATTCGAGTTGACAAGGCGTCCGGCAGCGATCACAATGCCGCAGAGTCCGGCGGCGATGCTTCAGGAGACACTGATGAGAAAAATCGCAATCCTCGGAGGCGCCCTGGCGGCCGCGTGCGCGCGCGGCGGCGCCGCCTCGGACAGCGTGCGACTCGCCGACTCCGCGCGCCCCGACGCTCCGGTCGTTGCCGGCCAGCCCGCGGTGCCGTCGACCCTGGCGCCGGCTCCCGATTCGCAGGTGCCGCCCGGGCGGTCGGGCGGGAATGCCGCCGGACGCGCGACGCGCTCCGACACCGGCCGGTCGGCCCGGCCGGATGTCGCTACCACGCCTGCCGCGGATTCGGTCCGCGGCATCGTCTCCGTCGTGGGAACGTCCTTCGACAAGCACGTCGTCGTGACTTCCGCGGGGCGGCGGACGGAGATCACGGGACCGATGGCGTCGATGATCGGTCATCAGGCGGGCGCCGAGGTCAGCGTCGTGGGGCGCACCGCCCCGGGGAAGCTCGAGGCGACGAGCTTCGTCGTCCGTTCCGTGGATGGACAGCCTGCCATCGACGGCAGGCTTCGCACTGAAGCTGGTGTGCTCTACATCGTGACCGCCGGCGGCTCGCGAACGCGAATCGTCGCGCCGCCGCCGCCGCTCCAGGGGCAGGACGGAGCGCGAGTCTGGATCACCGGCGACCCGGCGAAGGCGGTATCGTCCTTCGGCTTCATCGACCCGCCGCGGTGAAACCGGGCCGGCTCCTCGTTTTCGCCGCGCTGGCCGGCGGCTGCATCATCCCCGGTCGGAATCGATCGGATGTGCCCGCCTCCCGGCAATCTCCGGCTCGCGACACGCTGCTGGCCACCGATCGATCGAGGTCCGACTCCATACAGAAGCTCGGTGGCGTCGTCGCGATGCGAGCGTTCATCGCGACGGATGCGGTCTACCTCCTTCCGGGCGCACCTCTCGTCTACGGCGGGGACAACGTCGTCGCGCTGCTGCGGAGCGCGTCGCCGCGGCTCGGCACCGTCGCCTCGTTGCAGCCGGCCGGCGGTGGATTGTCCCGCGACGGCCTGGCCGGCTACACGTTCGGCTTCGCCGTGCGGAGCGGTGGAGAGCAATCGGCGAGCTCCATCGAGCGCTACCTCGCCTTCTGGTCACGCGCCCGCGGCGGTCCCTGGCGCATCATCGCGTATGCCGAGGTGACCCCGGTTTCCGCGCCGTGGGGAGGAAGCGCGGGCACCACCGGAGGCCTTTCCCGGGCTCCGGCGGCTCGCGCCGAGGCTCATCACGAGATGATGGCTGCCGACAGCTCGTTCGCCGACCGGGCCGGGGTCTTCGGAATCGCGAGCGCCGCGAAGTCCGCCCTGTCCGACGACGCGGTCCTGCTCGGAGCGTCGGAGCTGGTCGTGGGGCCGCGGGCCGCGACGGAGTATTTCCAGGCGCGGCGGGATCTCTCGGTGAGCTGGAGTCCTCGCGACGGCTACGTCGCCGCCACCACGGACCTGGGGTTCACGGTCGGCGATGCGCTGTCGACCTCGCGCGGCCCGACGGGGGCTGCCGCGCAGCAATTCTCGAAATACCTCACCGTGTGGCGCCGCGACGCCGATGGCCGCTGGCGCATCGTCGCGACGGGCTCGAACGCGCGCCCCAGCCCGCTCGGCAACTGATCAGTCGAGGTACCCGCGGGCGCTCGCCCGTCGCCAGCCGACGATGAGCGTCCCGAGCGGCCCCGCCGTCCCGACGAAGAGCCCTCCCTTGAGCCAGGCCTCTGCCTTCGCCATCAGGCCGGGAAAATAGAACTGCCCGACCGTCGCGTTGATGTGGAACCCCTGCGCCATGATCACTCCGCCGGCGATCACCCACAGCCAGCAGATCCCGGCCAGGCGCACGAAGAACCAGAAGCGCTCGCGATCGGCGACGCGTCCCGCCTCGTCGCGCTCGGCCCCGATGCGCTCGTACTCGGACCTCAGGTCTCGATCCATGGGCCGAGAATACACCGGAAACGACAAAGGGCGCCATGTCGC
>CAMLHT010000001.1 GCA_946479895.1 uncultured Gemmatimonadota bacterium | reverse complement strand
GAACCGTCTTCCGCATGCCTCATGATAATGGGGTGTTGTTCGCGGATTGCGCACAGCCCCTCTCCGAGATGCGCCAGGACCCGAACTACCGGCTGGTCCTGATCACGTCGAAGTAGGTCGTGAGCTTTCCCTCGCGGAACAGCGCCAGCTGCTCCTGCATGGACGCCAGCATCGAGGCCAGGCCGATGACGCCGGTGGACGTTCCGCCCCGCCCGGACCGGATGAAGGTGCTCGCCGAGTCGAGCGGGAGCGTGCCGACGTTCTCGAACCACTTCCGCCAGTCGTCGCCCTGCTGGAAGAGGTACTGCTCGACGTTCGAGAGATAGAACGCCGTCACGGTGGCGTTGTGGTCGCGCAGGTACTGCCCGACGGCCCGGATCGCCTTGGGCCCGGCGAAGTTGCCCACGACCGGCACGATCATGTTGCGGAGGTGCATGTCCCGCACGTAGCGGTACGTCTCCTCGGAGGCGAGGAAGGCCCGGTACGCGCCCATGCCGTCGGTCGTCGACTGAAGCTCGGCATAGTTCGCCATGCCGCCCCGCATCCAGGGCATCGTGGTGCCGCCGATGACGTCGCCGGACGCGGAGCGGAGGACGATCCGCTCGCCGTTGAAGCGCGCGCCGCCGGATCCGGGGCGGAAGTTGTAGGTGATGAGCGGCCCCGCCTCGAAGAAGGCGCCATAGACGTAGTCGAGGCTCGCCGAATCCTCGGGCGAGAGCGTGAAGCCGTGCTTCCTGACGAGCTGCTCGCGGATCGCGACCAGGTTCCGCCGGTACGCGGCGGAATCCGGGGCGGCGTCGAGATAGGCGGTGAAGAGCGCGACCGCATTCGTCGTCGTGTCGAGGCCGGCCGGGCGCGGCCGCGAGAACAGCCTCGAGAGGAAGTCGGCCCGGTCGGCCGACAGCTCGAACAGCGCCTTGTACATCAGCTGGTGGATCATCATCTGCCGGCGGATGTCGAACAGCACCGCCATCCGCGGCTGGAGCGCCGCGATATAGGTGAAGTTCTGCTCCGGGCCCACGCCGAGGTAGACGCCGCCGGGCTTCGTCGTCCGCTTCAGCTCGGGGATCGGGTAGAGAAACCCCATCTCGTTCGACACGAAGTTGTCTGACCGGAAGGAGCCCCCGGGCTCGGACACGTCGGTGACGAGTTGCCAGAATTCCCGGTCGCCGAGCTGGCCGGGGATCGTGGATTGCGCGACGGCCGTTGCCGCTACGAGCGACGCGGCGACGACGCGCGCGGTGTGGCGGATGATCGACTGCATCGGGACTCTCCTCGCCGGGGCGACATCAACGTTGCCTGCTCCTGCTACGTTTGGACAGGAGTGTCGTTCCCCTGGTTGCCGCTCACGTTCTCCTTTCCATGGCCCTCACGACCGTCTTCTGGCGCAAATGGCACCGGTGGATCGCCTTCCCGGCGACCATCTTCCTTCTCTTCGCCGCCATCACCGGCATGGCGCTGGCGATCACCGAGTTCTTCGGCGAGGACGAGGCGCTGCGGGAGCGGACGCGGGACCTCGTCAGCCCGGTCAGGGCCGACGGACCGGCGAGCGCCTGGCAGGACCCGGTGACCCGGGCGGTCGCTGCGGTGAACGCCGCCGCCCCCGGCGCTCCGATCGACAAGATCGAGCTCCAGCTCAAGGGCGACCATCCGACGGTCACCGTGTACACGGGCAAGCCGGCGGGCGGCGAGGACCGGAAGTTCGTGGTGGCCGCCGCGGCCGGCACGGTGGACAAGGTCGAGAGCTACGCGGACAAGCCGTTCCTGAACCGGCTGCACAGCGGCGAAGCGTTCGGTGACGGTGGCCTCGTCCTGGCGATGTTCTGGGCGCTCGCCCTCGTGGTCCTGTCGATCACGGGCCTCATCATCTACCTGCGCATCCGCAAGCCGAACCCGACGGGCATCGAGAAGATCTTCTGGTAAGGCGTGCACTCGCCTCGATCACCAGGATCTATGACGACCGACGCCTGGTGACCTCCGAGATCGCGTCGATCGAGTCTGCATCCAGGCGGACCCCTCGTTGCTGCTCGATGATTCTCAGCGCGTCGTCACGCGACATCGCGGCGCGATACGGCCTGTCGGCGGTCAGGGCATCGTAGACGTCCGCCACGGCCAGCGTCCGCGCCGCGGAGTCGAGCTGCTTCGCCGTCAGCTTCCACGGATAGCCTGATCCATCCAGCGCCTCGTGATGCACGCTGGCCGTCCACGCGAGATCCCCAAAGGTCGTGACGCGCATCAGGATCGCCAGCGAGTGCATGGGGTGCCGCTCGACCTCCTGCCGCTCCCAGGCCTCGAGCTTCCCCGGCTTGTCGAGGATCATGTTCGACACGCCGAGCTTGCCGATGTCGTGCAGCAGGCCGGCGCGGTAGAGGCGGCGCTGCTCGTCCGCGTCGGCGCCCAGGTGGCTCATCGCCTCCCGCGCGAGGTCGGCGACGCGCACCGAGTGGTGCCAGGTGAAGGGAGACTTGGCGTCGATGATGTCAGCGAACGCCCGCGCAACCTCGTCGAGCCCGTCGCCATCGACCGTGAGGTGGCGGCCTTCGGGCTCCAGGCCTACGACGACCGCGTCGAGGTCCGGCCTGCGGAGCGTACGCCACAGGGGGTCATCGGGCGTCCACGTCCTCACCACCTCGCACAACCGCGGATCGAACCAGGCGCCCCGGCGCTCCTTCACAACGCGGAGCGCGGCCTCCACTCCCCGGTCCATGAGGAATGCATCGATCGTCTGGGCCAGGTTGGCGATGCGCGCCAGCAGGGGGATCTCGTCACCGACCTTCCCGTCCGGATACCCGAGGCCGCACCAGTGCTCATCGAGCGAGCGGATCGCGTCCGCGGTGTCACCCGGGAAGCCGATGCGCCTCGCGATCGCCGACCCGCGCTCGCACCGTGTCTGGATGATCTCCCGGGTGAAATCCTCCGTGCGGGCGATCGCGGCGAAGTGCCGGATGCGGGCGAGCATGCCGCGCCCCGTCCCGGCGACCGCGAAGGTCTTTGCGGCCAGGCCCAGCTTGCGATGCCAGTCGGCGACCTTCATCCGCGGCTTGGCGGTGCGATCGTCCGTGCCGAAGACGGCGGCAAAGCGTGACGCGTTCGCCGAACAGCCGGCGTCCTTCATGAGGAGCGCGTAATACAGCGACGACCTGTCGGCCGACGACAGCCGACACTCCTCCGCGATGCGCATGCCGATGACGCACGTGCGCATGGCATGGCCCAGTGGCTGCCCTTCGGTGAGGTCGAGCGCGTGCGACAGCGACGCGACGACCTCCCCGAGGCTGATCTGCTCGCCCGCCGCGACGCCCGTCATGGGATGGCCGACGCGCCCCCGAACCCTGATCGCGGTTCGGGGAGCACGGCGATACCTGCGCCTACCCTGCCAGCGCGGCCGGGCCCTCGGCGGGCGTCTCCTCGGGCGCGTCCCACTCGTTGCCGCACTTGAGGCACTTCCGGAAGTTGCCGCGCGCCTTGGTGAACTTCATCTCGGCGCCGACGTACGCGCACTCCGGGCAGACCTCGGCGACGGGCTTGTTCCAGATGACGAAGTCGCAGTTCTCGTTGGAGCAGGCGTAGAACGCCGTCCCGCGCTTCTTCGACCGGCGCTCGACCAGCTCGCCGCCATCCTTCGGGCAGAAGACGCCCGTTGGCATCGAGCGGGTGCCGCGGCACTTCGGGAACGTGCTGCACCCGAGGAATTGGCCGCTGCGGCCCTGGCGGACGACCATCGGCTGGCCGCAGAGGTGGCACATGTGCTCCGTGAGCACCGGCTTCTGCCGCTCGCCCTTGATCGGCCGCGTGTACTTGCAGGTCTTCGGATGATTCTCGCAGGCGAGGAACGGCCCGAAGAAGCCGCCGCGCGGCTCGAGCTTGCCGCCGCACTCCGGACACTTGAGCGTGTGGAGCTGTGAGAGGTCGAACGCCTCGGCGATGAGCGCGGGCGCGTCCACCTTGCCGAGGCGCGCGGCGAACGGCGTGTAGAAATCCTTGAGGACCTTCTGCCAGCCGAGCGATCCGTCCTCGATCTTGTCGAGCTCCAGCTCCATCTCCGACGTGAAGTTGACGTTGAAGATGTCCGGGAACTGCTTGACCATGACCTTCTCGACCGTCTCGCCCACTTCGGTCGGGAAGAATCGCTTGTTCACGAGCTCGACGTAGCGGCGGTCGGCCAGCACGGAGATGATCGACGCGTACGTGGACGGGCGCCCGATGCCGAGCCGCTCGAGCTCCTTCACGAGGCTCGCCTCGGAGAAGCGCGGCGGGGGCTCGGTGAAGTGCTGCGAGGGCGTGATGCCCTTGCAGGGCACCTGCTCGCCGACCTCCACGACCGGCAGCTCCATCTCGTCCTCGAGCGTCTTGTGCTCGCCTTCCTCGCGCGCTTCGCGATAGAGGACGAGGAAGCCCTGGAACTTCACGATGCTTCCCGTGGACCGCCACAGGTAGTTGCGGCGGCCGATGTCGGGCTGCGTCGCCGACGGAATGTCGAAGTCCACCGTCGTCGTGTCGAAGACGGCCGGGGCCATCTGCGACGCCATGAAGCGCTGCCAGACGAGCTGGTAGAGCTTGAACTGGTCGGGCGAGAGATAGCGGCGGATGTCCTCGGGACGGCGCGTCGGGTCCGTGGGACGGACGGCCTCGTGGGCATCCTGCGCGTTCTTCGACGCGGTCTTCCCGCTGCCGTAGAGCTGCGGGCCCGCGGCGAGGAACTCCTTCCCGAAGAGCGTGCGGACGTAGTCCTGCGCGGCGTGCGCCGCGGTGTCGGCGACGCGCGTGGAGTCGGTACGCATGTAGGTGATGAGGCCCTGCGGGCCCTCACCGTCGCCGATCTCGATGCCCTCGTAGAGATCCTGCGCCACGCGCATCGTCCGCTTCGACCCGAAGCCGAGCTTCTTGGCCGCTTCCTGCTGGAGCGTCGAGGTCGTGAACGGCGCCGCCGGGTTCTTCCGGCGCTCGCGGCGCTTCACCTCGGTGACCGGGAAGGTCTTGCGCCCCTTCATGTCGTCGAGAATGCGCTGCGCGGCCTGCTCGTTCGGGATCTCGGCCTTCTTGCCGTCGATCTGGTGGAGCTTCGCCGTGAACTGCTGGCCACCCTTCTCCAGCAACGCCTCGATGGACCAGTACTCGACCGGCTTGAACGCGCGGATCTCCCGCTCGCGCTCGACGATCAGGCGCAGGGCAACGGTCTGCACGCGCCCCGCGGACAGGCCCTTCTTCACCGTCTTCCAGAGGAGCGGGCTGGCCTTGTAGCCCACGAGACGATCGAGCACGCGGCGCGCCTGCTGGGCCTCGACCTTGAGCTCGTCGATCTCGCCGGCCTCGTTGATCGCCTTGCGCACCGCGTCCTTCGTGATCTCGTGGAACAGCACGCGCTTGATGGTCGGACCGCCGGCGGCCGATCCCTTCTTTCCGGCGCGCTTCGGCCGGATCTGCCCCGCGACGTGATAGGCGATCGCCTCTCCCTCGCGATCAGGGTCGGTGGCGATCAGCACTTCCTTCGAGACCTTCGCCGCCGACTTCAGCTCGGCGATGCGCTTCTCCTTGCCCGGAATCGGCACGAGGTCCGGCTCGAAGCCGTTGTCGACGTCGATGCCGAGCTTCTTCTCGGGCAGGTCCATGATGTGGCCGACCGTCGCCCGAACGCGATAGCCGCGGCCGAGGTACTTGCCGATCGTCTTCGCCTTGGCCGGGGACTCGACGATGACGAGCGTGCCGCCCTCGCGGGCCGGCGTGCTGCCGCCGACTTCGCCGTCCTCGTAGTCCGGCGCCGCCGCGCGACCCCGGGCCGCCGCCGGCTTCCTGGCGGTGCGCGTGGTCTTCGCGGCGCGCTTCGCCACCGTCTTCTTCGCGGCCGGCGCGCGCCTGGTGGTCGTCTTCTTCGATGCCATCTATCGGATCTTCAGTCTCAGTGAATCGTCTGTTGGGCCGGGTCGGGATACGAACGGGCCACCAGGCCCGCCGCGTCCATGAACGCCCGGAGGTCGTCGAGCGCGATCGGGCCGTCGATCTGGAGTAGCGCCCGCTCGATGATGTGCTCCAGCTCCCCGCCGTTCACCAGACCGGTGCCGACGAGGCTCAGGAGATGCCCCCATGCCTCAGGGGAAAACCGGCCCCGCTCGTGGGGGCCAAGAACGCGGAAGGACAACGTCGAGTGGGAGTGGGAGTGGGACCGGGAGGGGGACCAGTCGGTCCGCCCGTCCAGTACCCGGTCGTTCAGGTGCCATACTAATGAAGGGGACACCCCTACCAGCGTAACCGTTCCCACGCTGTTCGTGGCCCAATCGCTTGCCAAACTAGGGGGACCGTCAACCCCGCGCAGGATGAGCCCGCCTGCCGCGATGGCATCATGCCACACCGTACTTGTGCAGTACCGAGTCCGTAACTTCTTGTTCCGAAAGGCTTTCCGTGTCTATGACGAAGTCTGCCTCTTCGTACTTCGGCCCCCTCACATCCAGCTGCGCCTCGAGCTGGCCGACGGGGTTCGGGTGGTCGAGCAGCGGACGGTTGGACCGGTCCGACCCGATCCGCGCCAGGGCGGTTGCCGGCGACACCCGGAGGTAGATGAGGTACGCCACCGGACGGACCAGCTCCACGTTCACCGGGTTCATGATCCACCCCCCGCCCGGCGCCAGCACCAGCCCCTTCGACCGGGCCAGCTCCGCGGTCAGCGACGCCTCGAGAGCCCGGAAGTGCGACTCGCCACGGCCCCGAAAGATCTCGCCGACCGTCGCCACGCCTTCGCGCCGCACGATCTCGGCGTCGAGGTCCACGAACGGGCGGCCCAGCCGCGCGGCGACGGCGCGGCCGACGGACGATTTCCCCGATCCCGCCAGCCCGACGAAGATGAGGTGCGGCGCGTCCGCCTCAGCGCCCAACCTTCGCTCCATCCGGGGCCGACCTTCGCGCCCCGATCTGCTCGACGTACGCGTCGTGATTCCGCTTCGTCTCGGCAAGTGAGTCGCCGCCGAACTTCTCGAGCATCGCGTCGGCGACGATGAATGCCACCATCGCCTCCGCGATCACGCCCATCGCCGGCACCGCGGTCACGTCGCTGCGCTCGGCCACGGCCTGCGCCGGCTCACCGGTCGCGAGGTCCACCGTGCCGAGGGGCCGCATGAGGGTGCTGATCGGCTTCATGTAGGCGCGCACCACCAGCGGCTCGCCATTGGTGATGCCGCCTTCGAGGCCGCCGGCGCGATTCGTCCGCCGCTGGACGTTGCCACTGCGGGCGCGGCCCGGCGCCGGATCGATCTCGTCGTGGACTTCGCTGCCGAGCCGCCGCGCGCCCTCGAATCCGGTGCCGATCTCGACGCCCTTCACCGCCGGGATCGACATCAGCGCCTGCGCCAGGCGGCCGTCGAGCTTGCGGTCCCACGACACGTGGGAGCCGAGTCCCGCGACATGCCCCGCGCAGACCACCTCGCAGATGCCGCCGAGGGTGTTGCCTTCGCGCTTCACGGCATCGATGTGCGCGATGATCTCCGCTTCGCGCGACCGGTCGAGCATGCGAACGGGCGATTCGTCGGCGACGGCGTTGATGTCGTCGGGCAGGGTCTCGGGAACGTGGGCGTCGAAGCCGCCGAGGTGCAGCACGTGGCTGCCGATACGGATGCCGAACTCGGCGAGAAATGCCCGGCAGATGGCGCCGGCGGCGACCCGTGCCGTCGTCTCGCGGGCCGAGGCGCGCTCGAGGATGTCGCGGCCGTCGGCGCGGTCGTACTTGAGCATCCCCGGGTGATCGGCGTGCCCGGGCCGGACGCGGGTGACCACGCGCTTCCGCGACGGCGAGACGCCCGACGGGAGGCTGCTCTCGCCCTCACGGAGCGCCGGATCCATGATCTCCTGCCAGTTCTTCCAGTCGCGATTCCGGATGACCATCGCGATGGGCGAGCCGAGGGACTGGCCACCGCGCACGCCGGACAGGATCTCCACGGCGTCCGACTCGATCTGCATGCGGCGCCCGCGGCCGTAGCCCTGCTGGCGGCGATGCAGCTCGCGGTCGATATCGGCGGCGATCACGCGAACGCCCGCCGGCAGCCCCTCGAGGATCGAGACCAGGGCCGGTCCGTGGGATTCGCCTGCGGTGGTGAACTTCATGGTGCGGGTGTCTCGTGCCTGGTGAAACTCGTGCGTGAATAGTGGCGTCCGCGGGGCGCGTTTTGAATCGCGGAAACGAAAGTGGTGAGCGGCAACCACCGCTCACCACTTGCGCACGGCCACCGCTGGAGGCGACGGCGGTTGCTTACGGCACTCCGGCCCGGATGTCGCCGGCGGTGACGTCGATGACGATCAACCCGCGCTGCGTGGCGGCGAACAGCTTGAGGACGGTGGTCGGCGGATCGCCCGGCATGGCGCGCGAAGCCCGGATGGGTCCGTACACCGGATACTTGAGGGTCAGCCGGCCGCGGCTCACGTACTTGGTGATGTCGATGATCTCGATCTCGCCCGACGCCGAGGCGACGAAGGCGAGTCGCTCGTCGAGGGCCGAGCTGTTGCCGTTCGCTCCCGGATGGAAGGCGATGCCCGCCCCGTTGTCCTGCGAATCGAAGAAGCCCTGGAGACGCAGGTGGAAGGGATTGTCCACCGTGGAGAAGTACGACTGGAGGCCGTGAACGCCCACGGTCTTGCCGAGGCTGTCCAGCGCGAGGCCGAACACGCGCTCCGAGGCGTTCTCGGTGAGGTCGCGCACCGTGATGACCGGCGAGAAGAACTGCGGGGTCTGGGACGCCGGGGTGGTGTCGTTGATCATGATCACGCGGGCGCCCGTCGTGGAGGGCGCGCTGTTGCCCTCGCCGAAGGCGACCCAGTTCCTGTCGGAGCTCGCGGCGACGAACGTGGTGTCCTTGAGGGGAAGCTGGGTCATGTCCAGGCGCAGCTGATACTCGATGTCGCTCTGCTGCGCGCGCATGGCCGCGACTATGTCGACCACGCTCTGCGACGCCGACACCGGGCAGCCCGGCGCGTTGACGCACAGCACGGTATTGCTGGCGGAGCCGTACGGATGATCCCACACCATGATCACGTCCGAGGCGGCCGAAGTCGGCCCGGCGGTGACGACACGGATGGAATCGACGTTGAAGATGGTGTAGCGGAACTCCGTGCCTTCCTGGCCGCGCACGTACTGGTAGACGATGCGCGGGTCGGGCGCCGGGTATGCCGCGCTCGGGGGCTCGACGTAGCGGATGGTCCCTTCGGGAGCGAACGCCGTCGGCCGGGTGGAGAAGTAGATGCGGCCGCTCTTCGCCTGCGTGATGTACTGCGGCCGATCCGAGTAGCTGATGACCGGGCTGAGCGTGGACGTCACCTTGCCCGTCGACGGATCGCGCGCCTCGAGGAGCGAGAAGACGTAGACGTTGCGCGTCAGGATCCGGTTCGGCGTGTCCTCACGCATCGCGGTGGGGTCGGTCGTGCCGATCAGGACCTGGCTGATGTTGGTACCGCCGGAGTTGGCGACGAGCAGCTTGGTCGGGTCGATGGACGACACCGTCATGCCCCAGGGCAGTGAGCCCACGGGAATGCCGTTCGGGTAGAACGTCTTGGTGCCGTTCTGCCACACCTCGAGGCGATTGTGAATCGTGTTCGAGAGGAAGACGTTGCCGCGGGACGCGTCCACGGTGATGTCGCCGATCGTGCCGGGCAGCGGCAGGTCGTACGTCTGGCCGTAGACGATGCGCGTCTCGGAGCGTCGCGCCTTCGTCTCGTCGGTCTCGGCCACCGTGGCCGCCGTAGTCACGGCGAAGCCGGTGCGGCCGCCCTGGTCGGTCGCGAAGGCCGTGATCTGGACCCGCTGGCCCTGGCGGTCGGCCGGGAGCTGGAGCGGGACGCCGATCTTCACGTTCGACGTGACGGGCGAGACCGGGATGCTGTAGCGCTGGAACTCGACGCCGACGCTGTCGCGCACGATGAGGCCGACCGCGGTGATGCCGGCGCCGTTGGCGACGACGGTGATCACCTCGTTACGCTCGGAGCGATCCGGGACGGTCTGGAACACGAGCGGCGCGGAGATCGACGCCGCGCTTCTCACGAAGAGCGTGATGGGGGCCGACGATCCCGGCTGGAGATTGCCGTCGAGCGCGAAGGCCTGCACGACGATCCGGCCGCGTGAAGGAGCCGCGGCGGGAATGACGATCGACTGGGTCGACGTGACGTCGATCGACGAGCCGCCGAACAGTTGGGTGAGCGTGTCGGTGAACGCGAGCGGACCCCAGTTGGTGCCTTCGCTCCGGACGATGATCTGCACCCGGTTGATGGCGTCGGCATCGGTCGCGCGGGCCGTCAGGCTGAGCGCGATCCCGGGCGTCACGCTGTCGTTCGGCGCCGGCGACTCGATGGTCACCTTGGGGCCGGAGACGAGGGCGGCGCGGACGCGCGCGGTGTCACGCAGCCCGAGCGAATCCTCGAGGAGGGCGAAGACGACGAGGCTGTCGAGCACCTCGTTGCCGAAATCGAGCGGCAGGATGTAGCGGCGGATCACGGTGTCGGTCGTCCCCGCGGGGAACTCCACCGTCACCGGCTTGAACCGCGGCGTTTCCTTGTACGTGCCGAGGTCCTTGACGCCGGTGATCGCGTCGGCGCCGATCGTCAGCGTCTTGAGCGCGTTGCCGCCGGTGGCCTGCACCCGGACGAGGATCGAGTCGCGGAGGTTGACCTGCGTGTTCACCACCGGGGTGTCGATCACCACGTCCGGCGGTGAGCCGGGCGCGGCCCGGCGGGTCGCCGTCGGAAGGCGCGTATCGCAGCTCACGACCGCCACCGCGGCGAGCGCGATGAGCGCGAGTCGGTTCCAGGTGCTTCTCATGGGAATATCTCCAGCCGCCTATCGGCCGATCCCGGCGTCCTGCCCGGGGTCGACGATGTGCGGCGTGATCAGAATGAGCAGGTCGCGCTTGGTTTCCTGGCGGTTCGTGACGCCGAACAGGCGCCCGAGCACCGGGAGCTCCATGAGCAGCGGAATGCCGGTGCGGGTCGAGGTCACGCTGGTCTGCGTGAGCCCGCCGATGACCCAGGTGGCGCCGTCGGCGATCATGATGACGTTGTCGACGCTCTGCTTCGGGAACGCGATGGCGTCGGACCCACTGAAGGTCACGCTCGAGTTCTCGATGTGGACCTTCATCTGCACGCGGCCGTCGTTGGTGACGCGCGGCGTCACCTGGAGGATCACGCCGGTCGTGCGGGTCTGGACGGTCACCTGGGCCACGTTGCCGGCCGCGTTGGCGCCGGCGCCCTGCTCCTGCGTCCGGATCGGCACGTCACTGCCGGCCGTCAGCATCAGCGTCTGGTTGTTCAGCACCGTGCCGTTCGGCTCGGCCTGCACGTCGAGGAGCGACGTCGACTGGAGCGCCTCGAAGAAGGTCGTGAAGTCGAAGGCGCCGAGCGCGGTGGAATAGGCGAGCTGCAGCGCGGCACCGGGCACGCGGGCGCCGGCGTTGGCGATGGCGGCGATGGTGTTGCCGCCGAGCGCGACCTGGCCGCCGGTCAGCGCGGCGCCCGTCGAATCGGTCCGCGGCACCAGGTCGCCGAAGAACTGCGTCTGCGAGCCGAGGTCGTAGCGGAGGCCCAGGCCTTCCAGCTCCGTGCGGTCGACGAGGATGATCTTCGCCTTGATGTTCACCTGCGGCTGGCGGCGGTCGAGCGTCCGCGCGTACTGGACGAGGCTCTCGACGTTCCCGGCGACGTCCGTGATGTGGACGCTGTTGGTCAGCGTGTCGAAGACGACGGCGCCGCGGACCGGGCAGTTGCCGGTGGTGATGATGGGCTGCGGCTGCGGCTGCGCCACCTGCGGGACCGCGACGCCGGCGGTCGGATCGGTCACCGTGGTCGGCGCGCCGAAGGTCGCCGACGGCGTCGGGGAGATCGACGTCGGGCACTCGCGCGACAGCCGGCTCTTGAGGACTTCGGCCACCGCCGAGGCGCTGGTGTAGTTGAAGGAGACGGTCTGCGTGGTGAGCGGCTGGGCGGCGGCCTTCGTGTTGAGGTTCTCGAAGGTGTCGACCGTGATCATGCCGAACTCGTTCTCGCGGGCGTCGAAGCCGTTGAGGTTGAGCAGGGCCTGGAGGGCCACGTCCCACGGCACGTCGGCGATGCTGGCGCTGATGGGGCCGCGCACCTTGTTCGACGCAACGATGGACCGGCCGCTGTACTCGCTGAAGATCTTGAGGACCTCGAGGATGTCCTGGTTCTCGAAGTTGATCGTGATGCGGCGCTCCTGCGACTGCTGCTGCGGCACCGGCACGGCGCGGCCGTTGACCATGATGGTCGACCGGGCGGCCATGGAGGTGGCCCCGACGGCGGTGCTGTTCACGCGCTCGACCGGACGCTGGGTGGCCTGCGGGATGACCGGCGCCGGCGTCACCGACGCCATGCGAGCGGCCTGGTAGCCGATGACCCACGCCGGCAGCGTGCTCGACGCTCCCATGACGCTGATCCGGATACCCTCGGCGTCGCGGCTGAGGCGATAGGGCCGCGGGGAGTCGAGCGTGACTACGACGCGCACCACGTTCGGCTTGTTCTGGCCGTAGTGGACGTTCACGATGCCGCCGCGCGACGCATGGTCGTACGACTGACCGCCGCGGAGCCCGAGCGTCGCGTTGCTGATGTCCACGACGATCTTGTCGGGGCCTCGCAGCACGAAGTCCTTGACCGAGACGTCACCCTGGACGCCGACGACGACGTCGACGCGCTGGGAATCCGGACGCACGATGAGCGACATGACCGTCGCTTCGGCACTGGTCGCCACCGGGACGGTCAGCGGCATGCCCGTCAGGGCGAACGCCGCGACAGCAACTGCACGAAGCGAAATCATCTTCCCCTCACTTTTGTCGAATCACGAAGCAGGAGCGAGTCGCGCCTGTTCATGCCAAACTCCTCGATCGTGAACACCACCACGTCCGCGCGGATGCTCGAGACGCGCATCCGGCCCAGCCGTGTTCCCACGCGAATGGTCTTCTGCTTCCTGTCGTAGGCATCGGACACCAGGGCGATGGACCGCCCCGGCTCATCGACGACCGTCATCAGCAGCTTGAGGTCGCCAAGTGTCGGACGCAGATCGGTCGTCGCGAGCAACGAGAGGAACGGATCCCGTCGCCCGTCGCGATCGTATTCGAAGACCTCCCTCATCATGACGATTGGCTGGGCGGACGCGGTGTCGCTGGTCACGACATTCAGGCCACGTCCGCCACGTCCGGCCGGCGGAGCCTTCGGCTGCGAGGCCGCGGCGGCAGCGGCGCCGGCAGCGGCACCGCGTCCGGCCGGGGCGGGAGTCGTCTTCGCCTGGGTCGGCGGCGGCGTGACGGTCTTCGTCTGCGGCGCGGCGGTCTTCGTCTGCGTCGGCGGCGGCGTGACGGTCTTCGTCTGCGGCGCAGCGGTCTTCGTCTGCGTCACGGGCGGCGTGGCCGTCTTCGTCTGCGGCGCGGCGGTCTTGGTCTGCGTCACCGGAGGCGTGGCCGTCTTCGTCTGCGGCGCGGCGGTCTTGGTCTGCGCGGCACCGGTCTGCGTCGGCGACGTCGTCACCTGCTTCGTGGCCGGCGGAGCAACGGTCTTCGTGGCCGGCGGCGAAACAGTCTTGGTGGCCGGCGGAGGAACGGTCTTGGTTGCCGGACGCTTCGCGGTATCGGCGGAAGCCTGCTGCGCATGCGCGGCCGCCGTCCCGGCCAGCAGCATGCCGGCCACGACGAGAAGCGGGCGGCGCGACGCCGCCAGGAGCGCGATGGATTTCATCATGGCCTGGCCGGCGCCGCGGGCGGGAGGGGCGCCGAAGTCTTGGCGACGTAATAGAGGACACCGAACTGCGCGTCGATGAACACCTCGTTCCGCCCCGGCTTGCGCTCCATCACGCGGCCCGACGGGAACATGTTCACGTTGATCGGCGTCACGATGCGGTCGAGCGACCCGATGGCGGTGAAGAATTCGGCGACGCGGTGATAGGGGCCGGTCACCGAGAACCTGAACTTCTGGGCGTCGAAGTAGTCGCCCGGCATGACGCCGTCGGGCGCGTACTCGGAGATCTCCATGCCCGTCCGGCGCGCGGCGGTCGAGATCGCGTTGATCAGCGCCGGCACCTCGTTCTGGGTCGGCACGAGGCGGCGCAGGACCGCCAGCTCCGCGGTGTATCGCTCGGCGTCGGCCTTGATGCGCTTCTCGGCGCCGCTCTGCACGTCCTTGCGGACCTTCTCGTTCGCGGCCTCCAGCGTGTCGGCGTGCGCGGCGATCACCACCACTTCGGCGTGATCCGGCTTCCACAGGAGATACCAGTACATTCCGACGGCGAGCAGCATCACGACGGCGCCGGCGATCAGTCGCTGGCTCCGCGGATCCGAGGGCATCTTGAGTTCCATCGCCATGTCAGCGGCCCGACGCGACGAGCGGAACCCGGCGCACGGCGGACGAATCCGGGCGCGTGTACTGCATCGTCAGCTGGAAGTTGAAGAAGTCGCCCTGCGACCGGTCACCCGCCGGCGTCGTGCGCTCGTTGAACACGCCGGAGAAGAACGGCGAGTTCTCGAGATCCTGCATGAACTGGGTCATCGCCTGGATGTCGACCGTGCGGCCCGAGAGCCGCAGGGTGATCGCGTCGCGGGGAATGGTGGTCGGGAGCGCGGGAACCTTCCTCACGCCACCCGTCGTGTCGGACGGCTTGGGCTTCGGCGCGGGCGGCGAGGCCACCACGTTCACCGCGCCGGCGGGCGCGCCGCCGTAGGTGAGGCTGATGAGCCACGTGTACGCCGGCAGCGCGCGGCTCACCTCGTCCATGATGTGCGGCCAGATGTACCGGTCGTCGTCGATGGCGCGAATGAGGTTGACCTGGCGCAGCAGCGTGTCGCGCTTGGCCTCGGCGATGTTCCGCGCGGCCACGACCTTGGCGAAGCGCGTCGAATCCTCGAGCGCCTTCTCCAGGCGCGCCTCGGCCACCGTGCGGTCGTGCGTCTGGCGATAGTAGAGGTACCCACCGGCGGCGGCGGCAATGAGCATCACGGCGACGCTGCCGATCAGCACCTTGTCGCCCATGCGCTCGTTCAGGCCCGCGAGCATCGCCCCCATGTTCAGGGACGCCCCGCCGGACGCTGCCTTCTTGCGAGCTCCACCAGGGAGCAGATTGATCTCGATCATGGCGTGTCGAAGCCGTATGGCCGGGAGCTCGTCATCAGGCGACCTGCCGGAGCGCGAGGCCGATCGGTAGCATAAGCAGCGGGGAAACCTCATCTGTGACGAGCGATTCGAGAGCGCCGTCACGCACCCTGATGTTCGCCAGCGGATTGGCCTGCTGGACGTTCATGCGCAGCCGCATGGCGAGCGCCTGATTGAGCCCGGGGATCCGGGCACCGCCACCGCAGGTGTAGATCTGGCGGATTTCCGCCGAGCGGTTGTTCTGCTGGATGAAGGCGACGGCGCGGTCGACGCCGACGGCGATCTCCTCGCCGCGCGTCTCGATCACGGCGTCGAGGTGCGGCGAGCGATCGAAGCCCTGGAGCAGCTTCTCCGCCTCGTCGTCGCCCAGGCCGCGTTCGCGCATGAGGTCCTCGCGCAGGCGCCGCGTGCCGACGGCGACGTCGCGCGACAGGATCGGCACGCCGTCCTCGAGCACGTTGATGTTGGTGACGTCGTGGCCGATGTTGAGCAGGCCGACGATCCCCGTCATGGCATCCGGATGGTTGACCTCGAAGCCGTTGTGCAGGGCGAACGACTCGACGTCGACGATCACCGCCGTGAGCCCCGCCTCGTCGAGCACGCGCTGCTTCGCCTGGATCAGCTCCCGCTTCGCCGCGACGAGCAGGACGTCCATCTGCGGGCCGGTGCCGTCGGGATCGAGCGTCTGGTGATCGAGCTCCACCGACTCCACGTCGAACGGCACGTGCTGCTCGGCTTCCCACCGCAGGAGCTCGCGCACCTGCTGCTCCTTCACCCGCTCGATCTGGATCTTCTTGACGATGACGTCCCGTCCGCCGACGGCGATCACGACGTCCCTAGTGGTCACCCCCGCGCTCGCCATCGCCGTGCGGATGGCCTCGGCGACGATGCCCGGATCCATGACCTCGCCTTCGACGATCGCATCCGCGGCAAGCGGGGCGATGGCCGCACGAACCAGCTCCGGCTGGTTCTTCTTCGAATGATCGATAACGGCGACCTTGATCAGGCCCGAGCCGATATCCAGACCAACCGTGGTCTTCTTGCGACCGAAGGAGATTGCCATTTGGGTCTAACGGGAAGGGACCGCCACAGTGCAACTACTTCCTTATGTGGCTGGCTGTATGGCCGTGTCCCAGATCACTTTGCGTGATCGGAGCGAGACGACAGCAGCCGCGTCGGGAACACGACCAACGCGAGCACAGGTAACAGAGGCCGCACCGCGAGCCTCTTCACGCCGCCACGTCATCCGCCTGAGAACCTGCTAAAGCGCTTTTTCCCGGTTTGGCGCGCCTAATAGAGCTCGGACCAGGCTCTTCCGGCCACCGGACGTGGCCTAACGTATTTTGCCAGAACGACTTCCACATCGGGAACGCTTCGATTGACGGCCGCCGTTCCGGCAAGTGGCGAGCTTCCGGAAACCCTCACAGCGCCACTCAGGCTGTTCCCCGCTCCGGAGGCCTCGATCCCGCCCCGGGCGACGACGATACCCGAATAGACGAACGCCGGCGTGACGAAGAGCCGGCCCTCGACGATGAGAATCCCCGTCGCGGAGCCTCCGGCGACGAACAGGTCGCCTGCGGCGTGGACGACTCCATCGGCTGCGAGCCACGACGCGCCCGCCGGCAGGGAAACGTCTGCCCCGCTCGCCAGTGAATCGATCGCGAGTCCATCGAGATCGCCGACGTTCGAGCTGTCGGCCGAAGTCACGACGTCGGCGCACGGCCGGCTGGCCCGGAGGAGAAGATGCTCGCGGCGCGTCGAGCCATCGGACGCCGTCACCTCGGCAACGGTCCAGAAGATTTCGGCATCCACTCGCGTCACGGAGACGACCACGCCGACCGCCATCCCCGGCGCCTCGACCGAGAAGCGCTGGGTCGCCCCGACCGCGAGCTGGCCCAGCGCCCTTGGCCTCCACTCGGCGATCGCGGAGCCGAGCCCGAACACGACCGCCGCGTCGGAGTGAGCGGCGCGCAGCGAGAGCGAGCTTCCCTGACGCAGCCTGGAAGACAGTGACAGTGTAGCGACACCAAGGATTGCCACCAGCGACACTACCGCGATTGTCGCCACCAGAGCCATTCCCTTTCGGCGAGTCATGGTGCGCGCAGGCGATTCCGGATGGCGATCGCCGTGAGCCCCAGCCGCTCGATGGTGACCTCGATGAGCGCGATTCGATTCGTCTCCGGGCTCGCCGCGGGCACCACCGATCCGGCCGAGTCGCGGTAGCTGAACCGAAGCCCCGCCGAGCCGGACGCAAACGGGCCGCCGACCGGCTGGATGGTATTGAATCGACCGAGCGTCGGATTCCACTCCTTCGCGCCGAGGTACCAGGCTCCGTCCGATGCGCGATAGACGCTGTACCGCCAGGGGCGCGTCACCCGGAGGACTGCCCCCGGAGGCGGCAGCGGATTCGCGAACCTGAACGCGAGCGCGGGCAGGATGCCCGGGCCGAAGGGCCAGCCGCCGCCGAGGGGGCAGGCCGCGAGCGTGTCGGCGACGCCGGTGATCGGCCGCGGCGCCCACGACTCGCCCGCGCCGTCATGCGCGAGCACCCAGGCCGTGTCGCCGGCGGACGGCCTGGCCAGCACGGAGGTCAGGCGAGGGGCGTCCTGCGTCGGCGCGAGGACGATGGTGCCGTGGCCCGTGTCGCAGACGACGCTCGTCGCGAGCGCGCTCCGGAACTCCAGCGACGTGTCACGCGCGGCGCCCGGAGCAATGTCGCCGAGTCCCGGCGCGATGGAGCGGAGGGAAATGGGCATGAGGGCAGCGATCTGCTCGAGCTGCTCCGTCCGTTCCACGGCGATGACGACGTCGCGATGAAATCTCTGGTGCCGGAAGCCGATCATCGCAGTGAGGCCGACTACGATCGTCCCGACGCCGATCGCGATGATCGCCTCGATCAGCGAATGCCCCGCGCGCGCCCTCAGCACGGAAGGCGGACGCGGAGGACCACGTTCGCGCCCGGCAGTGAACGGATCTGGACGGAGTCCGCGGCCTCGGCGGCGCCCGGGATCGCCCGGACCGTCCAGCTCTCGGTCA
The DNA here is from genome assembly GCA_946479895.1 of uncultured Gemmatimonadota bacterium. The sequence continues at coordinate 31,841 of CAMLHT010000001.1, read as the reverse complement.
TTCCCCGCTCCAGGATCGCGCTCCCGCCGGCCATCGTCGCGCACGGCCGGGCAGCGAAGCTCTCCACACGATTGCCCGCCGCGGCCACCGAGCGTCGCATGCGACGCGCCTCGCCGATCCGACGCGCCGCGACGGCGCTGATTGACGCGAGCGAGAGGAGCGCGAGATCGAGCAGGAGGAGCGCGACGAGGAGCTCGATCAGTGTTGCGCCGCGTCGCGGGCGGTGAGTACGGGAGCGCATGCGACCCGAAACTGTGGCCGGGCGGCGGTGCGCGTGGCATCGAAATGGGGCGATCAGCACGAAATCGACGCATTTCGGCTTTCGGCTATCCGCTCGGCTGCAGCTGTCAGCTGTCGGAGTCGGCTAGCGGCCCTCGGCTATGGCTATGGCTCGCTCGCGGCTATCAGTCGGGCGGGCGGCTAGCCGGGCGGCGGCTATCAGTCGGGCTCGCGGCTATCAGCCAGGCGGGCGGCCATCAGCCGGGCCGACGGCCGGGAGCGAGCCATAGCGATAGCCGAGGGCCGCTAGCGGACTCCGACAGCCGACAGCCGCAGCCGAGCGGATAGCGAACAAACAGGGCTCTAAAAAAGGAAGGCCGGCTCCGAAGAGCCGGCCTTCCCTTTCGATCAGGAACCCGATGTTACTTGTTGCAAACCGGCTCGCCTTCGCCAGCGCCAACCTTGACCGTGTTCGCCGTCGCGACCGCAACCATGCAGGTCATGCCCGGGATCTGCGGGTGCGTCAGCGTGGCCGACCAGTACGACGTGCTGTAGTCGACGACCGGGGTGCCGACGCTCGACGTGTGCGAGTACGAGGTCAGCTCGGCCAGCGCGCCATAACGGTTGGAGTCCGTGAAGAACGTCTCCTGCGCGGTCTTGAGCGACTGCATCTCGGCGATCGCCTGCGTCTTGTAGCCCTTCTGCTTCACTGAGCTGAACTTCGGAATCGCGATCGCGGCCAGGATGCCGATGATGACGACGACGATCAGCAGCTCGATGAGGGTAAAGCCCTTGCGGTTACGCATTGTGAAAACTCCGGGTGGAGGGGGTCGTGCGATAAAACGTCCTGCGTGGTGCCATATGGTAAAGCAACGCCCGGGCCGTGTGCCAGAGCTTGCTCAAGTCATTGCAGCTCAACGTCTTGCGATTTTTGACCGGCCGCCGGATCCGGTTTTGGTGCGGTGTTTTGCGAATCGCTTGGCACTTTGCTAGAGCCCGCCGGCGATTTCGACGTGTCGGACTGCGACACGGCACGGCGGTGGCGGGGCCACCAGGACTTCCCGGCCGCCTTCATCAGGACGTACTGCATCGACTCCAGGCTGGTGCTGCCTTCCCGCAGGGCGCGGATCGCCTCGGCCCGGGCCTGCTCCTTCTGGCCCAGCTCGACCAGGCAGACCGCCAGGCGCGCGCGGGCCTCGACGATCGAGGGATCGATCTGGAGGGTCCTGCGGAAGTATTCCGCCGCCGGAGCGTACTTCGCCGCCATGAGGTATTCCTGGCCAAGGCTGAAGTACACGTAGGGATCGCGATCGTACATCGACATGGCGACGCGGTACAGGCGCTCGCCCTCGACCTTCTGCTTCCGGGAGAACTTCCAGGCGCCGAGCAGGAAGTGGCTCCGGTACACGAAGGGCGCGTCCTCGACGGACTGGGCGAACAGCGTGTCGTTGTCCTTCCACACCTGCGTGCGAACGTGCGACCGCCACCCGCCCAGCACGAGGAGGACGGCGAGCACGCCCGCCGCCGCGGCCTTCATCGGCGTCGTGCGGGCGCGCAGGTAGATCCAGGGCACGGTGGCGCCAACGGCGAGCATCGCGCCGACGCTCGGGAGGAACATCGTCCGCTCGGCGAGAAGGATCCCCGTCGGGACGAGGAAGTTGCTCGTCGGCAGCAGCGCGATGAGCGCGAACGCGACCCCGAATGCCGCCGCCGGCGAGCGGCGCCTCGCGACGACCACGAGACACGCGAGCGCCGTCAGGATGAGGATGCCGGAGATCTGGTACGGCTCGAACGCGCTGACGACGGGATACTCGGGAGGCCCGTACTCCGTCGAGAGCTTCTGCGGCCAGAGCAGGAGGCGCATCCACTGCGGCGCGAGGCCGAACATCGTCCACCACCGGCCGGTCGTCCCGACCTGGCTGGAGCTGAACGCGATGTACTCGTGGAAGCCCGTGGGGACGACGCTGCTGACGCGGAAGTGCACGAGGAGGTAGGCCAGCGCCAGCGCGGTCAGGCCGAGCACGAAGGGACGGAGGCGCACGAAGCGTTCGCGCACCGGCGCCTTGTCGACGACGATCGTCAGCTCCGCCGCGAGCAGCACCATGGGCAGCACGATGCCGTGCTCCTTGGCGAGGCAGGCGCCGGCGTAGAGGGCGAGGATCGCCATCATCCGCGCCGGCGTCAGCTCGTTGGCGTTGCGCGAGCGGACGTAGATGATGATCGCCGGGAGCATGAAGGCGGCAACGAGAAGCTCCGCCTGGCCGACGACGTTGGCCACGGCCTCGACGTGCACCGGGTGCACCGCGAACAACGCGGCGGCGATCCAGGCCGCGGCGAGCGGCAGGCAGGTGCGCGCGAGGAAGAAGACGGCCACCGAGACGCCGGCGTAGAGCGCGATGTTGGTGGCGTGGAAGAACCACGACTTGCCTCCGCTCGCCGCCCACTCGAGCATGAAGGCGAGGATCGTGATCGGGCGGTAGCCGTCGGCGCCCCAGGCGACGGGCCAGTACGGCTGGCCGAACACCTTCCACCAGCTCCCGAGATCGCGGAGCGCCTGGTTGTTCTGCACGATGAAGACGTCATCGTACGTGAAATCGTTCCGGACGCCGATCCACGAGGAGATCACCGCGAGCACGACGAGCGCCGCGGCGAGTCCCCAGACCTCGCGCCGTCTTACCGGAACAGGTTGAATCGTGTGATGTGCCAAAAGGCCGCCACTCCGTCTTTCCAGCCGATCTTCTTGCCTTCCGCGTAGGTGCGGCCGGCGTAGCTGATCGGCACTTCGTAGATGCGCGCATCAGACCGCGCGAGCAGCGCGGTGATCTCGGGCTCGAACCCGAACCGGTCCGACGTGAGCCGCCCCGCCAGCGATCGCGCGAGGTCGCCGCGGATCGCCTTGTAGCAGGTCTCCATGTCGGTGAGGTTCAGGTTCGTCAGCATGTTGCTGTACATCGTCAGGAAGTTGTTGCCCACCGAGTGCCAGTAGTAGAGCACGCGGTGCGGGCCGCCGAGGAAGCGCGAGCCGAAGCTGGCGTCGGCCTTGCCCTCGATGATCGGCTCGAGGATCACCGGCCAGTCGCCAGGATCGTATTCGAGGTCGGCGTCCTGGACGATGACGATGTCACCGGTCGCCAGCGACATCGCCTTCCGGATCGCGGCGCCCTTGCCCCGGTTCACCGGCTGGCGGAACAGGATGTCGATCTGGCCCTGCTCCTTCAGGCGGGCGAGGATCTCGTCGCTGCCGTCGGTGGAGCAGTCGTCGACGACGATGACCTCCTTCTTCATCGGCGTCGCGTGGATCGCGTCGAGGATGAGGTCGATGGTGCTGCGCTCGTTGTAGACCGGCACGAGCACGGACAGCGTGACGCGCGCGGGGTCGAGGGGCGTCCGCGGGCGCACGCTGGCGGAGCGGCCGGCATTCGTCGGTGAGTTCATGTATCCAGTCCGTACCGGCCAAGCTTCCGGTAGAGCGTCGAGGGGTCGATGCCGAGGACTTCCGCGGTCCGCGACTTGTTGCCGTTCTCGCTGGTGAGCACCCACATGATGTAGGCCCGCTCGATGGCCTCGAGCGTCGGATTGGGCGGCGTGCGCGGAGACACGAGCGGCGTGGCGCGCTGCTCGGTGACCGCCCGCGGCAGCGCCGAGACGAGGATCTCCGGCCCGGTGCTGAGGATGATCGCGCGCTCCATCGCGTTCTCCAGCTCGCGCACGTTGCCGGGCCATCCGTACGACTGGAGCGCGGCGACGGCCTCGGGATGGAGACGCTTCACGGGCTCCTTCCGGATCCCGGCGATGCGCGCGAGGAAGTGATCGGCGAGGACGGGGATGTCGTCGGCGCGCTGCCGCAGCGGCGGCAGGTGAATGGCGATGACGTTGAGGCGGTAGAAGAGATCGGACCGGAAGCGCCCGGCGCGGATCTCCTCGTCGAGCTCGCGATTGGTCGCCGCGATCACGCGGGTGTCGATCGGCACCGCCTCGCTCGCGCCGACGGGAATGACTTCCCGGTGCTGGAGCGCGCGGAGCAGCTTGACCTGGGTCGCCGGCGTGGTCTCGCCGATCTCGTCGAGGAAGAAGGTGCCGCCGCTCGCGGCCCCGAACAGGCCGACCCGGTCGCGAACCGCCCCGGTGAACGCGCCGCGCACGTGACCGAACAACTCGCTCTCCAGCAGCGTCTCCGGCAGCGCGCCGCAGTTGATCGAGAGGAACGCCGCCTCCGATCGCGCCGACAGGTCGTGGAGGTACCGGGCGATGATCTCCTTGCCGGTGCCGGACTCGCCCTGGATCAGGACCGTCGACTCCGTCGGGGCCACGGTCTCGGCGAGGTGGAGCACGTCGAGCCACGGCTTGCTGTTGCCGACCGGGCGCGGGACGCCGTCGTGCTCCTGCCGGCGGATCGCCTGCTTGAGCGACCGGTTCTCCACGCGCAGCATGCGATGCTCCGCCGCCCGGCGGATGATCGCGAGGAGCTCGTCGTTGCGGAACGGCTTCTGGATGTAGTAGAACGCGCCCTCGTTCACGGCCTGCATCGCCGACTGGAGGGTGGCCTGCGCCGTCATGAGGATCACGGGCACGTCGGGCAGCTTCGCGCGCGCGGCGGCCAGCACCTCGACGCCGGTGACGACCGGCATGCGGATGTCGGTGAGGATGATGTCCGGGTTCGACTGCTCGATCAGCTCGAGACCGCGCTTTCCGCCATGCGCGACCATCGGCGAGAACCCGCTGGTGCGGAGAAGGATCTCGAGGGACTCGAGGATGCCCGCTTCGTCGTCGACGATGAGGACGGTCGGTTTCGCGTCGGTCATGCGAATGCGGGGACGGCGCCGTGGGCGCGGGGGAGCAGCATGGTCACCCGCGTTCCCGTTTCATCGCTCTCGAGGAGCACGAGACCCTGGTGCGCCTCGACGGCGCGCTGGACGACGGCGAGCCCGAGCCCACTGCCCTGCGGCTTGGTCGTGGTGAAGGGATCGAAGAGCCGGGCGCGGATCTCGTCGGGCACGCCGGACCCCTGGTCGACCACGCGAATCGCGATGCCGCCATTGGCGAACTGCGGCTCGGCGGTGAGTCCGTCCCGGAGCCCGGACGTGACCTCGATGGTGATCACCGAATGCGGCGGAGAGGCCTGCACGGCGTTGAGCGCAAGGTTGAAGACGGCGCGGTGGAGCATGTCCTCGTCACCCGAGACGACGACCTGCTCGCCATCGGGTATGACGCAGTCGATCCGCACGCCCTCGCAGCGGTCGGGGTGCGCGGCCGCGAGCCGCGCCGCGCCGCGCACGAGGTCACCGACGTCCACGGGGTCGCGGCGGGCGACGCGCACGCGCGCGAAGTCGAGGAACTCCGTGAGCAGCCGCGACAGCCGGTCACTCTCGCGCATGACCAGGCTGGCGAGCGCCTGCTCGTCCTCGCCGGGGTGCGGGAGGCGTCCGAGCTGCTCGACCGAGCTGCGGATGGACGCGAGCGGATTCTTGATCTCGTGCGCGAGGGACGCGCTGAGCTCGGCGATGCCTTCGAGCCGCTCGGCGCGCAGGCGCAGCGATTCGAGGCGCTTGGAGTCGGAGATGTCCTGGAAGATCGCCGTCGCGGAGAGGTTGCCCGCCGCGTCTTCCATGTAGGTGGTCGTCACGCCGATGGGAAACTCCCGGCCGCCGATGACGACGATGGACTCGGCGCGGTTGGTTCGCGCGCGGTCGCGCACCGATCGCTCGAGCGCCAGGGCCAGCTCGGGCGCCTGCTCGCGAAGACGGCCAAGCACCTCGCGATTCACCTGCGACGCCAGCGAGATGTCGAGCAGGCGCTCGGCCATGGAGTTCGCGTAGAGGAGCCGTCCGGCGCCGTCGATGGTGATGACGCCGCTGTTGATGTTGCGGAGGATGTCCTCGGCGCGGAGCCGGACCTGCTCGAGGTGCGCGGCGAGCAGCGCGGTGCCCTCGGTGCCCTTGCGCAGCCGCTCGGCGAGGGCGGCGGTGCTGAGCGCCACGACGGCGAAGAGCGCGAGCTGCACGTAGAACCAGTGGTCCTCGGCCAGCTCGGGCTGGAAGAGCGCGATGTCGGTGAAGTAGAGGACGATGCCCAGGGCCGCGATGAGCAGGCTGCTCCGCTCGGGAAGCAGCAGCGCCGCCATCGTGATGACGAGGATGTAGAGCGCCGAGAAGGCGGTCGGGCCGCCGACGCCGGCCGGACCCGTCGTGTGCACGACGACGGTGACCAGCAGCAGGTCGGAGATGAACTGGAGGTAGAGGAAGGTGCGGCTGAGGGGGCCGCGGTTCACCGAGCTGTAGCCGGCCGAAATCGCCGTGACCGTGGCCGAGACGACGAAGGCCAGGGACGCGAGGAGCGTCGTGTGCTCGTCCACCCGGAACCACGAGAAGACCGCCGCGACGAAGATCGCGCTGGCAATCGTCATCCGGCCGATGTAGATCCACCGCAGCAAGCGGCGGGGATCCATGATCGCCTGGAGAGCCTTCTGGGAGGGGGACGACGGAGAGTGACGCAAAGGCCTTGCGGAGTTGCAAACTGCGAGACACCAGCCTCGACCCCGGGCTCGCAATCTGCCAGTACGATGGAGGACGATCTGGACAGCCCCCCGTTTCCAACCCGGCCACCAGGATGACCGACTTCCTACAAGTCACTGAGACTATTGCAGTTCCGAGGTCGGAACTGGTGTATCGCGCGTCACGCTCCGGCGGTGCCGGCGGGCAGCACGTCAACACCTCGTCCACCCGGATCGAGCTGCTGTGGGATTTCGAGCGATCGCCGGCGCTGGACGACACCCAGAAGGCCCGGATCCGGGCGAAGCTCATGGCCCGGATCGACTCGGAGGGGATGCTCCGGGTCGTGTCCGGGAATCGCCGGAGCCAGCTCCAGAACCGGGTGGCCGCCGAGGAGCGCCTCGCCTCGCTCGTGCGCGGCGCGATGCAGGTGGCCCGGAAGCGCCGCCCGACGAAGCCGACGCGGGCGTCGAAGGAGAAGCGTCTGGAGACGAAGAAGCTGCGCTCGAAAAAGAAGGAAGGCAGGCGCAAGGACTCGTTCGATTAGCTTTTCGGCATGCGCCATCGTCCAGCCAGCGTCCTCGTCCGCGCCATCGTCGTCGGTTCCTTCCTGCTTGTCGCAGCTGCCTGCACCGCGCGGCCCAGGGAGGATGGAACGACCGCGGCCCCCCGGCGCGACCGGTCCATCATGGACACGACCGAGCTGCGCAATCCGTCGTTCTCGACGGTCTACGACGCCATTTCGGCTCTCCATCCGGATTGGCTGCTCCCGCGCGGCGGCCCGGTCAACGGCGTGAGCCCGACGCTCGGCGTCTGGATCGAGGGGAACACGCGCTCCTTCGGCGTCGGTTATCTCCGGAACCTCCGCCCGATCGACATCCGTCAGGTTCGCCGGCTCGCCACCACGGAGACGCTGCACACGTACAACTGGCCCTGGGGCGGGCTCGTCATTTCCCTGCGCTAGCAGACCCTCGCGCTATTCGGCGCGCGTGTACAGATCGCCTTCCTCCCCGGCCTGAACGGCCTTCAGCGCGCGAATCGCGTCGCGCGCGCGATCGCCGACCGGCGTGCCCGTGTAGCGATCGGCGAGGCGTCGCAGCTCGACGAGTGCGCGGCCCGGCTGGTTGAGCGGACCGCTGAGGATGTCGGCGAGCCGGTTGGCGGCATAGACCTCCTCGCCGGGCGTGCACTGCGGATGCCGGATCGCCTCGCGAAGGAGCTCGGCGGCGCGGTCGGGCCGCTTCGCCTCCCTCGCGTACAGCTCCGCGGCCCGGATGCGCACGTCGACGGTCGACCCGGCTTCGGCGATGATCGCCTCGAGTGATTCGAGGGCCTCGTCGAGGCGGCCCTGCATCACCAGGGCCTGCTGATACGAATGCTGCTCGGTGTACGGGGTGCTGCTGCCTCCGGCGAGGACGTTGTGCACGCCGGCCTCGGTCCGGTCGAGGAGGCTGACGGTGACGCGGAAGGTCACGTAGGTCATCACGACCGAGCCGACGATCGTGAGGGCAAGCCGGGGAACGACGGACAGCTCCATCTTCCCGCCGATCGCCAGAAACAGCGGAAAGCTCAGGCCTCCGGCCGCCATGGACCACCAGAGCGACCGCAGGTAGAGGCCGGCGTCAGGGCCGTGGCGGTCGAAGAGTGTCTGCTTGTATGAGCGACGGGCGGGCATGCGGTCCCGGGTGTCTCAGCGTAGGGGAAACGCGCGCCCCAACGTGCAGGACGGTGACCGGTCCCACAAGCGCCACACCCATCACGCGGGGGAACTCTTGACGGCTCAGCCGGGTACGCTTTCGTTCCTGCAATGCAGCATTGGGCCGGTGCGCGCGCTGCGCGCGTCGGCGGATGCCACCCACCCGGGGGCACGTCGTTTGCCCCCCCGCCATGTTGTCTGGGGCCCGGCGGAGTCCAGGTCGTCGTGCATCCGGAAAGACACCTTTCTGCGGGAATCCCGCGGGGCATGCATGACCCGATTCTCATTCCGCCGGCTGGCGACGCTCCTCGTCGTCGCTACCGCCGCGCTTTCGGCGCTACCGGCCACCTCCGTGGCCCAGGGCTACTTCGGACGCAACAAGGTCCAGTACGAGTCCTTCAAGTGGCGGATCCTGCGCTCGGAGCACTTCGACAACTTCTTCTATCCGGCGGAGTCGCTGCTCGTCCATGACGGCGCGCGGCTCGCCGAGCGCTGGTATTCGCGGCACTCGGAGACCTTCCGGCACGCGTTCGACCGCAAGTCGCTGATCTTCTACGCCGACGCGCCGGACTTCCAGCAGACCAACGTCATCACCGAGCAGCTCGAGGAAGGCACGGGCGGCGTCACGGAAGGCCTGCACACCCGCGTGATCATGCCGTTCACCGGCATCTACAAGAACAACGATCACGTGCTCGGGCACGAGCTGGTGCACGTCTTCCAGTACAACATCGCCGAGGGCGCCGGCGGGCTCCAGCGCCTCGACGCCCTGCCGCTCTGGCTCATCGAGGGCATGGCGGAGCACTTCTCCGTCGGCCGCAACGACCCGCTGACGGCGATGTGGATGCGCGACGCGGTGATGCGCGACAAGTTCCCGACGATCAACCAGCTGACCACCGACCCGCGCTTCTTCCCCTACCGTTATGGCGAGGCGCTGTGGGCGTACGTCGGCGGTCGGTGGGGCGATCGCGCCGTCGTCGACGTGTACCGCACGTCGCTGCGCCTCGGCTGGGACCAGGCGCTCATCCGCGTGCTGGGCATGAACAGTGACTCGCTCTCCAAGGAGTGGGCGGCGGCCAACAAGGCGACGTATCTCGCCACGGCGCAGTCGCGTACGCATCCGGACTCGGTGGGCCGCCCCGTCGTGCCGCTCTCCCGCAGCAACGACTACAACGTCTCGCCGTCCATCAGCCCCGACGGCCGGCTCGTGGCGTTCTTCTCGAGCCGCGGGCTCTTCGGCATCGACCTGTATCTCGCCGACGCCCAGACGGGCAAGGTGATCAAGAAGCTCGCGTCCTCGTCGAGCGACCGGCACATCGATGCCATCAGCTTCATCAACTCCTCGGGCGACTGGTCGCCGGACGGGTCGAAGTTCGCCTTCGTCGCCTACGCCAACGGCGACAACCAGATCGCGATCCTCGACACGCGATCGGCGGACGTGGAGCGCCGCATCTCGCTCGGCGACGTCGGCGCGGTGAGCAGCGTCGCGTGGTCGCCGGACGGCCGGACGCTGCTGATCGCCGGCCAGGAAGGCGGCGCGGGCGACCTGTACCTGCTCGACCTGACGACCGACCGGATCTCGCGCCTGACGAACGACCGCTTCGCGGACTTCCAGCCGACGTTCTCGCCTGACGGCAAGAGCATCGCGTGGTCCACCGATCGCGCGTCCACCGACTTCCAGACGATGAAGTGGGGCGAGTTGCAGCTCGCCACGATGGACCTCGAGACGAAGGCGATCCGCACGCTCGCGACCTTCCCGCGCGGCCGGGCGATCAATCCGCAGTATTCGCCGGATGGCCGGAACCTGTTCTTCATCTCCGATCAGGACGGCATTCCCGACATCTATCGCCTCGACCTCGCGTCCGGGCAGACCTTCCGTCTCTCGAGGGTCGCCACCGGCATCAGCGGCATCACGTCCGACTCGCCGGCGATGTCGGTGGCGCGGGCGAGCGGCCGGATGGCCTTCACGGTCTTCAAGGACCAGGGCTTCGGCATCTTCGCCTTCGATCCGTCGCAACTGGTCGGAACGCCGGAGACGGGGCTGACCAGCGGCGCCGCGCTCAGCGAGCTGCCGCCGTACGCGCCGAACAGCCTCGTGCAGCGGTACCTGGCCGACCCGCTCGACGGCCTGCCGTCGGGATCGGATTTCGAGATCACCGCCTACCGCTCGTCGTTCCAGCTCGACGCGATCGGCCAGCCGCAGCTCGGCGCGTCGATCGGCGGCCCGTTTGGCGCCGGCGTGGTTGGTGGCGTCTCGGCCCTCTGGGGTGACCAGCTGGGCGACCGCCAGATCTTCGGCGCGATCCAGGCCAACGGCAGCGTCAAGGACATCGGCGGCGCGGTGCAGTACTACAGCCTGCGCGACCGCTGGAACTGGGGCGTCGGCGCGCAGCACATGCCGTATCTCTCCGGTGGATCGTTCGGCAAGGACACCGTCGTGACCACCAACGCGGGGCCGACGGCGGCGCAGAACATCTACCTCGTCCTCCAGCGCATCTACCTCGACCAGGCGTCCTTCTTCACGCAGTACCCCTTCTCGACGACGCGCCGCTTCGAGGCGTCGCTGAGCGGCACGCACCAGTACTACTCGCAGGAGATCATCCGGTACACCTTCGTCGGCAACACGTTGTACGAGCAGGTGCGATCGGACGCGTCGGACCTTCTCGGCACCGACCGGGCGATCACGTACGCCGAGCCGTCGGTGGCGCTGGTGGGCGACAATTCGTTCGCGGCCTACACGTCGCCGGTTGCCGGCGAGCGCTATCGCCTCGGGTATTCCCCGGTCATCGGCGACTTCACGTTCCAGACGGTCACGGCCGATTACCGCCGCTACTTCTTCATGCGGCCGTTCTCGCTGGCATTCCGCGGCATGCACTACGGGCGCTATGGCGCCGACGCCGAGGATTCGCGCCTGTGGCCGATCTTCCTCGGTGAGGAGACCTTCATCCGCGGATACGGTTACGGGTCCATCTCCGCCAACGAGTGCGTCAAGACGGCGCAGTCGGGTTGCCCGGTCTTCGACCGGCTGCTCGGCAGCCGCGTCATCGTGGCGAACACCGAGTTCCGCGTTCCGCTCCTCGGATCGCCGGAGTTCGGGCTGATCAACTTCCCGCTGATCCCGCTCGAGGTGTCGCCGTTCTTCGACGCCGGCGTGGCGTACGCCGCGAACCAGAACCCGGACTTCCGGTTCGCGCGGTCGGGCAGCGCGACGGCGAACCCGGACTGCACGAATCCAGCGGCCACCGGCGGCACGTCGCAGTTCATCGTGTGCACCGACCGCATCCCGGTGTTCAGCACGGGCGTCTCGTTCCGCGCCAACGTCCTCGGGTACCTGATCTTCGAGGCGTACCTGGCGCACCCGTTCCAGCGCCCGGAGAAGAACTGGGTCTGGGGCTTCCAGCTGGCGCCGGGCTGGTAAGACAACGCTCAGCGGGCCAGGCGCGGGGCGATCGTTGCAGACGATCGCCCCGCGCTTTTTCCTGGCTCGCCCACCGGCGCTTTTCGGGCGCGGCTGACCACTCTCCGGCATGGCTTGCTCTGTTTTCGCACGGAAACAAACGGAACGGACCGAACCACGATCGTCACCTCCGACAATCGAGTTTCCGTTCCTTCAGTTCTCTTCGGTGCGAGACCGTGGCGGACCGTCCGCACGAGAGGGTTTTCGGGCGCGCTGACTAGTGGACCGTCCACACGAGAGGGCTTTCGGGCGCGGTGACTGGGCGCCTGAATGGATCGATCTCCTGCCTGGAGGGGACGGCCTACTTCAGCCCGTAGAGCGCTCGGTACATCTCGGCGTTCCGCTGCACGATCCGGACGTAGTCCCTCGTCTCGACGAACGGGATCTGCTCGGCGAAGAGCTCCACGTCGTCCGACGCGCTCGGCTTGCGGGACCAGCGCTCCACGCGCGAGCCACCCGCGTTGTAGGCCGCGAGGACCCGGACGATGTCGTCGTACTGCCGGGTCGCGGCGGCGAGATGGGCGGTGCCGATCTGGAGGTTCACGTCCGCGTCGTAGAGAAGCGCCGGCGACCAGACCGGGTACCGGAGCGACCGCGCGATCTCGGCGCCCACCGACGGCAGCACCTGCATGAGGCCACGGGCATTCGCGACCGAGAGCGCCTTCGGGTAGAACGACGATTCCTGCCGGATCAACCCGGCGACGAGGGCCGCATCGAGCTTGTTCGCGCGGGCATTCCGCTCGAGCTCTTCCCGGTCGATGACCGGCCAGGCGAGACGATACACGCGCGCGTCGCGCTCACCCTGCTCGATGAGCTTCGTCCCGATGCGGATCGCCTTCGGTCCGTAGCCGTGTTCGCGGAAGGCGTTCGCGATCGCGAGCGCCGACGCCTTCGAGGTGCCCGCGCTGTCCTCGAGTGCATCGAGCTCGAAGCCGGCCTCGGTGTCCATGCCGAGCGTCTCGAGCAGCTCCACGCGGGCAAAGGTCTCGGTCACGGATGCGGGCGTCGCGAAGCTGTCGGCGGCCTGCGCCGGTTTCCACGGCGCCTGCTTCAGGCGCCGGGCGCTCACGATCCCGTAGTACGATGACGGCTGATCGGCGAGGATCTCCTGGAGGGTCGTCTTCGCCCGGCGCTCATCGCCGGCCCGCGACCAGGCGCGCGCGGCCCAGTACTTCGCCGCGGTGCGCTCGTTCGAGCGGGGGAAGAGTGAGACCAGCGAGTCGAAGGCCATGGCCGCTACGCGGGGCCGCCCGCCGACGAGATCGAGGATCGCCGCCCGGAAGCGCGCGTCGTCCGCGCGGGAGGACTTCGGATATTTCGTGTACAGCTCCCGGTAAGCCGCGCTCGCCGCCGACTCGTTGCCGGCATCCGTCGAGAGGTCGGCGAGGAGGTACAGCGCCGCCGCGGCATTCTCGGCCTCGGCGGGAAAGCGCGTGGAGACCGCGCGCAGTGCCGGCATTGCCGCCGACGCGCCCGAGGCGCTCATGACGATGCGGGCCCGCTGATACGCGGCGCGCGCGGCAACTGACGCCGGCTCCCGGATCGAATCGAGGCGCGCCATCGCTTCGCGCGTGCGGCCCGAGCGCGACAGCACGAGCGCATACTGGAGACGGTCCTCGGCGCCCAGCAATCCAGCGCGGGCAGCGGCCGCGAAGCCCGTGAGCGCCCGCGGCAACGGTCCGGGCGAAGCGAGCGCCCGCGCGATCACCAACTCGTCGGCGGGCGTGAGCGTCAGGCGGGAGTCGTCGAGAATCTGCACCGCCTGGCGGGTCTCGTCGCGCGTCGGGCCCGCCCGCAGGAACGCGATGATGCTGTCCTTGATCGCAAGGCGTCCGGCATCGTCCCCCGCCGCGGCGAGCCGCAGCCGGAGTGCGGTCAGCCTCGCGCCGAGCGCCGTGAAACGCTCGATGGCGCCGCTGACGTCGCCGAAGCGCTCCCGCGCCTGGGCGTCGGTCCAGGGAACGCGCGCCCTGGCCACCGCGGATTTCACGGCGTCGAGGTCGCGCGACCGGCGCGAGGGATCGCGCTCGGTGCCGGCCGCCCGCAACCGGAGCCAGTCCGCGGCTGCGGGAAGATTTCCGGCCGCCGCGCGGTAGAGGGCCGCAGCGCTATCAGTCTGGTCGGCGCGGTCGAGCGCCCGCGCGTAATAAACCTGCCGGGCGCCACGGTCGGCCGGGTTCGTCGCCTGCTTCAGGGCTGCCTCGGCGTGGGTGGTCGCCTCTTCCTTCGCGTTGCGATCGAGTGCCGCGCGGGCGAGCAGCTCGCGCGCCTCGCCAGCGAAGGCGGTGTCGATCCAGGGCTCCCGGGCGAGCAGCTTCTCCACCTCCGTCCATCCATTCCATGCCGCGGCCGCGCGGGCGGCGATGAGCATGGTGGCGGGCTTCTTCTGACCCAGCCGGGGCGCGAGCGCCACCGTCGCCTTCCATGGATGTCCGGCTTCGATCGCCTTCACGGCGTCACGAAGGCCCGTGTCGGCGGCGATCGCACGCTCCAGCTCGTCATTGGATTGCTGGGATACTTCGCCGCCGGCGGAGGACTCCTGCGAGGCGCAAGCGGCGAACGACGCGGTCAGGAGCGCCAATACGGCGATACGGGGATTCATCATGCGCCGGAATGAATCACTTACCGTACCACAAGGACCAGGCCGGATACGCCGGAAGCTCGCCTTCGGTGGCGGGGAGCTAACGAAGCGAGGAGATGTAGCTCAGCCGCATCGCCGCGGGCGAGTTGCGCGGCTCGCCCTTGCGGCGGCTCTTGTCGTCGTACATCGCGAGGTCCGCGCGATCGATCGCGGCGTGGATCTCCTCCGCGCTCGCGTAATCCGCGCCGCCGATGCTCACCTCGAGCTTCACCACCCGGCCGTCCATGGGCGACTCGATCGCTTCGGCGGTCATGAGGGCGGCGCGGAGCCGATCGAGCATGTCGCGCGTATGCGCGGACGGGACGACGAGCAGGAACTCGTCCCCGCCCCACCGATAGAGCTTGTCGTACGGCCGGAGCGCCGAGCGGAGAACGTCCGCGCAGCGTCGGATCACGAGGTCGCCGACGGCGTGGCCGTGCGTGTCGTTCACCTGCTTCAGGTTGTCGACGTCGGCGATGACGACACTGCCGAAGGTGGCGCGAGCCATCTCCAGGCCGACGCCCTCGACGAAGGCCCGGCGGTTCAGCGAATCGGTGAGCGAATCGAACATCGCCGCGCGGGAGAGGCGGTCGTGTGACAGCCGGAGCTCCATCTGGGCGTCGGCCACCTCCCGCTTGGCGTCCTCCATCAGCATCACGACCATTCCGTAGCCGAGCATGACGTCGAGCAGGAGGTCGCAGTACGGATTGACGGCGATGAGGGTCCCCGCCGCCGACGCGAGCGGCGTGTCGGCGTGGCCGATCGACAGCGCGAACGCGCCGCCGTACACGAGCCACAACCCGGCGAGCAGCGAGAATCCGACGCCTGTCGTCACCGTGCCGAGCGTCCGGCGGGAGCGCGGGAGCCACAGCAGCGCCGACCCGCAGTACCCGAGCACCGGCACCGCGAAGAGGCTCTGCCAGATCACCATCTCGTTCAGGCCCCAGCGCGCGAGATACGCCGATGCGCCGGCGATGACCACGGCGGTCGCGATCAGCGCCCGCCGGCCGATGACGCCGCTCGCCCCGCCCCCCGCCACGTACATGACCGTGCCGCGGAGGAAGAAGATGAAGGCGAGGAGCTTGGCCGCCTGGTAGACGAAGAAGAGCGTCCGGACGACGAACGAGTCATCGGGGAGCGAAGGCCCGAGACGCCCGTCGAGGAACCAGCGAATGACCAGCGCGAGCATGCCGGTCGTGATCGCCACCCAGGCGGTCAGCCACGCGCTGAAATAGGGCCGCCGGAACACGTACCTCCTCAGCAGCACGAAAAAGCCGACGAGGAGCGCGGCACCCCCAAGCTGGAGAAGCGCGCCCACCAACGGCATGATGGCGGCGTAGGAGAATCGCATGGGTGGGTGCCGGGGGCGGCTTCCGGGTCACCAAAATTGGCGCCTGAGCAGCATGTGCGTCCAGTCACAATTCGTTGCAGACCCCGCCATTAACGGGGCTCTGGCGCCGTTTAACTGCCCGAAAACGACAACGGCCCCCAGCCTTTCAGCTGAGAGCCGCTGCCGAGGCGGGGGACCCGCGAACACCCACCCGTGTCCGTGATCACGCACCGCCGTTCCTACACCTCGCCGACCCCTCGGGAGGCTCCTGCGTCACTTCGACTTTCAG
Source organism: uncultured Gemmatimonadota bacterium (assembly GCA_946479895.1). The sequence goes on along the minus strand of CAMLHT010000001.1, from coordinate 15,745 downwards.
GCAACCGGCGGACGGCCCGGACGAGCCCCCGGCGCGCCGCGACCACGACCAGGGCCCTTGGCGACGTTTGCGTCGAACTGCGCCTGATGCTCGGCCGTCAGGGCCGCGCGGATCTCGGCACGCTCGCGCTCGGCAATGGCCATCATCTGCGAGCGAAGCTGCTCGTTCTGTCCGCGCGCAGCGCCCTGGTTGGCGTCACGCAGCTGCTTCATCTCGTCGCGGTACTTCGCGGTGATCGTCTTCACCGCCGCCTTCTCGTTCTCGTTCAGCTTGATGCCCGCCAGGCCACCACGCGCGCCGGCGATCTCGCCGGGGCCACCCATGCGACCACGGCCACCCGGGCCCATCCGGCCGCCGGGTCCGCGACCACGGCCGTCGATGACGCCAGCCGCGCGAAGGGAGTCGAGACGGTGCCTGCGAACGGAGTCAGGGAGTCGCCGCAGCGAGTCACCACGGGCGACGCGGATCGAATCCATTCGGCGCATGCGCGCGGTATCCATCACCCCGGCGCGGGCCGGATTACGGGCGCCCGCCCCGGCGCGACCGGCTCCACGGCCCTGCGCGGACGCCACGGTCGTCGTGCCGGCGATGGCAAGGCCGATCAATGCAACAGTCAGGGAACGACGCATCTTGAACCTCACTGCAAGTTGGTTCGTGCCGTGAATCGGCACGCTGCAGATGAGACGCAGGCTGCGCGGAGGTGTTAAGGGCGGTGGGTCAGTGAATCGGTGGATCGGTGCATCAGTGGAACAATGGAACTTTTCTACTTCCCCAGGTACGCGACCGCCGTGATCTCGACGAGGAATCCCCGGAGCGACGCGCCCACCGCCGTCCGCGTGGGATACGGCTTCGGCATCAGCGACCTGTAGGTCTCGTTGAACGCGGTCCAGAGATCCGGATCGGCGAGGTGCACGGTACACTGAATGACGTCGCCCAGAGTCGCGCCGCCGGCAGCCAGCACGGCCTCGAGGTTCTTCACCACCTGTGCCGTCTGCTCCTCCACTGTCGCGCCGACTGTCTGGCCGGTCCGGGGGTCGCGTGGCACCTGGCCCGATACATATAGAAAGTCGCCGGCGCGGATCGCGGGGCTGTAGGCGCCGGCGGGCGCGGGCGCGTCGCCGCCGAGCGTGACGGGTGACCAGCGGGGAGTCATGCGGGTGGACCTCCGGAGGGTTAGCGTTGGGCAGGACACGAGCGCGGAATTCCGATGACCAGTCTGCACGAACTCGAAACACCGGCGGCAATCGTCGACCTCGATCGGCTCGAGCGTAATCTCGACCGCGCGGCCGCATACGCAACTTCGCACGGCCTCGCGCTGCGGCCACACGTGAAGACTCACAAGACCGGGTGGATCGCGGCGGAGCAGATGCGGCGCGGGGCGGCCGGCGTCACCTGTGCCACGCCGCGTGAAGCCGAGGTCATGAGCGCGGTGAGCGGCGACATCCTGGTGGCGTATCCACCGGTGGGCGCCGCGCGCGCGGCGCGAATCGCGGCACTGCCGGCCGCGGCTCGCGTCACCGTGGCCCTCGACTCCATGGAGGCAGTCGAGGCGATGGAGCGCGCGGCGACGGATGCGGGGCGGCAGACCGGCGTCTACGTCGAGATCGACATGGGGATGCATCGCGTGGGCGTAAGCGACGCCGCCGCCGCGCTCGAGCTCGCGCAGCGCATCCATCGATCACGCTCGCTGACGTACGAGGGGATCGCGTTCTACCCGGGCCACGTGCGCGAGCCGGTGGCCGCGCAGGACGAGGCGATCGGCAAGCTGAACGCGCTCCTCCGCCAGACGCTCGACGCGCTCGAGGCAGGCGGCGCGGCGCCACGCGTGGTCAGCGGCGGCTCGACGCCGACGCTCTGGCAGTCACACCGCCTGGACGGGGTGACCGAGATCCGCCCGGGCACCTACGTGTACAACGACCGCACAACCGCCGAGATCGGGGCGTGTTCGTGGGAGGATTGCGCGTTCACCGTCCTCGCCACGGTGATCAGCACCGCCGTCGCCGGCCAGGCGGTGATCGACGCCGGGACGAAGGCGCTTGGCCGCGAGCCGATGCGCGGCACGGATGCCGGCGGCGGGTTCGGCTCGCTGCTCGAGCATCCGGAGGTCGTGGTCAAGGGAATGTCCGAAGAGCATGGGCTGCTCGACCTCTCGCGCTCGTCGTGGAAACCGCGCGTCGGCGAGGTGGTGCGGGTCATTCCCAACCACGTGTGTATTGTCGTCCACCTCAACGACACGATGCACGGCGTCCGCGGCAATCGGGTGGAGCGCAGCTGGCCTGTCGAGGCGCGCGGCCGCGCCCCTCTCAGGCCGACAGCTGGATGACCTGATCCAGGATCTTCCCGGCGTCGGCGGGACGCGGCCCGCGCGCGCGGATCGGCGCCTGGCGCATGTCTTCACCGAGTACGAGCACCGCGCCCGCGGGGAGCGCGGTCCGCATCGCTGGACCGGGCGAGGGCGTCCGCAGCCCTCCCTCGAGCGCCGCGAGGACCGCCCCGCGCGTCATCAGCAGGTCGCAGCCGCCGCTCGCTGAGCCTGGAGACCCGGCGAGCTTCGAGAACCAGATGGCCGGTGCGTCGATCCCCTCGGCCTTCCCCGAGCGAAGCCGCCTGACCACGTGCGGCACCATCTCGGAACAGTAGTCAACGGCGGTCACGACGTTCTCGAAGTGAACCGCGTAATACCGCCCGCTCTCCAGATCCATACCCAGCCGCCAGAAGATGGCCGAGTTCGATACTCGACCAAGCGCGACAGGGGAATCGCAATCGCCGTGCCCGGCTGTGGCGCTACTTCGTCACGACATTCACGAGAACCGACATTCCCGGCCGGAGCGGATGCTCGGCGCCGAGTCCCTGAGTGATCGCGATGCGCACGGGGACGCGCTGCACGACCTTGGTGAAATTGCCGGTCGCGTTGTCCGGTGGCAGCAGCGCGAAGCGTGATCCCGTCGCGGCGCTGACGCTTTCGACGCGTCCCTTCACCACCTGGCCCTTGTAGGCATCCACTTCGATGTCGACCTCCTGGCCGACGCGGATGCGCGAGAGCTGCGTCTCCTTGAAGTTCGCGGTCACCCAGACGCCGGTGTCGGCCACGATCGTGAGCACCGGCTGGCCGGCCTGCACGAGCTGGCCCGGCTCGACCTGCTTCCTGGAGACGATGCCCGCCTCCGGAGCGACGACCTTCGTGTAGCTGAGCTGGAGCGCGGCGTTCTCGCGGGCGGCTGCCGCCGCCTGAAGCCGGGCCGCGGCGAGTCGGACGCCGGCGTGGGCGTTGGTCACCGCGGCGCCGGCGGCGCCGGCCTGGCGCTGGAGCGCCTGAAGCGACGCGGCGGCAGCGTCGGCGGCCGCCTGCGCGGCGTCGAGCTGCTGGCGCGAGACGATCTGCTTTCCGGCGAGCTCCTTCATGCGAGCGAGATCGGCCTTCGCCTTCGCATCCGCCGCCCTCGCCGCATCGATCTGCGATTCGAGTGACGCCTGCTGGCCCGCCGCGGAGAGCACGGCCGCCTCGGCCTGGCCGGTGAGGCCCGCCGCGCCGGTTGCCGCGCGAGCCGCCGCGAGATCGGCGTCGGCGAGCGCGAGCTTCACCGCGTATTCCGCGGGATCGATCTGGACGAGCACCGAATCCGCGCTCACGCGGCTGTTCTCGGCGACGTTCACCTTCTGCACGTAGCCGCCGACCTTGGCGAGCACCGGCACGATGTGCCCGTCGACCGCCGCGTCGTCGGTCGACACGTGCGTCCGCGAGAAGCTCCACTTCCCGAAGCCCCACCAGGCGCCGATCGCGAGGAGGACCAGGCCGATGATCGGCATGATCGGCGGCTTGCGCCGCGGAGGCGCCGGCTCGCTTTCGACCGTGAGGTTGGCCGTTCTTTCGTTTTCCACCGCTGTTGCCATGTGCGTCGTGCCGCCGGGCGGCTACCTGATCGTGGTGAGTGTTCCCTGCGCGCGCGCCAGCGCGACGCGCGCGGATTGATACGCAGCCTCGACGTCGACGAGCGACGTCCGGGCCGCGGACAGCGAAAGCGACGCCGTGATGACGTCCGCGTTGCCGGCGACGCCGGCCGAAAACCGTTCGCGGGCCTGGGCGAGCTCCTGCTCGGCGAGCCGGACCCGCTCACGCACCGCCTCCACCTGCTCGCGCGCCGACCCGAGGTCGAGCAGCGCGCCGCGAACCTCGACGGCGATCTGCGCGCGCAGGTCGCGCTCGCGAACCTCGACCTCGCGGGCGAGGGTCGACTGCTCGGCGATGCGGCTGGCGCGACGCGCGCCGTCGAACACCGGAATCGAAAGCTGGAGCCCCCACGTGTACGTCGGCAGGACGTGCGCGGGATTCTTTCCGATCAGCCCCTGGTCGGCGACGACGCCGAGCGAGGGAAGGCGCTCGGCGCGGATCGCCGATACCTGGCTGCGGATCCCGGCAAGCTGCTCCTCGGCCGCGCGGACATCGGCCCGCTGCCGCAGCGCCGCCTCGACGGCTTCCTGCTCATCCGGCTGCTGGGCAGTGAATGGCGGGGTGAGCGTGTCGGCAAGCTCCACGGGCGTGTCGAGCGGCAGTCCGATGGCACGCAGCAGCTCCAGACGAGCGCGGGCCTGGTCATTCCGGGCCGAGAGCAGCTGGGCCTTCGTGCCGGCGACCTGTGATTGGGCGCGCGTGACGTCGAGAGCGATCCCCACTCCCGCCTCGAGCAGGTCGCGGGCGATGGCGAGGAGATCGGCGGAGAGCGCGGAGTCGGCCATGCGTGACCGGAGCAGCGCCTCGGCGCGCAGCGCGCGCACGTAGGCCACGCTGGCGGTGGCCGCGGACTGTTCGGCGGCGGCCGTCGCCTCGGCGGTGCTCGCCGAGACGCCCGTCTTCGCGGCGTTGAGCCGCGCGCGGGCGCTCTGGTCGCAGATCGTCTGGCCGATGCGTCCGCGGAAATCGATCGTGTTCACCGGCCCCTCGACCTCGCCGTTGGGATCGAACCCGGGCAGCGAGAGGCCGAAGGTGGCGGTGTTGAAGGTGCGGCCGGCCTGCACCACGTCGCCGGTGATGGTGGGCAGCAGCGCCGAGCGGGCCAGGCCGACCCGGGCTCGCGCCTCGTCGATGCGCAGGCGAGCGATCTCGGCGACCGCGCTGTGCTGGGCGGCCGCGCGCGCGGCGTCGCCGAGCGTCAGCCGTAGCGGCGCGACCTGCGCCTGGGATGCGCCAGCCGCGGCCAGGCTGCACGCCGCGCTGATCCAGAATGCTCGTGTAATCATCTCGTCCTTCTCGGTCGCTTCGCCGGTGGCGGAGCGGATTGAATGCAGAGTGCGTCGAGGTTGAACCGGATCAGGTCCTCGAGCACGTCGTCGTCGGTCTTGTTTTCCATCCACGGGAACGCATCGCGATGGCGGCACCAGATGCCGTGCATCACGAAGGGCGCGGAGAGCATGCGCGCAGCCACGAGAGGATCGACCTCGCGAAACTCGCCCTGGTCAATTCCGCGGCGGATGATGGCGGCGATGAGCCGGTGGCCCCGGCTCACGACCTGCTCGGCGTAGAAGCGGGCCAGGTCGGGGTACTGGGCGAGCTCGGCGTGGATCAGCCGGAAGATCGGCGCGAACTCCGCCGAGCGGATGAATGCCCAGTAGCGGCGCATGTGGCGCTCGTAGCTGTCCGTCGCCGACCCGGACGACCGCTCGAAGTCGCGCTCGCCATGCTCGATCTGCGAGACGACGGTCGCGCGAATCACCTCGCGGAAGAGCGCTTCCTTGTTGGGGAAGTAGAGGTAGATCGTCGCCTTCGACACACCGGCTCGACGGCCGATGTCCTCGAGACGCGCGGCGGAGACGCCGCGCTCGGCAAACACCTCGAGCGCCGCTTCGAGAATCTGCGCCGGCCGCTCCTCCGGCAGGCGCCGCCAGCGTGGTTGGACTGCGACGGACATAGTCTGGAAAAATAACTGACCCGCGAGTCAGATACCAGACTCCCATTATCCTCCGGAATGGCCGACGCACCCGACGACACCCGCATCGACAAGTGGCTCTGGGCCGCTCGCTTCTTCAAGACGCGCTCGCAGGCGACCGACGCCGTGACCGGCGGGAAGGTCGAGATCAACGGTGAGAGCGCCAAGCCGTCGAAGTCCGTGAAGGTCGGCGACCGCATCCGGCTGCGGCTGGGGCCGGTGGAGTACCGGCTCACGGTCACCGGCATCGCCGAACGGCGGGGGTCGGCCGCCGTGGCGCAGACGCTCTACACGGAATCGCCGGAGAGCATCGCCGAGCGCGAGCGGGTGGCGGCGCAGCGGCGATTCGCGGCCGCGCCCGCGTATGAGGAGAAGGGCCGCCCCTCGAAGAAGGACCGGCGCGAGCTCGATCGCTGGAAGCGTCGTTAGGGCAGCCGCGAATACAGGGGGAGGCGACGCTGAGTCCTTCGGATGCGCGGTATCACAGTAGTGGATACCCGCCTGTCTGAAGGACTCAGCGTCGCCTTCGCGGCCCTTCGGGAATTCCCTACGGCTCGGCCGCGATCTTCTCGGCGAGGGTCGCGCACACGGCGCGCTTGATCGAATGGCCGGCGTCGTACTCCACGACGTCGTAGCGCACGCCGGCGGCGTCGAGGCGCTCGCGCTCGGCGGCCAGCGCCTCGGGCGGGATGTACTGATCGGAGCGTCCGATGACGAGGCGCAGCGTCGCGCCGCGGAGCCCGTCGTTCAGCGACGCGAGGTCGACGTCGGGTGGGACGGTCGCGCCCCAGAGGATCACGGCGTGGAAGGTCGTCGTGCCCCGCAGCGCCCAGCGGGTCGCGGTCGCCCCGCCCTGCGAGAATCCGACGAGGACCGTGCGGCTCGGCTGGTACCGCGCCACGAGCTCCGCGTGCAGCAGGTCGAGGTACCGGACGTAGTCGGCGATCTCCGAGTCGCGGTCCTCCTTCGTCATCCAGGTGGCGCCGACCTTTCGATCGGCCGCCGGCACCGAGACCGGCTGCGTGTAGTAGCGGCTGAGCGCTTCCGGCGCGACGACGAGGTGGCGGCCGTCGTTCAGGATCGCGAAGTACTCGACGAAATCGCCGGCGAGCTGCCCGAAGCCATGGAGCACGATCCACAGCTCGCGCCCGGGGCCGCCCTCCTCCCCGAGGACGTAGTAGCGCGCCGTGCGCGGGACTTCGATGGAGTGCTCGGACGCGGTGCGCTTCGGCCTGGGAGTGGTCATGGTCGTCGTCGTGGGGGCATGGACGGAGGACTTACATTGATCGCCTCCCGCCACCCCGAAAGATGATCCGCGCCACCAGATCCATGCTGCCCCAGCGGTCCGAGCTGCGCGAGACCGCGGTCCTCGCGCTGCCGATGGTCGTGGTGCAGGTGGGCATCATGGCGATGGGCTTCGTGGACACGCTGATGGTCGGCCACGTGTCCGGCGACGTCCTGGCCGCCGTCGCGCTCGGCAACATCTACTTCTTCAACGTCTCGATCTTCGGCACCGGGACGCTGATGGCTCTCGATCCCCTGGTGTCCCAGGCGGTCGGCGCGCGCGACGAGGCGTCGGTCGCGATCGCCACGCAGCGCGGGGCCATCCTCGCCCTGGGAATCTCGATCGTCACGATCCTGCTGCTGCTGCCCTCGGCCTCGGTCCTGCGCGCGTTTCACCAGCCGGAGATGGTCGTGCGCGAAGCCTCCATCTATCTCACCATATCGGCGATCGGCGTCCTGCCCTTCTTTGCGTTCGTGCTGTTCCGGCAGACGCTCCAGGCGCTCGGCCGCGTCGCGCCGATCGTGGGCACGATCGTCGTCTCCAACCTGCTGAACGCGGCGCTGAACTGGGTCTTCGTGTACGGGCATCTCGGCAGCCCGCCGATGGGCGCGCGCGGCAGCGCGATCGCGACGGCCGTCGCGCGATGGGCGATGGCGCTCGCGCTGCTGGTCCTCGCGCGCCGGGAGCTCGTCCCCCGCCTCTCGCCCGTCATCGCCGGCGCCGGCGACCGTGTCGCGCTCTGGTCCATGCTCAAGCTCGGGATGCCGATCGGCGCGCAGCAGATGCTCGAGGCCGCGGCCTTCGGGGCGATCGGGCTGCTGATGGGCGTTCTCGGGACGCGCGAGCTGGCCGGCCACCAGGTGGCGATCACGCTGGCGGCGCTGACCTTCATGGTCCCCCTCGGCGTCGGCGCTGCCGCGTCGGTTCGGGTGGGCCGTGCCGTGGGAGCCGGTGATTCCGTGGGCGCCCGCGCGGCCGCGCACGCGGCCTACGTCTGCGGCGTGGGCTTCATGTGCCTGACGGCGCTCGCCTTCCTGTTCCTGCCGCGCCAGCTCGCGGCGATGATGACGAGCGATCCGGCGGTGATCGCCATCGCCGCCGCGCTCATCCCGGTCGCCGGAGTCTTCCAGGTCTTCGACGGCGGGCAGGCCGTCGGCGCGGGGGTGCTTCGCGGGCTCGGCGACACGCGGGTGCCGCTCGTCTCGATGCTCGGCGGCTACTGGCTGCTCGGACTTCCCGTCAGCGCGTGGCTGGGTTTCGGGACGGGGATGCGCGAGGTCGGTCTCTGGTCCGGATTCGTCGTCTCGCTGGGTGTCGTCGCCCTGTTCCTTCTCCTGCGAATCCGCGTCCTCCTGCGTCGCGACCTTCGTCGCGTGGCTCTCGCCGGCTGGCACTAGTCGCGGGCGCGGGAGCGTCGCGCATCCCGCGGCTAAGTTCATGACGATGCGCGTTCTCCGGGTGGATCCAGCGAACATCGACACGGCCGCGATCGCCGAGGCGGCGGCGATCATCCGGCGGGGCGGCCTCGTCGGCTTTCCGACGGAGACGGTGTACGGCCTGGGCGCCGATGCGACGAACGGCGCGGCCGTGTCAGGAATCTTCGCCGCGAAGGGGCGCCCGTCGTGGAATCCGCTCATCGTTCACGTCAGCGACGCCGCCGACGCGCGCCGCTATGCGACGGCGTGGCCGGAGACGGCGGATCTCCTCGCGCGGAAGTTCTGGCCCGGTCCGCTCACGCTCGTGCTGCCGAGGGCGAAGTCGATCCCCGACGAGGTCACGGCGGGGCTGCCGACGGTGGGCCTGCGCGTTCCCGCGCATCCCGTCGCCCTGGCGCTCATCGCCGCCGCGGGACGGCCGATCGCCGCTCCGAGCGCGAACAAGTCCATGCGGCTCTCCCCCACCGAAGGGGATCACGTGGCGGCGGCCCTGGGCGACGAGGCGGACCTGATCCTCGATGCCGGGCCGGCGTCGGTCGGCATCGAGTCCACGGTGATCGACCTGAGCGGAGCCGTTCCCACCATCCTTCGCCCCGGAATGATCTCGCTCGATGCCCTGCGCGCGGTCCTTGGCCAGGTCGAGATGGCGAGCGGTCACGCGGCGGAGGGTGAAGCGCGCGCCTCGCCCGGCATGATGGAGAGGCACTACTCGCCGGCGGCAAAGCTGGTGCTCACCGCCGGTCCCGGCGCCGACGACGTGGCCGCGGCCGCGCTGCGCGAGGAGGCGCACGGAGCCCGCGTGCTGGCGCTCGCCCGGTCACCGGTCGCGGAGGACACGTTCGCCGTCTGGCGCATGCCCGCCGACGCCGCGAGCTACGCGCGCGCCCTGTACGCGACGCTGCATCGTGCCGACGCCGAGGGATTCGAGATCGTCGTCGTCGAGGCGCCGCCAGCCGGCAGCGAATGGGACGGTGTGCGGGACCGCCTCGCCCGCGCCGCTCGCTAGGGCTTTCGGGCGGAGGGGCTCTTCCCCGGCGCCTTCGTGGCTGCGAGCCGTGACCTGGTCCGGTCGTAGACGCCCTTCGTGTTATCGTCGACCCGGCGGTCGATGAGCTTGTGCAGGGGGTCGATGCCACCGCGAATCGGACGCTCATCCGTCACGACGGTGATGCGCTGGTCCCCGGCGCGGAGCCGATGCTTCCGCAGATAGACCGGCAAGCCGTTCTTGTCAGCGAGCGTGTCGCCCCGCTCGGCGTTCCTGAACAGGCCGATGTCGACCCAGTCGTCCATCGGCGTCTCCGCTTCGACGCCGAGGGAGTCGGCGCGCAGCTTCTTCGTGGTGCCGTAGATGTCCACGCGGAACCGTCCGCCCGTTGTGTCGTTGACGACGATCGAGTCGGTCTTCAGCTCGTAGAGGGTGATCGTCTCGAAGAGATCGGTGATGAGGTAGCGCAGCGAATCGGGCGTGACCGCCCCGAGCGAGTCCACGAGCTCGAGCGACGTGGGGTACGGTGGCCCCCTGAAACGGTGCGCGGCGAGGAAGCCGCGGAGCGCCCCGTTCACCCGGTCCTCCCCGATGTAGTCGCGGAGCGCGTACATCGCGAGCGAGCCCTTGTTGTAGTGGATGTACTGCTGGTTCTCCACGAGCTCGAGCGGCATCTCGCGGCGGCGCTCGGAGCTGCGGCCGATGAGGTAGCGGTCGAGCTCGAACTCCAGGAAGCGGCGCATGTTCGCGTTCCCGAACCGCTTCTCCATCACCATCATTGCGGAGTACTGGGCGAGCGTCTCGGACAGCATGGTCGCGCCCTGCGCGTCGGCGCCGACCACCTGGTGAGCCCACCACTGGTGCGCCACCTCGTGCGCGGTGACGTAGAACGGGTAGTCCACGCTCTTCGGGTCATCGAGCCGCGCGATGAAGCCGATCGCCTCCGAGTACGGGATCGTGTTCGGCAGCGACTGGGCGAAGCTGGCATAGCGCGGAAACTCGACGATCCGCACCAGATGGTGCTGATAGGGGCCGAACGCCCTGGTGTAGTAGTCGAGCGATTCCTTCACGCCCTCGATCATGCGGGCGACGTTGAAGTCGTGCGGCGGGTGGTAGTCGACCTCGATGTCCACGGCGCTGCCGTCGGCGCCGGTCCAGCGATCGCGGCGGACGGCGTAACTGCCCGACTGGAACGCCCAGAGGTTGATGATCGGCGCGTCGAGCACGTAATGCGCGTAGCGGCGGCCATCCGCCACCCACGTGCTGTCGAGGTACCCCGACGTGATCGGCATCTGGCCTTCCACGGTGCTGACGGTGGCGTCGAACCGGATGAAGTCCGCGTCGGCCGACACGTAGCTGCGGCGCAGCGTGCGCGGATCCGTCGGGGGCCGCATGCGGTCCTTCTCCGGCAGCTTCGCGCGCTTGCGCGCGTCCTCGTCGGCCAGCTCCTGCGCCGGCTCGTATCCGATGCCGGGCATGAAGGCGCCGTTGCCGAGGAAGGTCCCGTTGGAAACCACGGCCGTGTTCGTGACCTGCTCCGGGAAGCCGCGCGGACGCAGGGCGACGTCGAAGCTCATCACCGTGGAATCGCCGGGCGCCAGCGGCTTCGCCAGGCGGTACAGGTGGAAGTCGCGAGGCGGATCGGAGAGCACGTGGGACGACCCTCCGGCGAATTCGATAGTGCCGGTCAGCTCCTCGCTCAGCGTCACTACCACCGTGTCGATCGGGAGGGAATCGACGTTGCGGAGGACGTAGGTCCCGCGCGCGGCGAAGCCCTGGGTCTCCGGGTGGAGGTCGACGGCGATGGTCACCCGCGCGATGCGGGGCTGCGGCTTCCGCTCCCATCGCTTGTACTGCCGCTCGTACGTGATGCGGAGGTCCTTCGTCTCGTCGGGGCCGCGATAGATGTTGAGGACGTTCGTGTTGTAGTAGATGAAGGCGCCGAGTGACGCGAAGGCGGCGGCGCCGCCGATGGCCGCGGCCCGCGCCCGGCCCACCAGCCGCCGTCTCGCAAACGTCAGCCGCCATTGCGGCTCGCTGTCCGAGCCGCGCGCCCAGAACAGGTGCACGATCACCAGCAGCAGCGCGGCAAAGGCCAGCCAGTAGGCCTTCCACCACAGCCACGACCGCATGAATGGGCCCCACTGGTTCATGTCCGAGTACGTGGCGCCGCCGTCCGAGGAGAACTCCAGCAGCTTGTGCTCGATGCCGAGGTACGTCTGGACCCCGTTCGCGATCATCAGCAGGATGACCAGGAAGTGGCCGGCGTACTTGTTGTCGACGACGACGTGGACGGCGATCGCGAGGACCGCCAGCAACACGAGGTCGACGAACTGCACGCCGAGCAGCGACTGGAGGTAGACGGGGATCTCGAAGCGATGGTAGCCGACCCAGGCCTGCATGATGATCCCGGCCACCATGAGCACGAGCTGGAGCACCGCGATCACGCCGCACAGCGCGGTCAGGCGGGCGAGGTAGACGACCGGACTGGCGACCGGAGTGGCGTCGTAGATCCCGGCGATCTTCGCGTCGCGCTCGGACCAGACCAGCTCACCGGCGTAGAGCGCGATGATGACGAGCAGGAAGACGCCGAACGTGCCGGTGAGCACCTCGACCATCTGGTAGGTGACCGGCCAGGTCGTGGTGCCGTAGATCTGTCCGGCGGCGCGGGCGGCGACGACGAGGTACAGCAGGCCGGCGACGACGATCGTGACGAAATAGCGGTTGCGGACGATGCGCCAGAACGACCGCAGCGCCACGGACCCGAACTGGACGAAGCTCGCGCGGGGCCCGAACTCCCGCCGCACGGCCGGCAGGTCGGAGAGGCGCACCGGCGCGCCAAGAATGATCGGCGCTGCCGTCGCCGGGCCCGCGGGCGCCGCGGACGCGCGCTGCGCCACGGCATGCGAGAAGGTGAAGCGGTAGTAGGCCAGGCCGAAGATGACCAGCGCGATGGCGATCCACGCCAGGCGATTCGTCAGCAGCATGCCGCTCATCGGCACCAGCAGCTCGTTCTTCTCGGCGATGGTCCAGTACTCAGTGGTGTAGCGCATCGCGCGCATGCCGAACGGGTCGACGAGCGCCCCCACCCACTTGTTGTCGAGGTTCGTGATGGCCGACGAGGCGAGCAGGTACCCCACGAGCAGCACCGCGCCGCCGACGTAGTTCGGCAGCATCTGCCGGGTCAGCGACACGAGCGAGAAGAAGATGGCCGCCGTCAGGAGCAGGTTCGGGTAGATGTGCGTGACGTACGGCCAGACGTACGACATCAGGTCGAACGGGGCGAGCCGTTCGGGATGCGCCCACGGCGTGAGGCAGGCGACGGCGGCTCCGATCCCGATGCCCGACAGCACGATGGCGTTGACGATCAGCGACCCGGCGAAGCGGCCGCCGAGGAACGCGGGCTTCGTGAGCGGCGCGGTGTAGATGAGCGGATCGATGCCGGCGTCGTAGTCGCGGAAGAGCGCGTTGCCGGCGAGGGCGGCCGTGATCGAGGTGCCGAGCAGCGAGATGATCGGCAGGATCTGCGCGAGGGTCAGGGGCGCGTTGGCCTTCACCTTTCCCCCCGTGCCCATCACGACGGCGTCGCCGAACGCGCCCGTGAGCGCGAGCATGAACAGGAACGCGATCGCGACGAAGATCCCGAAGTACACCCACGTCGAGATCCGGCGCAGGTAGTACCGCACCTCCCACCGCACGATCGCGGCGAAGGTCGTCATCACGGGTTCGTGTGAAGGGCGGCGGCCAGCTCCGGCTCGGTCCTGCTCCGCATCGCGGCGAAATACACGTCCTCGAGCGACGGATCGACGGGGGCGAAGCCGTCGCCGGGAGCGGCGTCGGCAAGGACCCGAATGACTGTGCGCCCGGCGAGCAGCTTGGTGGAGATGACGGCGTGCGATGCGTTGTACGCCGCGAGCTCCGACCGGTCGACTTCCTTCAGGTACACGCGCCCGCGGAGGTCGGCGATGGCGGAAAGCGGATCGGCCTCGAGCCGGATCTCTCCCTTGTTGATGATCGCCATCCGGGAGCAGAGCTCGCTGACGTCCTCGACGATGTGGGTCGAGAGGATCACGACGGCCTGCTGTCCGAGCTCCGCCAGCAGGTTGAGGAAGCGCAGGCGCTCGGCGGGATCGAGGCCGGCGGTCGGCTCGTCGACGATGATGAGCCGGGGAGAGCCCAGGAGCGCCACGGCGATCCCGAAGCGCTGTCGCATGCCGCCGGAGTATCCCCCGAGGTGCTTGCGGCGGTCGCCGGCGAGGTTGGTCTGCTCCAGGAGGCGATCGACGATGAGCCTCCGCTCCTTCCGGTCCACGATCCCCTTCAGCACCGCGAAGTGATCGAGCAGGTCCTCGGCGCTCACGTTCCTGTAGAGACCGAACTCCTGGGGGAGATAGCCGAGGATGCGGCGAATCGCCGTCTTCTCCCGCAGCAGGTCGATGTCATCGAGGAAGACGCTGCCGGTGTCGGGCTCCTGGAGCGTCGCGAGGATGCGCATCAGCGTCGACTTGCCGGCGCCGTTGGGTCCGAGCAGCCCGAACATCCCGCGGGGGATCGTCAGGGAGACGTCCCGCAGGGCGACGGTGCCGTTCGCGTATGTCTTGGAGAGCCGCTCGATTCGCAGGGACACGGATTACCGGCCGGGGCGCGAGAGCGCGAGCGGTGACCTGCCCGCTTATGCCTTGTGACGGAAGACGATTCGGCCGCGGGTCAGATCGTACGGCGAGACCTCGATGGTGACCCGGTCCCCGGCCAGCACGCGAATGCGGAAGCGGCGCATGTTCCCGCCGAGCGTCGCCAGGACGTTGTGTCCGTTGGTGAGCTCCACGCGGAAAGTGGCATTCGGGAGGACTTCGGTGACCTGCCCTTCGAGCTGAATCGGTTCTTCTTTCGCCATAGACGCAAAAGTAGAGGGATAGGGGGATAGAGGGATAGGGGGACAGGGAGATAGGGGGATAGGGGAATGAAAAACGGCGCCTTTCAGCGCCGTCTCCCAACCCTTCTGCCCCTGTCCCCCGGGCCCTCTATCCCTCCATCACTCCAGGGGTGGCTTCGTGGTCTTCTTGACGTCGACGTTGTTGCCGATGACGCCTCCGAGCACGCCCCCGAGGACACCGCCGATCACCGCGCCCTTGACCTTGTCGCGGCTCGTGGTGGCGCCGATGACCGCGCCGGCCGCGGCGCCGATGGCCGCGTCACGCTTGGTGTTCTTCTTCGTGACCGTGACGACCTCGCCACCGGAGGTCGAAGTGACGGTGCCCGACGAGGTGCCCGCCGTCGAGCCGCTCGACCGGCGCGTGGTGGTCGTGCGGCGCGGCGCGCTGGCGGTGGTCGTCCGGCGGACCGTCGCGGGAGCCCGGAGCGTCGTGTTGTTCGCGGCGGCGACTCCGGCGGTCCCGGCCTCGAGCGCCGAGACGCTATCGAGCGTGGTCTGCTGCTGCGCGGCGAGCGACAGGTCGTTCTGCAGTGCGGCGTCGGCGGTCTTGTCGTCCCGGCCACACGCCCCGGCCACCACGATCGTGGCGAGCGCGAAGGTCCGGATCATTCGATTGAGATGCATGCTGCCTCCTGTGAGTGCGTCTTCACAAGGCAGGCAGCGTGCCCGTACGCGGCACGCGAGCGGAATCGACCGCAGGCGTGGCGCTGGCCCCACGCTCAGCGGCCAGCGAGTTGCAATACCTGGCTCGCACCCCTTTGCAGGCAGCGAGCGCGAGCATGAGCGAACGCGACACCGGTACCCCGGACCCAGCCGTTCCCGAACCGACGGCGGAGCGACGTTCACGGCGCGATCGGCGCGCGGGCGGAGGCCCGTCCCGGCGCGGCCGCGTCGACCATAAATGGAAGCGCGTCGGCATCATCGTCGGCCGCGACGCCGCCATGGTCGTCATCACCCTGGCGGCCATCGTCGTGGGCATCCGCGTCACGAACCCGATCTTCGCCAACCAGCCGAAGGTGGTGGAGTCACTCGTCGAGAACGCGCCGATCACGAAGGCGGTGCTCGACACCATGGCGCCGGAGCGCGACACGCTGCGCGCCGCGATCGTCGCGACGCCGGAATTCGAGCGTGACCGCCAGGCGTTCGCCGCGGACCTCGTCGCGACCGGGCACATGGACCCGGCGC